>DASUXL010000083.1:0-25061 GCA_036377915.1 Candidatus Limnocylindrales bacterium
TTCAGGATCTCGTAACCTCGATCTTCTGCCAACCAGCGCTTAGCTTCGGGTTGCCAAACGGCGAGTACTTCGTGTGCGCCGTTCAATGGCGCAACGACGGCAGCCCGACGACCGCACAGTGGGTGAACCCCCAAGCGCAACGGCAGCCGGTGGTCACCACCAACTCCGCCGAACGCTGGAGCAGGGCGACATTCAACTGCAACGACCCCGGCGGCGGCGGCTTCACCTTCTCCTCCCACGTCGTAGTCACTGGCGCCACCGGCACCATGACAACCCCCTACACCATCCCCTGCGGTTGGTAAAACCCAAACCGCCGTCCCTGGATGGCCAACCCCTACACCTACGAGAAGGGCGCCCACTGACTCGTGGGACGCCCTTCTCGCCACACTCAATGCGTGGAGCCGCTACCCGGCCACTACCGGCGCACCCAACCCATGCTCAGGGTCGATGCGCACCCGGGTCGGGTCGAAGCGGCGGCCCGCCCCGGTGGGCAGGATCGTGACCGTGGGCAGGTCCCGCCACGTCGCCACCGGATTCACCGAATTGACCACATCAGCCAAAGGGTCGGCGGTCACGCTGGTGTTGAGCAGCTCGTCGATCTCGTTGATCCGCGAGGTGGCCTTGCGCGTGGCGGCGATCACCTGATCGCGGGTCTTCAACCCCAGCACCTCATCTTCTGCCATCTGCTCCAACCGGTGGCGGATCGCCTTGCGCTCCGCGTGCAGCGCCTCAGCGTCCACCTCCGGCGCCGCAGGCACCAGCAGCGTAAAGGCCCTGGGATGGGTGAACGCGTACACCACATGCGCGAACACCAGATCATCAACGAGTTTGACGTTGCGGGTCAGATGGTTGTGGTCCTTGCACCGGTAGCGCGGCTCCCGCCCACCCAACGTGACCTGACACGTCACCGGCTTACCACCCTCCGCCTCCGGTGGGCTGCACTTGCCGCACCGGTACAACCCCGACCCCAGCCAGCGCGGCGCCGCACCCGGCCCGGTACGCCGCTCCGGGTCGGTCAACAGCGTGCGCACCGCCTCGAACACCTCCCGCGACACGATCGGCTCCCACGGCGCCGCCACGCCCTCCAGAATCTCGCCCCGGTAGACGGTCAACCCGGCGTTACGCGGGCGCAACAGGATCTCACGCAACGTCTCAGCCGACCACGCCGCCCCGGTCACCGCCTCCTCCACCTTCGCGCCGTTGGCCACGGCAGGTGCACCCAGGCAGAACCCGAAGGGCGCCGCCCCCGCCGTACTGCCCGTTAAGGGCCTGACGCTCCCGCGCTGCGGCGACCCGCCGCGCGGTGTCACGCGATGACTTGTTGGCCACCAACACCCGGATCTCGGCGTCGAAGTTGTCGTGCCCCTTCTCCATATGCAAAGAACCGGTCACCGACTCCACCACAATCTGGTGCGGCGAGTTCTCCACCACATCGATCAAATCCTGAAGATCCTTCGGTCGCGAAACGCCCGGTCCAAATCCAGGCACAGCAACGCATCCGCCCGGCCCGCCGCCAGATCGGCCAACGCCTCACGCAGGTCCGGGCGAAACACCCGGTACTCCCGCCGCCCGTCCGGCACACCGCGGAGTGGGCGGTCGCGGAGGCAATAGGCATGGCCCAGGAAGCGGCGCGCGAGGCCGGCTTCTTCGGCCCGTGCACGATTGCGCGCGGCCCGTTCGTCACCGAGATTTTCAACGACCCCAACCGCGGGCACACCTTCAACGCCTCGGTCACCCTCAGCTGCGAGAGGGAGTAGAACCCGGCTCACTCGGTGCGGATGATGGTGTACGCCTCGGCCAGGCTGCCCTCGGGCAGGCCAAGGCTGGATGCCATGGCCCACAGGCGATCCCGCAGCAGCTGCTCCAGATTGGACATGTGCGTGGTCTGGGTGACGTGGGCCCGCAACGCCGCCAGCTTGCGGTCGAACGTGCCGGTCACGTCGACGGCGTGGTCCGGATCGGGTCCGCCCGAATACCAAACCTCGCGCACCGTCCAGGCGGGCAGGCCCAGGTCCATGTGGGCGAACTCGTTGCGGGAGTCGGGATAGACGGCGCACGTGGTGGCCTCGCCGATGGCCAGGTGGTCGGGGTGGGACGGGCCGGAGATGCGCTCCCAGCGGCGCAGCGGCGAGCTGGTCAGGATGCGGTCGGGGCGGAACCGCCGGATCGCCGCGGTGATCTCCTTGCGCAGCTCTAGCGAGGGCGTGAGGAGGCCGTCGCTGTAACCCTCGAGGAACTCCACCTGCTTGACGCCGAGCACAGAGGCGGCGGCCCGCTGCTCGGCCTCGCGGATCGCCGGCATCTGATCCCTTGGCGTGTCGTCGAAACCGCCCGCGTCGCCGCGCGTCGCCAGCAGGTAGGCCACCTCGAGGCCCTCGTCGACCCAGCGCGCGACCGTGCCGCCGCTGCCGAAGTCGACATCGTCGGGGTGGGCGAAGACGCACAGGACGCGCTGGACGTCGCCGACAGGCTCCGCCGAAGGTGGAAAGCTCATGGTCAAAGAATAGGGGCTGGGTGTGACACCCAGCCCCTGGAGGATCAAACGGAGCGGGGTGGGCTCGGCGGGCTCTCGTTCCAGAGCCGGTCGAGCGCGGTGGCGACGTAGTAGCAGCCGGCCGGGGCGTCCGCGTCCACGAAGGTGGTCTCGCCGCCGGTCGCGCGCACGGCGCCGACAAGGTGGGAGGCGTCCTCGAAGTACGGCTGCTCACCCTCGGCGAACCGGTACACGGCGTACGAGGTGACCTGTGCGAAGGGCTGGCCCTTCGCGGTGGGCTTGAGCGTCAGCGTGACCCCGTCGGCCGAGCGCGAGATGTGCTTGATGACCGGATGGTGCGCCCGCCCGGACGGCAGATGCTCCATCGTGGGTACCAATGCCGGCTTGCTGTAATGGTCGGCGACGAGCCGCGTCGTGGAACCCAGCGGGTCGTCGATCACGAGCTTGGCCCGGAAGTGGCTGTTGCCCTTGACCTCCGGGTAGGCGTGGTTGAACGTCAGGTGCTTGCTCATCTCGGCCGGGTCGTTCCACGCCCCGCCGGTGCCCTGCTTGTAGTTGGCCTCGCCCACGTACAGGTGCACGTTGGTACCCCGAACCTGCTCCGACCACCACGGGACGAGCTTGGCGTAGTCGGCGACGGCGAAGCCGATGTTCCAGTAGACCTGCGGGATGACGTAGTCGATCCATCCCTCTTTGATCCACGTCCGGGTGTCGGCCATGATCGCGTCGTAGGACTGCAAGCCGTTGGTCTCCGAGCCGGTCGGATCGGTGGCCTTGTTGCGCCAGATACCGAACGGGCTCACCCCGAACTTGACCCAGGGCTTGATTTCCTTGATGCGCTGGTTCGTCTCCTGGATCAGCAGGTTGATGTTGTTGCGCCGCCAGTCGTTTCGGCTCGCCCAGCCCTGGCCCTGCCCGTACCGGGCCCAAGTGACGTCGTCGAGGAACTCCTGCCCGGCCGCGGGGTACGGGTAGAAGTAGTCATCGAAGTGGACACCGTCGATGTCGTACTTGGCGACGGCGTCGAGCACGGCGTCCTGGCAGAAGCGCCGCACCTCGGGGATGCCCGGGTCGTAGTACAACCGCCCGGCCACGTTGTTGATCGGATAGGGGATCACCCAGTTGCGGTTGTTGCGCACCGGGTGGTTGGCGGCGAGCTTGGTGATGTCCACGCCCGCCTCGGTCGCCGACGCGGGCATGCTGACCCGGTAGGGGTTGAACCACGCGTGGAATTCGAGGTTGCGCTCGTGCGCCGCGCCGACCAGGAACTCGACCGGGTCCCAGCCGGGGTCCTGCCCGGGGGTGCCGGTCAGGTACCGTGACCACGGCTCGAGCGCGCCCGGCCAGAACGCGTCGGCGGTCGGGCGGATCTGCACGATCACCGCGTTCTGGTTGGTGGCGACCGCGAAGTCGAGCATCTGTATGTACTCGGCCTTCATCTGTTCGATCGCGCCGGGGCTGGGCCAGTCAAGGCGCAGCACGGTCGCGATCCACATGGCGCGGAACTGCCGCTTGGGCGTGAAGGGGTTGGGCGATGCCGAACCCTCGACGGCCGGTGCCGACCCCGAAAGGGCCAGCGGCCCGGCGACGGCGGCGGAGCCGGCCGCGATCAACATACTTCGACGAGAGGCTTTCATGGAGGAAAGCTTCAGGGCCTGGTGAACTAGTGTCAATAGTTCACACGTCTTTACACACCCGTGTTAATCACTAACATGGTGTGCGTGTTGGTGATAGGCGTGGATGTCGGCGGGACCGGTGCGCGTGCCGCGCTGAGCCGCGACGGCCGGACAGAAGCCCGATCCGAGCTCGACGGCATCACCGACAAGGTGGCCGCGGTCGAAACCCTGGTGGTGGACCTGCTCGCGCGCTCGGGAGCGTCCGAAGTGGATGCCGTAGCGGTCGGCGCGACCGGGTTCCAGCTCACCGGCGCACGGCTGCGGGACGGGGTACCCCCGAAAATGCCTTCAAAAAATGTGCTTCTTTGCTCTGACATGCTCACGAGCTATGTCGGCGCCCTGGGCCTGAGCGACGGTGCCGTCATCGCCGCCGGGACGGGGGCGGTCGCCCTCGGCACCGATCTGGCCGGCACCTGGCAGCGGGTCGACGGCTGGGGATACCTGCTGGGCGACTACGGCGGCGGGAGCTGGATCGGGCGGCACGCGATGCACGCGGCGTTGCGCGCCGCCGACGGCCGCCCCGGCGGATCGCCCGCGCTGCTGCGCCTGCTGCGCGAGAAGCTGGGCGAGCCGGCCGAGGTGGTCGCCGAGATCACCGATCGGGCCGACCGCGCCGGCATGATGGCCGGGTTCGTGCCCGCGGTCGCGCAGGCCGCCGACGAGGGCGACGTGATCGCGCTCGGGCTGCTGCGCACGGCCGGCGATCACCTTGCGGACACGGCACTCTCGGCCCTGCCCCTCGGAGCTAAAAGGACAATTGCCACCACCGGAAACCTGTTCAAACTGGGCGGGCCGCTATGGCAGCGGTTCACCGCCCGGCTGAAACATGTTGAGCTGCAAGCGGCCCGGGGCACCGGGCTGGACGGAGCGCTGACCCTTGCGCGAGCCGTCATCACCGACGAACTCCCAGCCAACGCCCCGTCCATGACCCTAGTTAAGAATTAACGATTCAAACCGTTACCTCGTGAACCATTGACACTGCCTCTAGATCGGTGTTTGCATCGCTAACACATTCGTTCAAAGGCGAAGGAACGGACACCCCTAATGAGTGCTAAAGACCTGACCCGCCGCTCGGTGCTTGGCACCGCGGCCGCGGCGGCCGTTGCCCCGGCGCTCCTCGCCGGCTGCGCCACCGCGGGCGACGACACCCCGGAACAAGCCCAAGGCCAAAAAGACGCGAAGAACCCACTCGGCGTGGCCGAGGACGCACCGCTTGAGGTGGTCATCTTCAACGGTGGTCTCGGCGAGGACTATGCCAAGGCCCATGAGGCCATGTACAAGGAAAACTTCCCCAAGTCGACGATCACCCACACGGCCGTCGTCGAGATCAGCAAGACCCTCCAGCCGCGCTTCATCGACGGCACCCCGCCGGACGTCATCAACAACTCCGGCGCCGGCTCCATCGACGGCGGCTCGCTGGTCGCGCAAAGCCAGCTCGCCGACCTCAAGGACCTGTTCGACGCGCCGAGCCTGGACACCCCGGGCAAGACGGTGCGCCAGACCCTGCTCCCGGGCGCGGTCGAGTCCGGCTCCTTCGACGGCAAGGCGTTCATCCTGAACTACGCCTACACCGTCTACGGGATCTGGTACTCCACCAAGCTTTTCACCGAGAAGGGCTGGCAGTACCCCAAGACCTGGGACGAGCACATCGCGCTGTGCAAGACCATCAAGGCCGCGGGCATCGCCCCGTGGACCTACCAGGGCCTGCACCCGCGCTACATGAGCTGGCCGGTGCTGTCGACGGCGGTGAAGTTCGCCGGGCCGCAGGTGGCGATCGACATCGACAACCTGGTGCCCAACGCGTGGAAGTCCGAGGGCATGAAGATGGCCGCGGACGCCTGGTACCAGATCGTCAAGGACAAGTACATCCTTGACGGCTCCGCCGGCCTCGACCACAAGCAGTCCCAGACCGAGTGGTGCAACGGCAAGGCGGCCTTCATCTCCTGCGGCTCCTGGCTGGAGAACGAGCAGAAGGCGGTCACCCCGACCGGCTTCAACATGGCGGTCGCACCCACGCCGAGCCTTGGCAAGAGCGACAAGCTGCCGTTCGAGGCGATCCGCGGTGCCGCGGGCGAACCGTTCGTCGTGCCGGCCAAGGCCAAGAACGTGCGCGGCGGCATGGAGTACATGCGCACCATGCTTTCGATGAAGGGCGCCAAGGACTTCACGCAGAAGGTCTCAAGCCTCACCGTCGTCGCCGGCGCCGCCGAAGGCGTCACCCTGCCGTTCGGCCTCGACACCTGCGTCAAGGCGCTCAAGGCCTCCGGCGACAAGGGCTTCACCTGGGTGTACAACACCTACTACCGCAAACTCGAGCGCACCCTCGTCGACGCGGCGTGCGGCGAGTTCTTCTCCGGCCGCATCGGGCCCGCGGAGTTCCTCGACAAGTGCCAGAAGGGCGCTGACGAGATCGCCGCCGACCCGTCGTTCAAGAAGTACAAGCGGACGGCATGAAACACGGAAAGTACCCGTTGCTGGCAGCATTCCTGCTGCCAGCACTCGGGGTGTACGCGGTATTCGTGATATCGCCTTACGCGCAGGCGTTCTACATCTCGATGACCGACTGGCAGGGGTTGTCGCCCAACTTCAACTTCATCGGGTTCGACAACTTCATCTACCTGTTCAAGAACAGCTATCTGCGGAATGCCTTGTGGCACAACATTCTGCTCATGCTGTTGCTGCCGGTCATCACCATCGCGTTCGGCCTTTTCCTTGCCTCGATGCTCAATGTGGGCAACGGAAAGGGGCGCATCAAGGGGGTACCGGGCTCGGCCTTCTACAAGGTCATTTTCTTCGCGCCGCAGGTGCTCTCGGTCGCCGTCATCGGCGTGCTCTGGCTCGAGATCTACAACCCGCGGCGCGGCCTGCTCAACGGCTTCCTCCGCACGGTCGGCCTCGACGGGCTGGCCCAGACCTGGCTCGGTGACCCCAAATACGCCTTCTGGGCGGTGCTCGCCGTGATGGTGTGGGCAAACGTCGGCTTCTACGTCGTGCTTTTCGGCGCCGCCATGCAGGCCATCCCGCGCGACATCTACGAGGCGGCCGCGCTTGACGGGACCAGCCGCTGGACCACCCTCTGGCGCATCACGCTTCCCCTGGTCTGGGACACGGTCCAGGTGGCCTGGGTGTACCTGGCGATCCTCGCGCTCGACGGCTTCGCCCTCATCCAGGTGATGACGCGCGGCGGCCCCAACTTCTCCACAGACGTTGTGGGGCAACGCATGTACGACGTCGCCTTCGGCGAGTTCAAGTTCGGGCAGGGTTCGGCGATCGGCGTCATCATGTTCTTCCTGACGCTGACGGTCACCATCGTGGCGTTGCGCCTGACCCGGCGGGAAAGGATCGAGCTGTCGTGAAGAACCTCAGGATCGGCAACTTCGCCCCCCAGGGCTTCCTGGCCATCTGGGGATTGATGACGGCGCTGCCGCTGCTCTGGGTCTTCCTGAGCGCCCTCAAGGACGACAACGAGATCCTCAACGAGCCGTGGGGCCTGCCGTCGGAGCTGCGCTTCAACAACTTCGCCCGCGCCTGGAGCCACGGCCACATCGGGCAGTACTTCATCAACAGCGCCATCGTGCTGTCGGTGTCGCTGACACTCACCATGCTGCTCGGCGCGACGGCGGCCTACGCCCTTGCGCGCTACCAGTTCCGCGGCAACCGGATCATCTACTTCACCTTCGTGGGTGGCATGATGTTCCCGGTCTTCCTCGCCCTGGTGCCACTATTCTTCGTGGTGAAGCAGACAAGCCTGCTCAACACCCTGCCCGGCCTGATGATCGTGTATACGGCCTACTCCCTGCCGTTCACGGTCTTCTTCCTCTCCGCGTTCTTCAAAACCCTGCCCAACGCGATTGGCGAAGCCGCGATGATCGACGGTTGCGGCCCCTTCTCGCTGTTCTTCCGGGTGATGCTGCCCATGGCGAAACCCGGGCTGATCAGCGTCGGCATCTTCAACCTGCTCGGTCACTGGAACCAGTACCTGCTACCGGTGGTGCTGGTCAGCAAGGAAGAGAACTATGTTCTGGCGCAAGGTTTGGCGGCCTTGGCGGTCAACGAGGGATATCGAGGCGACTACTCCCGGCTGTTCGCCGGGTTGAGCCTGGCAATCATCCCGGTCCTTGTCGTCTACGCCGTATTCCAGCGTCAGGTCCAATCCGGACTTACCGCCGGGCAGATGAAATGAGGAGATGATGACCGTGTCCACGACCGAAAGCGACGCCGAGACCCTCATCGTGCGGCTTCGTGGCCTGTTACCCACCCTCGCCGAGTCCGAGCGGGCGGTCGGGCGCCTCGTGCTCGACCAGCCCGCCGAGATCGCCCGCGTGGGCATCTCGGAGCTGGCACGCCGCGCCGGCACCTCCGCCACGACGGTGACGCGCTTTTGCCGCAGCATCGGGCTTAATGGGTACCAGGAACTGCGTCTCATGCTCGCGGTCGCCGGCTACAAGCAGGAAGCGGCCGGCCGGCAGTTGCCGATCGGCGCCGACGCCGAGATAGCCGCCGACGACCCGCTGCCCGCGATCACCCGCAAGGTGGCGCTGGCGTCGCAGCAGGCGATCCAGGACACGTTCGAAACCTTCGACATTTCCGCGCTGGCACAAGCGGTTTCGGCCATCTCCGACGCCCGCAAAATCGACATCTACGGCGTGGGCGCGTCGGACGTGGTCGTCTCCGACCTGCATCACAAGCTGTCGCACCTGGGCCTGATCGCGGTCGCCTACTCCGACGTGCACTCCTCGCTGGGGTCCGCCGCCCACCTGCGCAGCGAGGATGTGGCGATCGGCGTCTCCCACTCCGGGCACACGCACGAAGTGCTCGACCCGATGCGGGTCGCCCGGGAGCGGGGCGCGGTCACCATCGCCGTCACCAACTATCCCCACTCGGCGCTGGCCGAACTGGCCGACATCGTGCTCGCCTCGGCGGGGCAGGAAGACGTCCTGTTCCGGACAGGCGCGACGGTCAGCCGCATCGCCCAGCTCTACGTCACCGACTGTCTGTTCGTCGCCCTGGCACAGCACCGCGGCGAGCAGGCCTGGGCCGCTTTCGAGCAAGCCCAGCAAGCAATCTCCTCGAGAACTGGTGGTGAAAGTGCACGCAGCGCCCGCCGTCCCAACTGAGGAGCGGAACCCGGCCTCCATGGGCCTTGACGCCCTGCCCCTACCCGACCTGCTGCGCCTGATCAACGCTGAGGATGCGACCGTCCCCGGGGCGGTCGCAGCCGTGTTGCCGCAGATCGAGCAGGCCGTCGTGGCGGGAGTCAAAGCCCTGCGCTCCGGGGGCCGCATCCACTACTTCGGTGCGGGCACGTCGGGCCGCGCGGCGTTCGCCGACGCAGCCGAACTGCGCCCCACCTTCAGCCTCGCGCCCGACCAGGTGGTCGCGCACGTGGCCGGAGGGCTTGAGGCGCTGTGGAACGCGGTCGAGATGGCCGAGGACGACGATCTCGCTGGAGAGCGCGACGCCGCCGACGTGACGTCGCTCGATCTCGTGATCGGGGTGGCGGCGAGCGGCGCAACCCCATACGTTGCAGGCGCCTTGCGGCACGCCCGCTCGGTCGGGGCCACCACCGCCCTCATCTCCTCACACCCCAAAGCCCCACTCGCCGAATACGCCGACATCGACATCGCCGTGGACACCGGACCCGAGGTCATCACCGGATCCACTCGCATGAAGGCGGGAACCGCCGCAAAGCTAGTCCTGACAACGTTCTCCACCGCCGTGATGGTCCGGATCGGACGGACCTGGTCCAACCTGATGGTCTGCGCGGTGCCGAACAACGCCAAGCTACGCCAGCGCGCTGTCCGCACCTTGGTCAGCGCCACCGGAGTCGACGCCGAGGAGGCGCAGGCCGCCATAGACCAGGCCGGCGAAGAGCTGCCCGTCGCCTTGGTCATGCTGCTCTCCTCGGTGAGTGCCGAAACGGCCCGCCACGCCCTTAACTCTGCCGAAGGTGTGGTGGCCGACGCGGTGCGCCGACTCCAGCATTGACGTGGCGCCGCCTGGGTCCCGTTGCGGACGCGCACTGCGGGCGGCGGCACGCCGGTGGAGACCGGCCCTGTCTGGGGAGGGGGCCGGTCTCCGTCGTTCTGACGACAAGATGCTGTAGACTAGGCCCTTAGCTAAGGGGGTGGGATGTGGCGTCGAGCGCGTCTCAGTTCAACATTCATGATGCCAAGACCCAGTTGTCACGCCTCATTGAGCGGGTGGAGCACGGCGAAGAGATCATCATCAGCCGTGCGGGGCAACCGGTGGCCAAGCTCATCCCGCTTGGCCGAAAGACGAGGCGGGCTGCGCGTGGAAGTCTCCGAGGGAAGTTGATGCTGTCACCCGACTGGGACTCGGATGCCACCAACGAAGAGATAGCCCGCGACTTTGGTGCGTACTGATGAGGTTGTTGCTGGACACGCATGTCATCCTATGGTGGCTTCTCGATGACCCAGGACTATCTGATGCCGTTAAGGATCGCATCGAAAGTGACGCGGAAGTCTACGTGAGCGTGGCTAGCGCCTGGGAGTTAGCCATCAAACAGGCGACGGGTAAGCTATCGGCTCCGGTCGATATCGTTCAGGCTGTCGGCGGTTCCGGACTGGTCCATCTTCCTATCCGTTTCGACCACGCTGTGGTGGCGGGGAACCTGCCACCCATCCATAAGGATCCGTTCGATCGGATGCTGATCGCGCAGGCGACCTGCGAGGGCCTCAAGCTTCTGACTCGCGACGCTCAAATCTTGAAGTACGACGTCGAGGTTGAACAGGTTTAGGCCGGTCAGGAGAGCCGTTGTTGGGACGGAGTTATCTGGTGTAGATGAGATAGTCTCTGGCCTCGCCGAGCCACTTGACATGGGTGAAGGCGCAGCGATAGTAAGTGCCGCCGGAGTATCTGACGCCGCCGCTGTGAATGCCGTATGCGTAGGAAGCGGTGAAGTAATAGGGTCCGCCGCTGTCCCCACCGGCACAACCGGTGCCGTGCAACATGTTGGTCACGGTGAGATGGCTCCTGCCATCGATGCTGGTGTCGGCGTCGTAGACCGTGGTGCAGGTGCGGCCGGTTGTCTGGCCGAACTTGCAGATGCCGTCGCCCGCCCGCGGATAGGGGTCCTGCCCGTCGGCGTAGCGCTTACCCGACCAGTTGTAGTAGAAGGTGCGGGTCGCGCCGAAGGCTCCGGTCGTGTAGTAGGCGATGTCACCCCACGTAGTTGTGTTCCACCAGACCCGCGTGACGGTGGTGCAACCGCCGTCGGAGCCTTGGTTGCAGTAGCTGCGGGTGTTGGCGCTGGTGGCGCAATGGCCGGCCGTGCTGTGCCGTTTGGTGGAGTTGGTGCGATATTTCAGGTTGAACCCCGACGTGCACGAGCCAAGGTCGCCGCCACCGCGGATGTATGAGTCGTGGTCGTGGACCTCGATGGCGTCCGTGACCTGGGTCGTGCGGCGGATGCGCGGGTTGCCGGACGCCTTGACAGCGTTGATGCGCTCGGTCTGGATGCCACGGTTCGCGTGCGGCTGCACCCGCACGACAATCGTCCCGGTCCTGAGGTCGTAGGACGACGCCACGTGCGCCACCTCAGGATCCTTGCGCAGCGCCTGGTGAGTTTCCTCCTTGGCCGCGGCCAGCTCGTCTTCGCTGTAGCCCAGGTCGCCCTGGAGTGTCACCTTGGTGGGGATGTCCTTGGCGAGCCGCACCGCCTCGGCCGGGATCGTAGTCCTGAACCCGATCCAGACCGCTGATCCGTCGGACTCTCGTTGCATGCCGGCGAAGTCGTTGGGATACTTGCTTTTCAGCTCGGTCGCTATCGCCTTGTAGCGCGGCATCCAGCCGTGCCGTTCGATCGCCTCGGCGAAGGTGATGCCGAAGTCTCTGGCCATCGCCTTCAGGTCGTCGAGGAAGTTGGCGGACAGGTCGTCAATCATCACGTCGGGGATGTTGACCGGGCCGTCAGGCCAATTGTTGGCGTCCTTCGGTGCTTTGGCGACGTGGGCGTCGACCGCCGCCTCCAGAGACATGCCCTGCTGGGCCGCCGCGCCCTTGAGGCCGTCCAGCACCGGACGGCTGGGCTTCGCCTGCGACTGCTCCGTGAGAACCACCGTCGCGGCGTCGACTTGCGCGACCGCCGGGGCGGGAATGAAGACGGAAATGACCAGGAAGGTCCCGGCCGCCTTTTGCCATGTCCGCATGGGGGTGCCTTTCGCTGGTCCGAGTAAACCGACCAGACGTTAGGTGCCGTCGATACTCAGCCGATACCCGCGCGTTACCCGATTACGGACAGTCGTTGATGAGCGGGTCGGCGCCGCCCTCGGCGACCGCCCGCTCATACCACTCGATCTTGTAGTTGATCATGGTCAGGCACTCCTGAAGCTCGGCAAGCTGGCCCAGCACGCGCTCCCGGTGCTCGTGCAGGATCGTCAGCCGGTCCACCTCGTTGCCGCCGCCCACCCGCACCAGATCGGCGTACTTGCGGATGGCGGGCAGCGGCATGCCCGAGGCGCGCAGGCGGGTGCACAGCGTCAGCCACTCCACGTCGAACTCGCTGTAGACGCGGCGGCCGTTGGATTCGCGCTCGACCGGATGCGCCAGGATCCCCTCCCGCTCATAGAAGCGCAGCGCGTGCACGCTCAACCCGGTGCGTTCGGCCACCTGCCCAATGCTCAGCATCATTCGAGGGTACCCATAAAGCGCTCCTGCTCCTCGATCTCGGCGTTGCGGCGCTTGAGTTCCGCTTCGCCCTCGTCCGCGAGCCGGTCACGTTCGGACTCTGACAGCTGCTCGTATTGTCGCACCGTCTCGTCGAGCGACTCGGAGATGCCGCGCTCGAACAGATCCATCATCGCCGCTTCGCGCAGCGACAGTTCTCCGCTGAGCACGTCGTCGATGAGGCGCCGGAAGTCCTTGTCGCCGCTGTCGTCCCGCATGTTCTTGAGGGATTCCCGAAGGTGTTCCGAGACGGCCTTGTTGCCCCGGGCGACATCCAGCATGGGCTCCTGATCACGCATCACGGTGTCCTCGGCGGGTGCACTCCGAGGTGGTCGTACCCGGCCGGGGTCATGGCCTTGAATTGCTTGCGCTGCAACGCCATCTGGGCCAGCCCGCCGAGGATCAGGGAACCGTACCCTTTCACCGCGTTGACCACCCTGTCCCATTCCTTGACGATCTCCCGGCACAGGTCGCCCGCCCGCCTTGCCGAGGCGGCCGCCGTGGTGCCGGTCCTGACAAAGGCGACCCCTGCCTTGACGTAGCCACCGACACCGAAGGTGATCAGCTCGTCGGTGAGTTCCTCCAGGAGTCCTTTTATCCGGTCCGCGGCCTGGTTCACGGCCAGCGCCAGCGCCTTGATCTGGGTCGCCATGTCCTGCAGCGGGTCGACCTGGCCGCCGAGTGTGAGTTCAAGGTTCCTGAAGTAGTTGGCCGCGTCGGTCGCCGCCTTCCCGGTCCAGTCCCTCTGGGTGAACAGTTTCCGGTTCTCCTCGTTCAGAGCTTGCGCGAACGCGACGTTGAACTCTGCCAGGTGCCCGACGGCAACGCCCGTCACCGACACCATTTTCCAATCCCCGGCGATCATCCTGCTCGCCTCTTCCCAAGGGTTCTGCTTGAGGAGTTTGTCGGCGAGCTCACCCAGCCAGTACGAGATGCTGAGGTACTGCGTGAAGCCGACCGTGTTGTTGACTGCTTCCATCCGCTCGTCAGGTTTAGGGAACACGAGCACGCTGGCGGGATCGGTGGTCATTTCGTTCTCTTCTCGCCGTACTGGCGATCCAGCCGCCGTGCGGTCTCCTGATCGGTGGCGGCGTAGTGGTCCGCGACAAGTTTGAGCTCGGCGCCCGATGCCTGCGTGGCCGACCACAGGTGCTGATAATTTTCGCTCAGCTCGAAGTGGAGGGCTTTGAGGGCCTTCATCGCTTCCCGGAACAGGACGCCGGACTCGGGGATCCTTTGCCCGTACCCGGCTATGTCGCGGTCACCTTCCCAAACGGTCTCGTTGTTGAAGTAGATGTGCTCGCGGGCATACTCTGCCGCCCGCTGGCCGTCGTCGGTGAGGTCGCGGAGCCGCCGCGAGAATCCAAGGATCGACCCGGGAACCGCGAAGAAACGGTCATCGGTCATGGTCCACCTCCTGGCGGCCGAGGTTATCCACCGGCGCGCCGGGCGGGGACGGCACTAATACCCATATCCCGGGCGAGCGAAATGCCGAGGGTATCCGGACTAACCCATGGGTCCCGGGCGCGGCCTACCGGCCGGCGGGTCCGGGACCCAAAAGGTTGCGCTGGGGTGTCAGCCCTTGATGCCGGTGGTGTTGATGCCCTGCACCAGCATGCGCTGGAACGCCACGAAGAAGGCGAAGACGGGCAGCAATGACAGGACCGACATGGCGAACATCGGGCCGAGCGAGGTTTGTCCGGTGGAGTCGAGGAAGTTGCGCAACGCCACCGGCACGGTGATCTTCTCCAGATCGTTCAGGTAGATCAGCTGGGTGAAGAAGTCGTTCCACGTCCAGATGAAGGAAAAGATTGCCGAGGTGACCAGCGCCGGCTTCGACAGCGGCACGATGATGCGCCAGAACAGCTGGTACGGCCCGGCGCCGTCGATCCTGGCGGCGTCGTCGAGCTCGCGCGGGATGCCCCGCATGAACTGGACCATCAGGAAGATGAAGAACGCTTCCGTGGCAAGCATTTTCGGCACCACCAGAGGCGCTGTGGTGTCGATCCAGTTGAACGCCTTGAACAGGATGTACTGCGGGACGATGAGCACGTGCCCCGGCAGCAGCAGCGTGCCGATCATCGCGGCGAACCACAGCTTGCGCGCCCGGAACCGCAGCCGCGCGAAGGCGTACGCGGCGAGCAGGCAGGAGGCGCAGTTCGCCAGGACGGTCAGCCCGGCGATGATGGTGCTGTTGAGGAAGAATCTGCCGAAGCCGACGTCCATGCTCGACCAGCCGGAGGGGTAGTGCTCCGTGGTCGGCTCGGCCGGCCACAGGCCGATGCTGCCGACGATTTCGGTGGCGGGCTTGAACGAGGTCGCCAGCATCCACAACAGGGGGTACAGGACGATCGCGAGGAGGCCGAGCAGAGCGATCAGCTTGGCTAGCTTCTTCATGACGACCCGTCTCCATAGTGGACCCAGAACTTGCCGGTCGAGAACATCACCGCCGTGATGATGGCGATCGCGACGAGGAACACCCACGCCATCGCCGAGGCGTAGCCCATCTCGTAGTCGGTGAAGCCCGACTGGTAGAGGTAAAGCGTGTACATGAGGGTGGAGTCGACCGGCCCCCCGGTACCCCCGGAGACGACATAGGCGGAGGTGAAGCCCTGGAATCCGTTGATGGTCTCCAGGACCAGGTTGAAGAAGATCACCGGTGAGAGGCCGGGCAGGGTGATGTGCCAGAAGGAACGCCACCGGTTCGCCCCGTCGACCGAGGCGGCCTCGTAGAGCTCGTTGGGGATCTGCTTCAGGCCCGCCAGGAAGATGACCATCGGGGCGCCGAACTGCCAGATGGCCAGCATGACCAGCGTTCCCAGGGCGTAGTCGGGCTCGTTTATCCAGTTTGGACCGTCGAGGCCGAGGATGGTGTTGACCGCACCGTCCTTGGCCCACATCGCCCGCCACACCAGCGCGAGCGCCACGCTGCCGCCCAGAAGCGACGGCAGGTAGAACAGCCCACGGAAAATGCCGGTGAACCGCTGCTCCCGGTTTAGCAGTAACGCGACACCAAGGGCGGCACCGAGTTTGAGCGGGACGGCGACGACGGCGAAGACCACCGTCACCGTCACCGCGTGCAGGTAGTGCGGGTCTTCGGTGAACATGCGCACGTAGTTGCGCACGCCGACGAACTCGAGATCCTCCCATGGGGAGAGAAGATCGTAGCTGGTGAAACTCAGGACCAGAGAACCGAGCATGGGGATCGCGGTGATCCCCATGAGCCCGATGAGCCAGGGCGACAGGAAGACATATCCCGCAACGCCCTCTCGTGTTCTGCTGCTCCCCTTAACCGAGCGCGGCATTGGCTTCCTTGATGAACTGGTCGGCCGCGTCGGCGCTGCTCGCCTTGCCGTACTGGACGCTCTCGGCAATGGTGATCAGCAGTGCGCGCGCCTTGACGTGGCCCTTGGGCGGCACCGGCGGGGCCTGGCCGAACTTGCCTGCCATGTCCGTCTCGAAGGCGAAGGCGGTCTTGGCGGTCGGGTCGGTCAGCGTGTCCGCGACGGCCTTGCGCACGTCCAGGTTGGCCGACAGGCCACGGTCTGCGCCCCACAGCTTGCCCACCTCGGGCGAGTTGACCAGGAAGTTGATGACGTCCACCGCCCGGTCCTTCTTGGCGCTGGTGCGGGCCACCGAGAAGTACATGGCCGCGCGTGCCCACTGGGCGCTCGGGTTGCCCGGATAGGCCATGACCCCGAGGGTCTGCTTGGTGTTCTTCTGTACGTCGGTGATCTGGTTGGCCCACAGGAAGGAGGTGAGCGCCTTGCCGGTCACCACGAGCTGCTTGGTGACGTCGCCACCGTTGGCCTCGTGGATGATGTCGGCGGTCGGCGCGGCGCCCCGCTTGCGGGCGTCGGCCCACAGGTCGAACCACTTGGTGACGTCCTCTTTGGACGCACCGATCTTCTTGTCCTTGTACAGTTCCTTGCCCTGCTGGCGCAGCCACATCCACAGCGCCTTGTAGTCGGCGCTCGGGTCCATGGTGCCGTACACCTTGTTGCCGGACTTGGCATAGACGGGCTCGGCCCAGGTGATGAACTCCGCCCAGCTCATGCCGGTCTTGGGCTCGGCGATGCCGAGCTCCTGGCACAGCTGCTTGTTGTAGATCACACCGGGGGTGTTCTCGCCGGTGGACACGCCGGCGAGCTTCCCGTCGATCTCGCCGTACTTCCACAGACTCTCGGGGAACTTGCTGACGTCGAGCCTTCCGTTGTTGCGGTAGGGCGTCAGGTCGAGGGTGACGTTGCGCTCGGCATACTCGCTCAGCGCCCCGTCGTCGATCTGGAAGAGGTCCGGGGCGTTGCCGCCCGCGGTGAGCGTGGCCAGCTTGTCGAAGTAGCCCTGGTTGCCCTGCCACGTGTTCTTGAACGTGACGTTGGGGTTCTTGGCCGTGTAGAGCTTGAGGGCCTCCTCGGTCGACTTGGCCCTCGCCTCGGCGCCCCACCAGAAGACGGACAGCTCGACAGGGTCGGTCGACAGGGGGGCGGGCGTCTGGGCCTCGGGCTCGCCGCCACCGCCGCACGCGGCGAGCACGGGAACAGACAAGGCTCCTAAGAGCAGGGCACGCCTGCTAGTAACCTGTGACATTGCGGCACGGTGCATAAGTCACTCCTTGTAATTTGTGGATCGGCCGCGACCCGGGTCCGCACGGCAGATGCGGACCCGGGATTTTATTGGCTGGGCGGACGGCCGGAGGAATCGCGTACCACCAGTTCGGTGGCGAGTGTGATGAGCGCTGTGGTGCGGCGGTCGTCGCCATGCGCGAGGAGCATGTCGACTGCCGCCCGTCCGGCGGCCGCCGTAGGGGTGGCGACCGTCGTGAGCATGGGGCGGGTGCGGCGGCTCAGCGCGGTGTCGTCGATGCCGACGATGCTCATCTGTGCCGGGACGCTCACGCCCACCTTTTCAAGGCCCTCGATCAATCCGACGGCCATCAGATCGTTGTAGGCAAGCACGGCCGTGGCTCCGCTGCGCGCCACCGTTTCGGCCTGCGCCCAGCCCCCCTCTTCGGTGGGCGGGTTGGGGCCGATGATGGTCAGCTCGATGCCGCCGGCGCGGGCGGCTATCGTCGCCGACCGGCGGATCTCGCGGTTGGTCCACGAACCTCTTGGCCCTCCAAGCAAGGCGATATGTGTGTGCCCCAGCTCGCCGAGGTGTTCGACGGCGAGCCGCGCTCCCTGCGCGACGTCCATCACCACCGCGGGCAGGCCGGGGACGGGCCGGTTCACCACAACGAGCGGCACGTCCCGCGACAGCCGCTCGATCTGCGTGTTGCTCATGCGCGGGCTGCACAGCAGCACCCCGTCGACCTGTTTCGCCAGCGCCAGCACCAGCTCCTCCTCGACCCCGGCGTCCTCGTTGGTGTCAGCCACGAAGACGTGATAGTCGCGGCCGCGGGCGTGTGACTCGGCGGCTTTGATCAGGGGTGGGAAGAAGGGGTTGGCGATGTCGGCGACGATCAGGCCGATGTTGTGTGTGCGGCCCGTGATGAGCGCCCGTGCCGCCCGGTTGGGCCGGTAACCCAGCTGCTCGGCGCAGTCCAGCACGCGAGCCCGCGTTGCGGGGTTGACCAGGTGCGGCGCGCTGAAGGTGCGCGAGACCGTGGAAACATGCACGCCGCTGACCTTCGCGACGTCGCGGATGGTGGCCGGCACGGTGGCCCTCCTTCGCGAATTCGTCGTAGTGCAGCCATTAATGCAAACGGTTGCGCCCATGTCAACGCTCCCATATTTCAAACCGGTGACGATCGTGATGTTAAATGCCGTCAATTTTGGACAATTGCGGGCAGCCCATTGACGAATGCCTGGGCTGGTGGTTAGTTCTCTTGCAAACGTTTGTAGTCCTTCCCCTGGAGGCACATCAGTGCGTTACGCGATCGTGGGCACAGGCCACCGTGCCCAGATGTGGGCCCGTGAGCTGTCACAGCACGGAGAGATCGTGGCGCTCGCCGACCCAAACCCGGCCCGGATCGCGGTTTTTCAAAAGACCTATGCGGGGGTACCGGGATATTCCGCCGAAGAAGTGCGGGAAATGCTGGCCAAAGAACGAGTCGACGTCCTTGTCGTCACAAGCGTCGACGCCACGCACGACGCCCACATCGTCACCGCCCTCGAGGCCGGCTGCGATGTGATCACCGAAAAGCCCATGACCACAACGGTTTCCAAGTGCCGCCGGATCCTCGAGGCGCAGCGCCGCACCGGCAAGCGGGTGACGGTCGCGTTCAACTACCGGTACCATCCCGCGCACGCGCAGGTGAAGACGGAGCTGGCAAGGATCGGCGAGATCGGCTCCGTCCACTTCGAGTGGTTGCTCGACACCAGCCACGGGGCGGACTACTTCCGCCGCTGGCACCGGGACAGGGCCAACTCCGGCGGGCTGCTGGTGCACAAGGCGACCCACCACTTCGATCTGGTGAACTGGTGGCTTGGCGCCGCACCCGAGGTGGTGACCGCGCAGGGCCGGCTCTTCTTCTACGGCAAGGACGCCGGGAGCCGCCACGGTTACGCGCGCGACTACGAGCGGGCGCACGGCGCGGCCGAGGCGGAGGGCGACCCGTTCGCGCTGGACTTGAACGCGCAGGACGATCTGCGCGCGCTTTATCTGGAGGCCGAGCACGAGGACGGGTACCACCGCGACCAGAACGTCTTCGGCGAAGGGGTCGACATCGAGGACGACATGGCGGTGCTGGTGCGCTACGACACCGGCGCCACGATGTCGTACCACCTGACCGCCTACTCGCCGTGGGAGGGTTACCGGATCGCGTTCAACGGCAGCAAGGGCCGCCTCGAGCTGGACATGAGCGAGACCCAGCACGTGGCAAGCCTTCGCCTGCACGAGATCTGGCAGCCCGGTCGCGAGATCCCGTTGGAACGCATCGAGCGTGGCGGTCACGGCGGCGCCGACACCAGGATGGTGGCGCAGCTTGCCAAGGAGCCTTCGTCGATGCCGACCGCCCTCGACGGCGCCCGCTCCATCCTGACCGGCCTGGCGGCCAACGAATCCATTGCAACGGCGAGGTCGGTGCGTGCCCACGACCTTCTCGACCTGAGCGAATACGCCGACTAGTGGGAGAGACGACACGCATGGACGACCAGCTTTTCCCGGCCGACCCGACCACCCGCGGTCTGGCACGCGAGATCTACGCTCACGCCAAGGACCTGCCGCTGCTGAGCCCGCACGGCCATGTCGACCCGGCGATCCTCGCCGAGGACGCGGCGTTCCCGGACCCGGCTCGCCTGATCATCTCGCCCGACCACTACCTGACCAGAATGCTGCTCTCCCAAGGCATCCCGCCGGGCGAGCTGGGGGTCAGGCGGGTCGACGGCGGGCCGGTGGAGGAGGATCCGCGCAAGATCTGGCGCACTTTCACCGACAACTGGCACCTGTTTCGCGGTACCCCCTCAAGGCTTTGGTTGGAAAAAGAGCTGCGGGAGGTCTTCGGCATCCAGACCCCGATGAGCTTCGAGGTCTACGACGAGCTTGCCGAGCGCTTGAAGGATCCGGAGTTCCGCCCGCGCGCCCTGTTCAAGCGGTTCAACCTGGAGGTGCTGGCCACCACGGAGTCGCCGTGCGATCCGCTTTCAAGCCATGACAAGCTGCGCGCCGACGGCTGGGGCGACCGGGTGGTCACGACGTTCCGCCCGGACGACGTGGTGGACCTGGACTGGGCGGGCTGGCCCGACAGGGTGGCCCGGCTGGGCGAGGTTTCCGGTTGCGACACCACGACTTTCGGCGGCTACCTGGAGGCATTGCGGCAGCGGCGCCGGTTCTTCATCGCGCACGGCGCGACCTGTTCCGACCACGGTCACCCGACCGCCCGGATAGCGCACGCCGACAACGCGGCCGCCATCTATCAGCGCGCCCTGAGCGGCCAGGTGACCTTGGAGGAAGGGGAGGTCTTCCGGGCTCACATGCTGATGGAGTTCGCTCGGATGTCGCTTGATGACGGTCTTGTGATGCAGTTGCATCCGGGATCGGTCCGCAACCACAACCGTTTTCTGCACCGGACCTACGGCCGGGACACCGGCGGCGACATCCCGCAGGCGACCTCGTACACCGACGCCCTCAAGCCGCTGCTCGACGCGTACGGCCACGACCCGCGCCTGCGCATCGTGGTGTACACATTGGACGAATACACCTACACCCGGGAGCTGGCCCCGCTCGCCGGCGGCTACCCCTCGCTGTTCCTGGGCGCGCCGTGGTGGTTCCTCGACTCGCCCGAGGCGCTGCGCCGCTGGCGCGAGGCGGTGACGGAGACGGCCGGCTTCTACAACACGGCCGGGTTCGTCGACGACACCCGCGCCTACTGCTCCATTCCCGTGCGCCACGACGTGGCCCGCCGGGTCGACGCCGGCTTCCTCGCTCGTCTCGTGGCCGAGCACCGGCTGTGCCTTGACGAGGCCCTCGAGACAATGGCGGACCTCGCCTACCACTTGCCGAAGAAGGTGTTCAAACTGTGAAGATCGTCTCCATCGACGTCCATGATGTGCGCTTCCCGACCGCCGCGGCGGGGGACGGGTCCGACGCGATCAACCGCGGCGACTACTCGGCGGCGTATGTCACGCTCACCTCGGACACGGGACTGTCGGGCAGCGGCTTCACCTTCACCAACGGCCGGGGCAACGAGATCGCCTGCGCCGCGATCAGGGCGCTCGCCCACCATGTGGCCGGCCGCTCGCTGGAGGAGATCTTCGATGAGCCGGTGAAGTTCTGGCGCTCGCTGTCCGCCGACGTGCAGCTGCGCTGGCTGGGCCCGGAGAAGGGCGTCATCCACATGGCGACCGGCGCGCTCGTCAACGCGGTGTGGGACCTGCGCGCCAAGGCCGAGAGCAAGCCGATGTGGCGGCTGCTGGCCGAGATGCCCGCCGAGGAACTGGTACGCAACATCGACTTCCACCACATCATCGACGCGATCACGCCGGACGACGCCTTGTACATATTGGACAGCAACGGCTATGAGGACCGGCTGGCAACGCTTGAGGCGGACGGGTTCCCGTCGTACACCACCTCGGTCGGCTGGCTGGGATACCCGGACGAGCAGGTCAAGGCGCTGACCCGGCAGGCCTACGACGCCGGCTGGCGGGCGATGAAGATGAAGGTGGGCGGCCCGCCCGACGACGACGTGCGGCGAGCGTCGCTCATCAGGAGCGTGATCGGCGATGACGCGTTGCTGATGATGGACGCCAACCAGGTCTGGGACGTGCCCGAGGCGATCGAGAACATGAAGCGCCTCAAGGAGTTCGACCCGTACTGGATCGAGGAGCCGACGCACGCCGACGACGTGCTCGGCCACGCCGCGATCGCCCGCGCCGTGGCGCCGATCCGGGTCGCGACCGGCGAGGTCGCCGCGAACAGGGTCATCTTCAAGCAGCTGCTGCAGGCCGACGCGATCGGGGTGTGCCAGGTGGACGCCTGCCGGGTCGGCGGGGTCAACGAGGTGCTGTCGATCCTGTTGCTGGCGGCCAAGTTCGGCGTGCCGGTCTGCCCGCACGCGGGCGGGGTCGGGCTTTGCGAGTATGTCCAGCACCTGGCGATGTTCGACTACCTGCGGGTGGGCAAGTCGCTCGACGGCCGCATGGTGGAGTACGTGGACCACCTGCACGAGCACTTCCTCGATCCGGTCGTGACAAAAGGCGGGCGGTATGTGCCGCCCACCCAACCCGGCTACTCGGTGACGCTGCGCCCGGAGTCGATCGCCGAGTTCTCCTTCCCGGACGGTCCGGCATGGCGACAGGACTGAACCGCTCCGCGGCCCTGCCCGAGCCCTGCGCGCCGCTGGTCGATCCGGGCTCGCTGAAACCTGGCATGGTCCATCTCGGCCTGGGCGCGTTTCACCGGGCGCATCAAGCGGTATATACCGAGGCAGCGATGGCGCGATCCGGTGGCAGCAACTGGGGCATAGTTGGGGTCGCGCCTCGCTCTCATCATGTCCTGGATGCCTTGCGGCAGCAGGAATTCCTCTACAGCGTGGTGACCCTCGACCACGATCTCGCCGCCACCCGAGTGATCTCGGCGTTCTGCGACGGCGCCAACGCCTCCACCGACCCGGCCACGGTTCTGCGGCACCTCGGCGACCCGGCGATCCGGGTGGTGACGCTGACCGTGACGGAGAAGGCGTACAGCCCGGACTCGCCAATCATGCGGCTGCTCGTCACCGGGCTGCGCGCCCGCGGCGGCGCCCCGGTCACGCTGCTCAGCTGCGACAACCTCCCGTCCAACGGGCTGGCCCTGGCCAAGGTGGTGCGGGAGCTGGCGCCCGAGCTGACCTCGGTGACGTTCCCCAGCTGCATGGTGGACCGGATCGTCCCGGCCACCACACAGTCCACCTTGGACAAGGCCGCGAGCGACCTCGGGGTCGCGGATCTGGCGGCGGTCGCCGCGGAGCCGTTCACCCAGTGGGTCATCGAGGACGACTTCGCCGCCGGCCGGCCCGAGTGGGAGCTGGGCGGCGCCCAGTTCACCACCGACGTGACCCCGTGGGAGCACCTGAAGCTGCGGGCGCTCAACGGTGTGCACAGCGCGCTTGCCTACCTCGGGGCGCTGGCCGGGTGCGAGCTGATCGCCGAGGCGCTGCGCCTGCCGGGGATGCGGGAGCTGCTGCGAACCTATGTGGCCCAAGAGGTTTCGGCGTCGTTCGCGCCGCCGGAGGGGGTCGACGTGCTGGCGTATGGCGACACGGCCCTGGAGCGCTTCGCCAATGTGCAACTCGGGCACCGTACCCTCCAGGTCGCCATGGACGGCACGCAGAAGCTGCCGCAGCGCCTGCTCAGCGTGCTCAACCGGGTCGAGCGGCCGCACTTGGCCACGCTGTTCGCCGCGGCCTGGGCGCAGTTCGCCGAGGGCCGCGCCGACGACGGGCGGCCGCTGCCCCTCGACGACCCGCGGGCCCGGGAGATCCAGGCGGACTTGAGCACAGCGGCCCTGTTCGGCGGCTCTCTCGTACCGGTACCCGACCCCGCTCGCCGCGAGGCCATCGAGACCTGGCGGCGCGAGCTGGCAAAGTTCGGGGCGGCCGCGGTGGTGAAGGCAGCGGTGAGATCATCATGAGCGTGGCAACGCGAGTGGCGCTGGTGGGCGCGAACGGGCACGGGCGGCATCACCGCCGGCACATCGAGTCCCTGGGTTCTTCGACGAAGCTGGTGGGACTGTGCGATGTTCAGCCCGTCGACGACGTGCCCGACGGGGTCGGGGTCTACACCGACCTGGCGGAGATGCTGAAGGCGACCGAACCCGAGGTCGTCATCGTCTGCACCCCGCCGCGCACCCACCTGCCGTTTGCGTTGTCCGCGTTGGAGTTCGGGGCCGACGTCCTGCTGGAGAAGCCGCCCGTGCTGGATCTGTCCGAGCACGACACGCTCGCCGCCGCGATCGAGCGCACCGGGCGGGTCGTGCAGGTCGGGTTCCAGGGGCTCGGTTCCTCGCAGCTGCCCGCGTTGCGAGCGCTGCCGCCCGGCGACATCTCGATCATCGGCGCGTGGCAGCGCGACGACGTGTACTGGGGACGGTCGCCGTGGGCGGGGCGGCTGCCGCTCGACGGCGCGCTGCGAAACCCGTTCGCCCACTACACGATGCAGGCTTTGGCGATCGAAGGCAGCGAGCCTGTCCACCTGGAGGTGGCCTGGTGCCGGCTGCGTGACATCGAGGTCGACGACACCTCCACGCTGCGGCTGACCCTCGCCGACGGGCGCCGCGTGCTCATCGCCGTCACCCTCGCCGGGGAGGACATGATCGACGGTGAGATCCGGGTGGGTCAAAGGGAATTCCGCTTCCGCGAGCTGGTGGACAGATCGCTGCTGTTGAACCTCGTCGGATTCCGCTCCCGAAATGAGCCGCTGCTGGCGCCCTTGAGTGCGACTCGAGGCTTCACCGCCATCGTCGAGGCATTGGGCAGGATGCCGATGCCGGGGCGGCTTGACGAGAGCGCTTTTTCAATCGAAGGACCGGTGCGCACATTGCCCGGTGTGAACGCTGTTCTGCGCCGGTGCGCCGAGGATTTCGCCCTGCTGAGCGAGATCGACGCGCCCTGGACTGCAACAGCGACGGGCGGTGCTGCAAATATCGGGTAATCGCGGGAGCGGTCGAATTAAATAGGAGCAGGTAAGTCGCATTCCCCGGCGGGAAGAGTGCCGTTGTGCGCGGAATTCATTGCAACATTTCTGCATATCGAATCCATTGACTTCTCTGCTATGCGCTTTTTAGTT
>DASUXL010000084.1:0-21479 GCA_036377915.1 Candidatus Limnocylindrales bacterium
TTCGAATTATGCAACCGCGCGGAATTATTGCCGTAACACTGCTCGCCGCCCTTGCCCTGTTACCGGGCTCGGCCGCGAGCGCCTCGCAAAACTCCGTCGAGTCGGCCCGCAAGGTCCTGCCCGCGAACGACGGCTGGGCTGCCTCAGGCACCGGGACGACCGGCGGATCCGCCGCCACCTCGATGACGGTCGTGCCCAACCGTGACGAGCTGGCGGCGGCGGTGGCCGGAGACGCACCGAAGATCGTGCTTGTCTCCGGCGTGATCGAGGGTCCGGCCTGTAATGGGCTCGCCGACCCTGAGTACTCGCTCGAAGCGTTCCTCGCCGCCTATGACCCGGCGGTCTGGGGCCGTACCAACCCGACCGGGCCGCTGGAGGACGCACGCCTGCGGTCCGTGGCCAACCAGAGGGCCCTCACCGAGATCAAGGTGGGACCCAACACGACCATCTACGGGCTGCCCGGCGCGAAACTCAAGCGCCTCACCCTGATGATCGACCGGGCGCCGAACACCATCGTTCGGCAGTTGCGGCTGGAGGACGCGGCCGACTGCTTCCCCCGCTGGAGCCCCACCGACGGCTCGGCCGGCAACTGGAACTCCGAGTACGACCTGATCTCTGTGCGCCGGTCGACGAACGTGTGGATCGACCACAACACGTTCAGCGACGGCGACAACCCCGACTCGGGGTTGCCTGTCCACTTCGGACGGCCGTATCAGGTACACGATGGCGCCCTTGACATCACGCACACGTCGAACCTCGTGACGGTGACCTGGAACAAGTTCACCAACCACGACAAGACGATGCTGATCGGCTCCAGCGACACCGTCGGCCCCGACGTCGGCCTGCTCAAGGTCACCCTGCACCACAACTTCTTCGACGGGGTCAACCAGCGCGCCCCACGGGTCCGCTTCGGCCAGGTCGACCTGTACAACAACTACTTCACCATCGCCCAGCCGCACGACTACAGCGTGGGCATCGGGATCCAATCCGCCGTCTACATGGAGAACAACTACATTCGCCTCCACGACGGCATCGCCCTCGACCGGATCCTGCGGGACTGGCGGGGGACCACGCTGACCGAGATCGGCACCTGGGCGCGCAGCGACAACAGCTTCCCGCAACGGGTAAGCACGCTCGCCGCATACAACGCCGTCAACGACCCCGACTTCGGCAGCGATGCCGGATGGACACCGCTGCTGCGGGCGCACGATCCCATGCCCGCACTTGCCGTGCCACTCCTGACGAGCATCTTCGCGGGAGCCGGGGGTCCCTAGCCCCCTGTCCTGCCCGGCCCACCCCAAGCGCCCCAAGGGGTGGGCCGGGCAGGGGCCACCCAAAAGAAGGAGTAGCCATGAGAGTGAGGCTGTCCATCATCGCGGCGATCACCGCCGCCGCGATGACCGCCCTGGTCAGTTTCATGAGTGGATCCGCCAACGCGGCCACGCTGTTCTCGGACAACTTCGAGGACGGCAACGCCGACGGCTGGTCCAAGTCCGGCGGGGAGTGGTCGGTCGCGACCGACGGCACCCGCGTCTTCCAGCAGTCCAAACTCGACAGTGAACTCGCCCGCGAGTTCGCGGGCAGCTCAGGATGGACCAACTACACCGTCTCGGCGCGGGTCAAGCCCACCGCGTTCGACGGTACCGGCCGCTACGCCGGCATCGCCGCCCGCTCCACCGGATCGACCACCATGTACCGGCTGGTGCTCACCAACGCCAACCGGGCCGAGCTGCAGATGGTCAACGGCTCCACGGTCGCCCTGATCGGAGGCGTGGGCCTGACGGTAAGCGCCGGGACCTGGTACACACTGAGCATCACCGTGAGCGGCAGCACCATCTCCGGCCGGGTCAACAACACGCAGGTGGGCTCCGGCAACAACTCGCAGTACGGCAGCGGCCGCATCGCGCTGCTGACCTTCCACGCCACCGCGCGCTTCGACGACGTCCTCGTCACCGACGCGGCCGGCCCCGGACCGACCACCCCCACCTCCTCCCCGACCACGGGGCCCACCGGAGGGCCGAGCCCGACCCCGACGCAGTCCCCGCCCCCGGCCGGGAACGTTGTCGGATGGGGCGCCGGCACGAACGGCGGCGCCGGCGGCTCGGTGGTGACCGTCAACTCGGCCTCGGCGCTGATCAGCAACATGCAGGCCAGCGGCTCCCGCATCATCCAGGTCTCCGGGACGATCACGTTGAGCGGCATGAACAACGTGGCCTCCAACAAGACCATCGTCGGTATCGGCTCCTCGGCGACGATCGCCGGCGGCGGGCTGAACCTCAACGGCGTGTCGAACGTCATCATCCGCAACCTGAACTTCCGCGGCTGGGGTGACGACGCCATCAACGTCCAGGAGAGCTCGACCCGCGTCTGGATCGACCACAACTCGCTCACCGACGGCACCGACGGCGCCATCGACATCAAGCGCGGCTCCGACTTCATCACCGTGTCGTGGAACCGCATCTTCGGCCACGACAAGAGCATGCTGCTCGGGCACAGCGACGACAACGAGTCGCAGGATGCCGGGCACCTGCGGGTGACCTACCACCACAACTGGTTCGACGGCTCCGGCACGCGGCACCCGCGGGTGCGCTTCGGCAATCCGGTGCACGTCTACAACAACTACTACTTCAACAACGAGTACGGCGTCGCGTCGACCTGCGAGGCGGGTGTTCTCGTGGAGGGCAACTACTTCGAGAACGTCGACGGGCCCACCTTCGTCGGTTACGCGGACTCGCCCGACGGCGCGGTGGTTCAGCGCAACAACGTGTTCGTCGGATCCGGTACCCCCGAAAGCGGCGGCGGAACCGTCAACTCCATCCCGTATTCGTACACATTGGATAACCCCAACAATGTCAAGTCCATCGTGATGGCGGGCGCTGGAGCCGGGAGGATCTGATGAAGCGCCTGAGGCTTTCACTAGCCGCCGCAGCGGCCGTGGCTCTTGTCGGTGTCTGGTTTGGTACAGCAAGCGCCGCAACGCTTTTCAGCGACGACTTCAACGACGGCAACGCCTCAGGCTGGAGCACCTCCGGCGGGACCTGGTCGGTCTCGTCGGGGGTGTACTCCCAGTCGGGGACCAGCGCTGACGCCAAGGCTCAGGCCGGTTCCACGTCGTGGACCGCGCAGTCGGTGACGGCGCGGGTGCGCCCCAACGCCTTCGGCGGCTCGTCCTCGCGGGGTGCGGGTGTCATGGCGCGGGCGCAGAGCACCTCCAACTTCTACGCCCTCACCCTGACCAGTTCGGGCGTGTCGCTGTTGCGCGGCACGAACGTGCTCGCCTCGGCGCCGTTGGGTGTTTCCACGGGTACCTGGTACACGTTGACGCTCAACGCCAGCGGCTCCTCGCTGACCGGTTTCGTCAACGGCAACCAGGTGATCGCCACGACCGACGGCACGCTCGCCAACGGCCGCACGGGTTTCCTGTCCCGGTACACCAGTGCCTCCTTCGACGACGTCGTCGTCACGGACACGCCGGGTACACCGCCCACCGGCGGCCCGTCGTCCCCGGCGCCGCCGTCCAGCCCGCCTCCGGCCGGAACGTGCAACACCTCCGGTGCGCCAACAGGTTTCGCCTCCGTCAACGCCTTGGGGCAGAACGGCACGACCGGCGGCGCGGGCGGCCCGAAGATCGAGGTCGACACCGCGAGCGAGCTGATCGGCGCGATCGGACAGTCCGGCCCGCTGCAGATCTGCGTCCGGGGGATGATCACCCTTCCGGCCGGCATGTACAACGTGTCGTCGGACAAGACGATCGTCGGTATCGGCGCCAACTCCGGCATCACGGGCGGCGGCTTCAACGTCGGCCTGGCGATCAGTGAGGTCACCACCCCGCCGGCGGACGCCGTGCACAACGTCATCATCCGCAACATGGTGTTCCGTGGCGCCAACGACGACTCGATCAACGTGCAGATGTTCACGCACCACGTCTGGATCGACCACAACGACCTGGCGCAGGGCTTCGACGGCCTGGTCGACGTCAAGCGCGGCTCGTCCTACGTGACGATCTCGTGGAACCACACCCACAACCACACCAAGAACATGCTGCTGGGCCACGACGACGGCAACGGGCCGCAGGACATCGGGCGGCTGAAGGTTAGCTACCACCACAACTGGTTCAACAACACCCCGCAGCGCAACCCGCGGGTGCGCTTCGGCGAGCCGGTGCACATCTACAACAACTACTACCTCCACAACACCGACGCCGGTGTGGCCTGCCAGGCAAACGCCGGCTGCATGGTGGAGGGCAACTACTTCGAGAACACCGAGGAAACCGTCACCAACCACTACGCCGGGCCGACCGGCCGGTGCGTGGCGCGCAACAACGTCCTCGTGGGCGAATCGGGCCAGCCCGACTGCTCGGGCAGTGTGCAGGAGCCCAACATCTACTACTCGTACTCGCTGGACAACCCGGCGGACGTGAAGGCCATCGTCATGGCCGGAGCGGGCGTCGGCAAGATCTGAGACCTTTTGGGAAAGGCGGCGGCGTTCGTAGCGCCGCCGCCTTTGAACAAGGAGAGTCACATGGCTATGTCTCCTCGGTGGCTGGCCGCCTTTGCCGCGGCAACCACCACGATCGTAGTCGCGTTCGCCGCCACCGCGGACGCCGCGACCCTGTTCTCCGACGACTTCAACGACGGCAACGCCAACGGGTGGACGACGTCCGGCGGCAGCTGGTCGGTGTCGTCGGGCACCTACAACCAGTCCGGGTCAAGCGCCGACGCCAAGGCGCAGGCCGGTTCGCTGTCGTGGACCGGTACCACCGTGCAGGCGCGGGTGCGGCCCAACAGCTTCGGCGGCTCCTCGGCACGGGCGGTCGGCGTGGCGGCACGGGCACAGAGCATGTCCAGCTTCTACTCACTGGTGCTGACGCCCACGTCGGTGCAGATCCGCCGGGGGGTGACGACACTTGTCTCGGCGTCGCTTGGGGTCACCACGAGCACCTTTTATACGCTGCGGCTTGAGGCGTACGGCAGCACGCTGCGGGGCTTCGTGAACGGCAACCTGCTCGTGTCCACATCGGACGGCTCGTTCGCCAGCGGTCGCATCGGGCTGGTCTCCAGCTACACCGCCGGCTCGTTCGACGACGTCGTCGTTACGGACGTGCCCGGGCCGGGGCCGACCTTGTCACCGTCAACGCCGGGTTCGCCGTCGGTGTCGGCGTCACCGTCGCGGCCGACGTCGCCCTCACCACGACCCAGCGGCGACCCGTTCCCGCCGCAACCCGGCCAGGCCGACGGCTTCGCGAGCGTCAACGCGCTGGGGCAGAACGGGACCTCGGGCGGAGCCGGCGGGTCGACCGTGCGCGTCAGCTCGGCGTCGGCGTTCCTCGCCGCCATCGCCCAGGCCGGTCCGCTGATCGTCGAGGTCAACGGCCTGATCAGCCTGCCGGGCCCGATGCACGACGTCTCCTCCGACAAGACCATCGTCGGGCTGGGTGGCAACTCCGGTATCACCGGCGGCGGCATCAACGTCGGCCTGCCCATCGACGACGACATCACCTCGCCTCCGGCCAACGCGGTGCACAACGTCATCATCCGCAACCTGAACATCTCCAACTGCCCGGACGACTGCATCAACGTGCAGATGTTCAGCCACCACATCTGGATCGACCACAACGACCTGTCGAACCAGGTGGACGGCGCGCTCGACGTCAAGCGCGGCTCGGACTTCGTGACCATCTCGTGGAACCACTTCCACGACAGTGACAAGAACAGCCTTGTCGGCCACGACGACTCCAACGGCGCGCAGGACATCGGCCGGCTGCGCGTCACGTACCACCACAACTTCTTCGACGGCAGCGACCAGCGCAACCCGCGGGTGCGCTTCGCCGAGCCGCTGCACATCTACAACAACTACTACCTGCACATCGGCGGGTACGGCGCGGCGTCGCAGATGAACGCCGGCCTGCTGGTCGAGAACAACTACTTCGACGACGTGGAGAAGCCGACTCGCAACGACGTCGGCGGCACCGCGGGGCGCATCGTGGCCCGCGGCAACATCAACGTCAACACCGAGGACCCGATCGTGGTCTCCGGTTCGGTGCAGGAGGCGCGCAACTTCTACGCCTACAGCCTCGACCCGGCCGCGAACGTGCCCACGCTCGTGTCCCAGGGCGCCGGAACCGGGAGGATCTGATGGGACGCCTCAAACTGGCGGCCGTCGCGGCGGCGGCGGCGGTGGTGCTGATCGGGGCATGGATCGGGACGGCAAGCGCCGCAACGCTTTTCAGCGACGACTTCAACGACGGCAACGCGTCGGGCTGGAGCACGTCGGGCGGAAGCTGGTCGGTGGTCTCCGGCTCGTACCAGCAGTCCGGCACCGGCGCCGACGCCAAGGCGCAGGCGGGCACCACCTCCTGGAGCGACTATTCGGTCCAGGCGCGGGTGCGGCCCAACACCTTCGGCGGCTCGTCGGCGAGGGCCGCGGGCGTCGTGGCGCGGGCGCAGAGCACGTCCAACTTCTACTCGCTGGTGCTCACGCCGTCGTCGGTGCAGATCCGGCGCGGCAGCGCGACGCTGGCTTCGGCCGCGATGACGGTTGCCACCGGGACCTTCTACACGTTGACGCTCAACGTGTCCGGCAGCACCCTGCGCGGTTCGGTCAACGGCAGCCAGCTGGTGACCGCGTCCGACGGCGGCTTCGCCACCGGGCGGGTCGGGTTCGTCTCGTCCTACACCGCGGCGACCTTCGACGACCTCACCGTCTTCACCGGCGCCGCACCCGACCCGACACCCACCTCGTCGCCCACGGCTTCGCCGACGCCCAGCCAGACCGGGCAGCCGCCGCTACCGGGGCAGCCCGACGGGTTCGCGATCGGGACGACGGGCGGCGCGGGCGGTCCCACGGTCACGGTGACCTCGGCGGCGCAGCTTGCCGACTTCGCCGGGCGTCCGGAGCCGTACATCATAATGGTTTCCGGCACGATCTCGGCATCGTCGATGCTGACCGTGGTGGCCAACAAGAGCATCCTCGGTGTCGGGTCGGGCGCCCACATCACCGGCGGCGGCCTGCAACTTGGCACCACGACCCGGCCGGGCAACAACGTCATCATCCGCAACATCAGGTTCAGCGACGCGGACGACGACTCGATCAGCGTGACCAACTCGGCGCACCACGTCTGGATCGACCACAACACGTTCGAGCCGGGCTTCGACGGTTCGGTGGACGTGAAGCGCCAGTCCACCAACGTCACCATTTCCTGGAATCATTTCAGGGGTACCGATAAGAGCATGCTGCTCGGGCACAGTGACGGGTTCACCGCCGACATCGGCTACCTGAAGGTGACCTACCACCACAACTTCTTCGACGGATCCAACCAGCGGCACCCGCGCGTGCGCTTCGGCGACCCTGTGCACGTGTACAACAACTACTACCGCAACGTCGGGCTGTACGGCGTCGCGTCGACGGAGAACGCCGGCGTGATGGTGGAGGGCAACTACTTCGACAACGTCGCCTTCCCGTGCCACTCGGTCAGCGGCTACGCCGAGTCCAACCCGGGGCGGCTGGTGCAGCGCAACAACATCTTCACCGGCTCCGGGGTGTGCGAGGCGGGCGGGTCGGTGCCGGAACCGGCCGGCTTCTACCCCTACACCCTGACGTCAACGGCGCAGGTCCCGTCCGTTGTCACGGCAGGCGCCGGGGTCGGTAGGCTATAACAGTGGATCATGTGTTCAAGGTCGAAGGCTTGGAGGTCGCCACCTATTCGGTGGTGGCCCCCAGGCCGTACCTGCATCCGATAAAGACGCTGGGCGGCAAGGTGATAACCGATGTCGAGCCCGAGGACCACCGCTGGCACATGGGCCTGTCGCTCGCGGTGCAGGACGTCAACGGCACCAACCTGTGGGGCGGGCGGACCTATGTGCGCGGGCTCGGGTACACCTGGCTGGACGACCACGGCACCATGACCCACGAGGGCTTCGACTCCCTGTCGGATTCGCTTGCGGTGCAGCGCCTGGCGTGGCGCGACAAGGCCGGCGAGCCGCTGCTGCGCGAGCAGCGCACCATCTCGGCTTCACCCGTGGACGAGCGGACGTGGGCGCTGACCCTGTCGTGGGCGCTGACCGCGGTGCCGCGGGTGACGCTGGGCAGCCCGACCACCAACGGCCGCGAGTTTGGCGCCGGCTACGGCGGCTGCTTCCTGCGCCTGGCCACCGCGCCCGAGGAGGTGTCGGCCGGAACGCTGGTGGGTGAGGAAGCGGTCAACGGCTGCGAAGAGCCCGAGCTGCTTTGGCGCGCAGCCGATTACAGCCTGCGCGTGGGCGGCGCCGAGCGCTGGTTCGTGCGCACGAGCATGTACCCCGGCATCTGCGACGCCTGGGCCTTCGAGAAGGTGCGCGTCATCGAGGCCGGGCAGACCTGGACCGGCTCGTTCCGGTTCACGATTGCCGACGTTAGCTCCACGTAAAGGAAATCGCCGCGAGGTTGACCCCGCTGCCCAATTCTTGCCAGGCTGCCCTGGTTCGGCCACCGACGAGGAAGGTGGACGAGGAAGGCGGCGAGGACATGTCTGAAACCGGCGGGCCGGGCGGTCGTGGCAAGCGGCGGACACACCTGCTGATCATCGGTGCGGTCGCGATCATCGCCGGGGTGCTCTCGATCCTACTGCTCAACCCGAGCGCGCCGGAGAGCGTATGCGCCGAGCGGGGCGCACCGACCTCCGGCTTCATGGATGCCGAGAAGAACTGCGCGATCACCATGGAGAGCTTCGAGGCCATCCTTGAGGCCGAGTCCCGCCCGCGCTGGGGCAACATCGCGGGCTCCGTCCTGATCTTGGGCGGGGTGGTCACGGGGCTGCTCGGGCTGCGCCGTCGCAAGCTCCCCAACCCGCCGGCCGCCTGACGGTCAGCCGCCGACCGGCACCCTCCGGCGGTAGATGTCGATGGTCCGCACCGGGCGCATCCCGTTGCGCCGGTAGAAACCCAGCGCGGGCCGCTCGGGGTTGGTGTCGACGTGCAGGATCGTGCCGATCCGGCCGGCCGCCGCGTCCTCGGCGAACGCGTAGCGCAGCAGGTACGAGGCGAGACCGCGGTTGCGGAACTTGGGGATGGTGCCGAGTGTCAGCACGTACCCGCAGTTCTCGTCGGGCACGAAGTTGTTGGTGCGCAACAGGAGCGCAGCGGGCTCGCCCTCGACGTAGGCGACGTGGACCAGCGCCCAGTCGTTGGCGCTGCTGGCCTCCCGCTCCTCGAACCACTCCTCGTAGGAGCGCGGGACGGAGCCGAAGTGATCGGCGAATGACTCGTTGCGGACGTCGATGGCGTTGCGGCGCACGGCCTCGTCGGTGGCGCACCTCAGCTCGACGCCGTCGGGGACCGGCGGGTGCGCCACCCGGCCGGTGTGGTCGATGCGCAGGCGCAGGTAGGTCGCCGCCGGCGCGAACCCGTTCGCCTTGGCCACCTCGGTCACGGTCGCGTCGTCGGGGAAGACGCCGATGTCGATCGTGGCCTCGGCGTGGCCAAGCTCCAGCGCGATCGCCAGGGCCCGCTCCTGCGCCGCCGCCCACAGCCAGCCCGCGATGCCGTCGTGTTCGGGGCGCACGTAGATGTCGATGTCGACGATGGAGCTGGTTCCCTTGCGGCAGGCCCACCCCCAGCCCACCGCGGCGCCGGCCGGGTCGTGCACCAGCCAGCCGTCGGTGGTGATGTCCCACGCCGGCTCGATCAGCTCGTCGGCGACGTCCTCGAGGGTGGTGTCGGGCTTTCCGAGCACCGGTACCTGGTGCGCGCAGATGATGTCGTAGATGTCCTTCGCGTCCTCGGTGGTGGCGGGGCGCGAGGTGTATCCGGCTGGCAGCATCCTGCCATGGTGAACCCGGTTCACACCTCGCGCGACCGAATTTCAGCAGAGCAGGACAGGGCCGGCCCAGGTGGCGTGGTCGTAGCTGATGCCGTTGCCGGCGTCGGAGACGGCAAGCCGCAGGGACGTCCGGCCGGTTATGTTCAGGTCGATGGTGACCGGCCCGGTGGCGACGGTCACCGCCGCAGACGTGTAAAGCGTTGTGCCGTCGGCGGATACGGTGAACACCACCGAGGCGGCGGAGTTGGTGACCTCGCCGTCGATCCCCGCCGCCGCGGTGAAGCGCTCGCAACCGGAGACCGCGAGGTCCACGGTGGACGCCGCGTGGGCCCCGATGGCCTTGACGTAGTGGATCCCGCCGGTGGAGGCGACGGTGCCGTCCCCGGCCGGCTGCTCGCCGTTGGACTGGTCGCGCTCCACCGGACCCCAGCCGTTGCTCGACGCGGTCCATGCGCGGTCGCTTGCCGGTGAGCCGATGCCCGGCGCGGTGCAGGTGAGCGTGGCGGCGCCCCAGTCGGCGTGGTCGTAGGTGATGCCGTTGTTGCGGGCGTCGGTCACCCGCAGCTCCAATGTGGAGTATCCACCGGTGGCCACGGCCATCCGGGACGGCCCGTCGGCCGCGCGTTTGATGACGCTGTACGCGAGCAGTTTGCCGTCGCCGTACACCTGGAATCGCTGCGAGGCGTTGGCGTGGGTGACCTCGTCGTCGGTACCCACAAAGGCAGTGAAAAGCGGGCATGCCCGGCCGAGATAAATGTGCACGGAGCTGTCGGCGTGCACCCCGACGCCCTTGGCATAGGTGGTCCCGTTGATGGTGAGGGTCCGGCCGTCCCCGGCCGTCTGCTCGCCGTTGGACAGGTTGCGCTCGGCCGGGCCCCAGCCGTTGGCGGAGGCCAGCCACGCCATGTCGCCCACCTGGTGGGTACCGGCGGCGGGCGCGGGGGACAGGCTGCCCGAGCGGCTGACGCGGAACATCACGGCGCCGTGCGAGGGCACGGAGGCGGAGATGGTGCCGGTGGTGGTGGAGTTGGTGGCGGTCCACAGGTTGCGCAGGTTGTACGAGGAGGACCCGCCCAGGCCCAGCTCGGCGGCGGAGGTGGAGACGGTGGCCGCGGCGGAGGACCGGTTGAACAGCACGACCGCCGTCGAGCCGTCGGACATGGGCTTGGCCCAGACCTCGGTCTCGCCCAGGTCACGCACGCGCCGCCCCTGCGAGCCACCCCAATCCTGGTTCACCGCAACAACTTCGGCGTTGCGGATGATGTTGAGCGTGGCGCTTGACATCGATCGCAGGTCGTTGCCGAGCAGCAGCGGCGAGTTGAGCAGCGCCCACAGGCTGAAGTGCGCGGTGTACTCGTTCGTGGTCATGCCGCCGTTGCCCACCTCCAGCATGTCCGGGTCGTTGAAGCCGCTGCGGCGCGCGAACGGCTCCAGGCCCGCCTGCTGGTCGAGCAGCGACGTCATGCTGCCCCACGAGTCGGAGATGTCGCCGGTGGTGCGCCACAGTGCGCCGCCGACCTGCGGGCCGAACAGCCACGGGTCCTCCTGGCCCCAGTTGCAGATGCTGTAGACGATCGGGCGGCCGGCCGCCTTGAGCGCGTCGCCCATCGCCTTGTAGCGCTGGGCGGCGGGACGGCCGAGGTTGTTGCAGTTGTCGTATTTCAGATAGTCGATGGTCCAGGTGGCGAAGGTCTGCGCGTCGATCACCTCGTGGTCGAGGCTGGCGGGCAGGCCCTGGCAGGTGTGCGTACCGGCCGAGGAGTAGATGCCGATCTTGAGGCCGCGGGCGTGCACGTAGTCGGCGAGGGCTCGGATACCGGAGGGGAAGCGGGTGGGATGGGCCTGTAGCCTGCCCTGGGAGTCGCGGGTCGAGGCCATCCAGCAGTCGTCGATGTTGACGTAGACGTAGCCGAGGTCGTCGAGGTTGTTGGCGACGATGGCGTCGGCGGTGGCGCGGATGAGGTTCTCGTCGATGTTGCAGCCGAAGCGGTTCCAGCTGTTCCAGCCCATGGGTGGGGCGGGAAGTTCGACGACCGGCGTGGCGGCTTGCGAGGTCGCGCCTGGTGCGATTAAAGCCGTTGCCGCGCCGAGCAATGCGGCGATTAGATGGGTGAGGGTCCTGGAGGCGGTCATTCCTCAAGTCTCCAATCGGCACGTATCGATGTAAAGGAATGCGTGAAAATATGCTGGTCGATCTGCGCAGGGTGACGGGCGAGGCGGGGCTGCGGGAGCTGCTTGAGGTCGCCGTCGCGGATGCCACGCCGGAGGAGACGATGCCACCGGTCGAGGGTGGGCCGGGGTGGAATGAGGACAAGCGGCGGGCCTTCATGGCGTTCTTCCTGGAGATGCTCGGCTCGCCCGAGTCCGCCATCTACACGATCACGGTGGACGGCGCGGTGGCCGGGTTCATGCGGCTCAAGCGGATGCCGGACGAGGGCGCGGCCGAGACCGGCATGTGGCTGGGGCGTTCCCATCGCGGCAAGGGGATCGGGGCACTGGCGTTCGAAAAGCTGCTGCGCGAGGCGGCCCGCCAAGGCTACGCCCGGGTGGTCGCCGATACGACCCCGGAGAACGTTGCGGCGCAAGGAGTTCTGCGGCGGGGTGGCGCCAGGACCCGGGCCGGCGGCGGCAAGATCTATGCCGAAATAACAATCGATCCAGCGTACGCCCCTGATGTAGATAAGTGAATATCTATAAATTGAGCTCGGTCTTCCCATAGCATCGGTCAATCGGCCAAGGTGCCGTCCGCCGTCGTGCCATGAGCACCTCGGACGGACGGGCCACAAACAAGGGGAGGACGGAGATGAAACTCCGTTTACTTGCGCTCGGGGCCGCGGCTGTCACATTTGCCGCGTTTTCCGGCGCACCAGCCGGCGGCGCGCCGCCGGCTGAAGGCGTCATTCTCGCCGCGAACAGTTCCACCGCGATCAGCGGCTCCTACATCGTGGTGCTCAATGACGTCGTGGCGGCCGCAAGTGTGCACGCTTCCGCCACCGGTCTCGCGAACCGGTACGGGGCGCTCGTGCGCGAGACCTGGCAGGACGCACTGAAAGGCTTCCACGCCAACATGTCTGCGGCCCAGGCTCGCCGCCTGGCCGCCGACCCGTCGGTGAAGTACGTGGAGCAGGACCAGGTCATGACGATCTCGGACACGCAGGTGAACCCGCCGTCGTGGGGCCTGGACCGGATCGACCAGCGCAACCTGCCGCTCAACCAGTCGTACGCTCACCCCAACCACGGCGAGGGCGTCACCGCCTACATCATCGACACCGGTATCCGGACCACGCACAATGACTTCGGTGGCCGGGCGACCTGGGGTACCAACACCACCGGCGATGGCAACAACACCGACTGCAACGGCCACGGCACGCACGTCGCGTCCACCACGGGCGGTACAGCCTACGGTGTGGCCAAGGCCGTCAGCCTGGTCGCGGTCAAGGTGCTCAACTGCGCCGGCAGCGGCAGCACCACCGGAGTCATCGCCGGCATCGACTACGTGACCAGCAACCACCAGCCGGGCGTTCCCGCCGTCGCCAACATGAGCCTCGGCGGTGGCCTCAGCACGGCCCAGAACAACGCGGTCACCAACTCCATCAACGACGGTGTCGTCTACGCCGTCGCGGCGGGCAACTCCAACGCCAACGCGTGCAACTTCTCGCCGGCCTCAACCCCCGCGGCGATCACGCTCGGCGCCACCCAGAGCAACGACGCCCGTGCCTCCTTCTCCAACTTCGGCACGTGCCTCGACCTGTTCACCCCGGGTGTGAGCATCACCGCCGCCTGGATGACCAGCAACACCGCCACCAACACGATCAGCGGCACGTCGATGGCGTCACCGCACGCCGCCGGCATCGCAGCGATCATCAAGCGGGCCAACCCCAGCTTCACCCCGGCGCAGGTGCGCGACAGTATGGTCGCCGACGCCACGACCAACGTGGTGACCAACCCCGGCACCGGTTCGCCCAACCGGCTCGGTTTCGTGACCGGTGGCACCACACAGCCGCCGGGGACCACGGTGTTCTTCGACAACTTCGAGACCAGCCTGGGCTGGGGCACCAACCCGAACGGGACCGACACCGCGACCACCGGCGCGTGGGAGCGCGGCGACCCGGGCCAGACCACCAGCGGCGTCGTGCTGCAGCTCGGCACCACGGTCAGCGGCACCAACGACCTCGTCACCGGCGCGGCCGCCGGCACGAGCGCGGGTGCTTTCGACGTTGACGGCGGCGTGACCAGCTCCCGCTCCCCGGCGATCACCCTGCCGGCGGGGACGCTCACGCTGACCTACTCGTGGTACCTGGCGCACCTGAACAACTCCAGCAGCGCGGACTTCTTCCGCGTCAGCATTGTCCACGGTGGAGGCACGACGGCGCTGTTCACGTCGTCCGGTGCCGCCACCAACCGGGCAGGTGCGTGGGCCACGGGCACCAGCAACATCTCCGCCTTCACCGGGCAGTCGGTGCGCATCCTCGTGGAGTGCGCCGATGCCTCGACCGCAAGCCTTGTGGAGTGCGGCGTCGACGACGTGCGGATCACCAGCGCCTAGTCGCATCTGTTAGGCAGGGGTTCCGGCACTGCCGGAACCCCTGTCCCGCTATGACAGGAGGGATAGATGAAGCTGATTATGGCGGCGATGCTGGCGCTGGGGTCCACGGGTGCTCCGGTCGCCGCACCCGCGGGAGAAATCCTTGGAGCCGGTGGGGCGCAAGCGATTCCGGGATCATACATTGTGGTGATGAAGGGGGACGCCGGCAAGGCGAACCTCGCAAGCTTCTACGGGGGTACCATCGAGCGTGTCTTCGATAAGGCGCTCAACGGTTTCGAGGTGACCATGCCGGAGCCCGCGGCGCGCCGCCTCGCCGCCGACCCGGCCGTCGCCTATGTGCAGCGCAACGGCACGGTGAGCATCGACCCCGGAGTCCTTGGCACGCAACCGAACCCGCCGTCGTGGGGGCTCGACCGCATCGACCAGCGGAACCTCCCGCTGGACGCCTCGTACACCTTCCCCAACCTCGCGTCCAATGTGCACGCCTACATCCTGAGCACCGGCATCCGCACCACGCACGCCGACTTCGGCGGGCGGGCCATCCACGGCCGCGACACCGTGGACAACGACAACGACGCCACCGACTGCAACGGGCACGGCACGGCCGTCGCCGGGATCGTCGGCGGGAACGCCCACGGCGTGGCCAAGGGCGTCACGCTGGTCGCCGTCCGCATGCTCAACTGCGCCGGCTCAGCCAGCATCGCCCAGGTTATCGCGGGTGTGGACTGGGTGACCGGCAACGCCGTCAAGCCCGCCGTCGCGGTCCTGGTCGCGGGCGGCCCGGCCAACGTCGCCTTCGACACCGCGGTCCGCAACTCCATCGCCTCCGGCGTCACCTACACGGTCACCTCCGGATCGAGCGGCAGCGACGCGTGCAACTTCTCGCCCGCCGGGGTCACCGAGGCGATCACGGTCGCCGGCACGGACATCAACGACAGCAAGCACAGCCCGTCCAACTTCGGGCCGTGCCTTGACATCTTCGCGCCCGGGGTGGCGGTGACGACGACGTGGTACACCAGCGACACCGCCACCGTCACGCTGTCGGGCAGCTCGTTCGCGACCGCCCACGCGGGTGGGGTGGCCGCGCTCATCGCCTCGCCCAACCCGGCGTGGACACCGCAGCGGGTGCGCGACGAGATGATCGCGGACGCGACCCCCGGGGTTGTCGTCAACCCGGGGACCGGCTCGCCGAATCTGTTGCTGTACGTGGACAATGGCGGCACCGCTCCGCCAGGCTGTATGGGTACCAACCAAAATAATGTTTCAATCCCCGACTATCCCGCGGCCGCCGTCTCCAGCGCCATCACCATCTCGGGCTGCACCGGCAACGCGCCTGCCACCTCCGCGGTGCAGGTGGACATCGTCCACCCGTTCCGGGGCGACCTCGTGATCGATCTGCTGGCGCCCGACGGCACCGCATACCGGTTGCAGAGCCGCAGCGCCGACAGCGGGGACGACATCCACACGACCTACGCGGTGAACCTGTCCTCGGAGCCGCGCAACGGGGCCTGGCGCCTGCGCGTGCGTGACCGCAGGGCCGGCAACACCGGCTTCATCGACGGCTGGAGCGTAACCATGTAAATGTTGGAGCCGGGCGCTAGGCGAGGCGGTGCGCCTTGAAGAACTCCCACATGATCTCGGTGGCGTCGATGCCGGCGCCCGGATCGGACAGGCCGCCCGCCTTGGCTCCCGGCCAGCTGTGCCCCATCTTCGGCAGCCGGTAGATCGCCAGGTCGCTGCCGTCGCCGCACTTGAACGCCTCCAGGGTGATCTCGTTGGGCAGGACCACGGTCGCGATCGGCAGGGGTTCGTTGCACGCCAAGCGTTCCCGCCAACTCTTGAGCCCGGTGTCGAAGGCCGAATAGTAGCGGTCGTTGCCGCCGATGAAGGTGATGAGCGAGACCGGCTTGGTGGGCTTGTACGAGGCGTCGGTGGCCCTGCCGCCGATGCCTCCGCTGACCGGGGCGACCGCCGCGAACGTGCCCGCCGCCTCCACCGCGAGCCGGATCGACATGTCGCCGCCGTTGGAGATGCCGGTGGCATAGACCCGCTTCGGATCCGCCTTCCACACCGTCACCATCCGCTCGACGAGCGCCTTGATGAACCCGACATCGTCCTCGCTGCCGCAGCAGACCAGTGCGTTGTAGCCGCCGGTGACGCCCTCGGGGTAGAGGACGAGGAAACCCTCCTTGTCGGCTTTGGCGCTCATGCCACTCGTGGTGACGATCTGCAGCGCGGTGCCGGGGTAGAAGTGCATCGTCACCACCAGCGGCAGCGGCGTCCTGCCGTCATAGCCGGGCGGCGCGTGCACCCGGTAGGTCCGATCCTTGCCGCCCCACTGGAGGGTGAGGTTGTGATCGCCCGGCGCCGTACTCTCCGCCGGGGCCGCCTTCTCCGGACTGTCCACATTGCACGCCGCGAGGCCGGCGGTGGCCAGCAGGCACGCAATAATCCCCAGTGCACGCATGGAAGCCAATATAGACTTGCCGCTCGTGGCGCTTGACACCGGCGACCCGTTCAAGCTTGCCGCCGCCCGCGACCTGTTGCGCCACACCAAACTCGAGGTGCGCTGGGGCGGCTACGACCGGGCGCAGGTGGACGCGTACGTCGCGCACCTCACCAGCGCGCTCGAGTGATGGTCAGGACGGCTGAAAGAGGTTCTGGAACACCGTCTTGAGGTGGGCCTTTGCCCGCTGCCACGAGGCTTCCAGGCGCGGCGCCGGGTCGTGGTAGACCACCGAGGTGAGCAGGATGCCGCGGATGGTGTCCATCGAGGTGTACACCCAGTGGGCGAAGGCTTGCCGGTCGGCCTGCCCGGGAAAGAGCGACCTGGCCACCTCCACCACCGAGGCGGTGGCGGCGGGCTCCACATGGGACAGCTGGATGTGCAGCTCCGGGTCGGTGCGCGCGGCCACCCACAGCTCGACGGTGGCGCTGAAGACCGGGCCCTGGTGCAGGTCCCACAACAGGTCCAGCGCGCCGTCGACCGGATCGTCGGAGGTGCGGATCCGGTCGAGCTGGGTGAAGGCCAGCTCCGCGCGCTTGGCGGCGAGGTGGCGCATTGCCGCCGCGACGAGCGCCGCCTTGGTGGGGAAGTGGTGGACCTGCGCGCCCCGGGTCACCCCGGCCCGTTCCACGACGCGGGTCGTGCTCGTCCCCGCATAGCCATACGTGACAAGGCAGTCGATTGTCGCCTCGAGCAGCCTGTGCCGCATCGCGTCGGCGCGCTGCCGCTGTGTGCGTCTGGCGGCTGTAGGGGGAGGGGACACGGGATCACTGTAGCGTCGGGCTTCACAAACATACAATTCTGACTGTATGTTCCGGGGGTGGACCTGACCGACACCCCCGAGCTCGCCGAGTACAGGCGAACGGTGAGGCAGTGGCTGGAGGCCAACAAGTCGCACGCGCCCAAGGAAAAGACGGCTTTGCACGTCCACGACATCGAGCCGTTGCGGGCGTGGCAGCGGCGGCTGGCCGGGGCCGGCCTCGTCGGCGTCACCTGGCCGCAGGAGCACGGCGGCCGCGGCGGCACCATGCTTGAGCAGGCGGTGGTCAACAGCGAGCTTGACCGCGCCGGGGTACCCGGTGCACTCGACATCATCGGCGTGGGCAACCTCGGCCCGACCGTGATCGCCCATGGCACGCGGGCGCAGAAGGAGCGCCACCTCAGGCCGCTGCTGCTGGGCGAGGAGATCTGGTGCCAGCTGTTCTCCGAGCCCGCGGCAGGCTCCGACCTGGCGGGCATCCGGACCCGGGCCGTACGCGCTGAGGGAGGCTGGCGGCTCAACGGGCAGAAGGTCTGGACCACCAACGCACAGCACGCCGCGTTCGGCCTGCTGCTCGCGCGCACCGATGTGGACGTCCCGAAACACAAGGGCCTCACCATGTTCATCGTGCCGATGCGGGCGCCCGGCGTGACCATCCGGCCGCTGCGCCAGCTGACCGGCGTTGCCGCGTTCAACGAGGTGTTCTTCGACGGCGTGGCGCTCGGTGAGGACGCCCTGCTGGGCGAGGTGGGCGAGGGCTGGACGGTCGCGATGACCTGCCTCATGTATGAGCGGTTCAACCTGCTCACCATGCTCGACCAGCTGGGCTGGCAGCCCGAGCAGTTCGTCCGGCCGATCAGGGACAGGCTGGAGCGCGCCGACCTGAGGCAGCGCCTCGCCGGCGCCATCGTGGACATGCTCGCGGTGCGCTACACCGGATACCGTGCGCTGAGCAAGGTGGCCCAGGGCGGCCTGCCCGGACCCGAAGCGGGGCTTGGCAAAATCACCCTCGTCGACGCCGTGACCCGCGGCTCGCAGGTGGTCGCCGAGGCGCTCGGACCGTCGGCATTGGATGGTGACTGGGGCTTCCTGCTCGCCGAGATGCAGGGGCTGCGCAGCGGTGGCGGCACCGACGAGATCGTGCTCACCACCATCGGCGAGCGGGTGCTGGGCCTGCCCGCCGAACCGCGAGTGGACAAGACCCAGCCGTTCCGGGAGCTGCCGGCATGAACTTCGAGCTTGGAAGCGACGAGGAGCAGCTCGTGTCGGCCGTGCGAAAAGCGTTGTCCCGCACCGACACGCTGGCCGCGACGCGGCGCGCCCTCGACGGCGGCGAGATGGTCGACCTGTGGCCTGAGGCGGTGCGTGGCGAGTGGACCGAGATCCCCACGCTGCTGCACGCCGTGCTGGTGCTCATCGAGTGCGGGCGGCGCCTGGCCCCGACCGGCCTGGTCGGCCACCTGACCGTGGCGGCTGTCGTCAAGGACCTCAAGGGGCGAGGAGCTTTTGTGCCTCGGGGGTACCGGGACCACGTGCCCGACGCGGCACAAGCCGAGCTGCTTCTGGTCGAGACCGGCGATGGGCTGAGCCTGGTCGAGGGTGCGACGGTGAAGCGGGTCGGTGAGTACGACCCGAGCCGCCCGCTGGGACGCGTCGAAGCCGCGGACGGTGGGGTGAGGGTCGAAGGCGACCCCGACTTCGCCTGGAACGTGGCGCAGACGCTGCTGGCCGCCGAGACCCTTGGCGCCGCCGAGGCCGCGCTCACCCTCGCCGTCGAGTATGCCAAGCAGCGCAAGGCTTTCGGCCGCGCCATCGGCTCCTTCCAGGCGGTCAAGCACCAGCTCACCGACTCGTTGCGGCTCAACGAGAACGCGCGGTCGCTGCTCTATTTCGCCGCCTATGCGGCGAGCAGTGAGCCGGAGCGCTTCGGCCTGGCGGCGAATGCGGCAAGGTTCGCGGTGGAGCATGCGGCGGATGTGGGTACCCGCCGAAGCATCGCCGTGCACGGAGGGCTGGGCGCCACCTGGGAGCACGACGCTCATCTCTACTTCCGCCGGGCCCAGCTGTCCCGGCTGCTGCTGGGCGGCCAGACCGCCGCGGGTGAAAGGGTGGTATCGCATGTTCTTGGTTGAGCCGCAACGGATCGTCGCCTATGCCAGAGCGACCAACGACCCGATCGCCGCGCATCTGGCCGGAGAGCTGGCGCCGCCGGTCTTTGCCGTGCTGGCGGTCTGGGAGCCGCTGCTGGTGGCGATGAGTGAGGTGGCGCCGCCGGAGGTGCTGCCCCTGCTGCTCCACGGCGAGCAGGACATCCACATCCACCGGCCGATCGAACCGGGGATGCGGCTGGTGTCGAGCGCCGAGGTTGTCGGTACCCATGTGAAAGCCTCCGGTACCACGGTGACCGTGCGATCGCGCACGTCCACATCGGAGGGTGAGCCGGTCAACGAGCAGTACATGGTGGCGTTCCTGCGCGGCTGGCAAGCCGAGGCGACGAGCGGTGAGGCGCCGCCGCCGCACGCCTTCGACGGTGTTGGCGAGCCGGATGCCGCGCTTGTCGCGAAGGTGGACGAGGACCAGACGTTCCGGTATGCCGAGGCTTCGGGCGACCGCAACCCGATCCACCTCGACGACGACGTGGCCCGCGCGGTCGGCCTGCCGAGCCGGATCGTGCACGGGTTGTGCACCATGGCTTTCACCTCGTGGGCGGCGATAAACGCGCTGTGCGACGGGGATCCGCGGCGGCTGCGGCGCATCGCGGTCCGCTTCAGCCAGCCGGTGCTGCCCGGCCAGGAGATCACCACCCGCTTCTGGGGTTCGCAGTTCGAGACGGTGTCGGACTCCGGCGCGGTCGTCATCAAGAACGGACTCGTTGACGCATAACGCCGGCACCCGGGGCGGCAATGCCGCGCGTTGCTTTGCACGCGCCAGAATTACAGGAGGGCATGAGGATGGGAGCGCTGGACGGGCGGGTCGCGGTCATCACCGGCGCGGGTCGCGGCATCGGGCGCGAGCACGCGCTGCTGTTCGCCGCCGAGGGCGCCAGGATCGTGGTCAACGACTTCGACGCCGAGGTGGCCGAGTCGGTGGCGAAGGAGGTCGGCGGGGTCGCCGTCGCGGGCGACGTCGCGGACTGGGATGTCGCCGCGGCTCTGGTCAGCGCCGCCACCGACCGATTTGGACAGCTCGACATCCTCGTCAACAACGCTGGAATCCTGCGCGACCGCTACCTCGCCGACATGTCCGAACCGGAGTGGGACGCGGTCATCAGCGTCCACCTCAAGGGCCACTTCGCGCCGCTGCGCCACGCCGCCGCCCACTGGAAGGCTTGCGCGAAGGCCGGTTTGCCGTCCAAGCCCGCCGTGGTGAACACCGCCTCGGCCAGCGGCACGTTCCTGCCCAACCCGGGTCAGGTCAACTACGGCGCGGCAAAGGCCGGCATCGCGGCGATGACCCTTGTGGCGGCTCAGGAATTGGCCCGATACGGGGTGCGGGTCAACGGGATCGCCCCGGTCGCGCGCACCCGCCTGACCGAGGACGTGCCGGTCGTCGGCCAGATGGTGGCCGCGCCCAGCGACGAGGGCGAGTTCGACACCTACCACCCGTCGCACGTCTCCCCGCTCGTTGCCTACCTTTGCACCGCCGGATGCCCGATCACGGGCAAGCTGTTCGCCGTCCAAGGTGGACTGATCCAGGAGCTGGAGGGCTGGCGCGGCACCACGTCCTACGAGACCGCCGGCGCCTGGACCGTCGCTTCGGTCGCCGAGCGCCTGGGGTAGGGAGCCGGTTGCACCGGCTCCCCACGAGGATCAGATGTGGATCGAGCGGTACGGGGTGCACTCCCACGCCGTGAACCCGGTCTGGAACAGGTT
>DASUXL010000085.1:0-45328 GCA_036377915.1 Candidatus Limnocylindrales bacterium
GGATCTCGCGCTACCGGAGCTCAAGATCGCTGTCGAGTACGACGGCCGCTGGCACGCAAGCGCATCCCAGCTGGAGCGGGATCGGCACCGGCTCAACCGCCTTCTCGGCGCGGAGTGGGTCGTGTTCCACGTGACGGCCGATCTGATGCGCGATCGTTTCGAGGACCTTGCCGGCGACCTGCGCACCGTGATCAAAACCCGAGCCCGGTCCGCCGAAGCCGCCGAGGCAGCCGGACCCGAAGCCGCCGAGGCAGCCGGACCCGAAGCCGCCGGAGCAGCCCGACCTGCCAAGGCCGTCCGGGCCGTCCGGGCCGCCGAGGCCGTCCAGGCAGTCCAGGCCGTTCAGGCGCGGCCGATCGCTCGATAGTCGGCGACAGACTCGGGGCTGAACATCCGGCGGCCGTCGGCGACCGGGATTGACCGACTGGAGCCCGCCAGAAGCGTGGGGACGGCGGCGAACTCGGGCCAGGCGGTCACGAGGACGACGGCGTCGGCCCCGTCTAGAGCGGACTCCAATGTGGACGCCTGCGCCACGCCCGCCGGCGCGGTGGCGACCGGATCGTAGGCGACGACGTCGGCGCCACCGGCCCGCAGACCTTCGATCACCGGGAAGGCGGGCGACTCGCGCAAGTCGTCTGTCCCGGGCTTGAACGATAGCCCAAGCACGGCAACGCGTTTGCCCGTCACGTCACCGAGCAGGGCTACCAGGCGGCCGGGCTGGGCGCGGTTGACCTCAAGGACCGACGACGTGATGGGCATCGGGACGCCTTGCGCCGCACCGAATGCCGCCAGCGCAGCCAGGTCCTTGGGGAAGCAGCTGCCGCCGAACCCGCAGCCCGACTTGAGGAACGACACCGCGGGCGAGTCGCGGACCAGCTCCGACAGGTGAAGGCCGCGTTCGACCTCGACAACATCGACACCCTCCACCGTGGAGGCGAGGTTGGCAATCTCATTGGAGAACGAGATGAGCATGGCCTGGAAGGCGTTCGAGACGTACTTGATCATCTCGGCGGCGGCGGCCGGGACCATGAGCACGGGCGTGTCCCGCCACGGTTCGTACAGCGCCGCCATCACACCAAGGGTGCGGGGGTCGATGCCGCCCAGTACGATCCGGTCCGGGTGACGGGCGTCGTGGACCGCGCTGCCCTCGGACAGGAATTCCGGGTTCATGCCGACACCGAAGTCAGCCCCGGCGCGGCGGCCGGAGTGCTTCTCCAGCAGCGGCAGCACCACCTTCTGGGTGGTTCCGGGGACGACGGTCGACTTGACGACCACTACGTGATACTCGTCCTTGCCCGCCAGCGCCATGCCGACCTGGGTCGCCACACCCTCCACATGGGACAGGTCGATCTGCCGGCCGTCGAAGGGCGTACCCACGGCGATCATCGTCAGGTCGGACTCGCGCACCGCCCGGTCCAGGTCGAGCGTGCCCTTGAGACTCACCGAGGACAGCAGCTCAGGCAGGCCCGGCTCGTGGAACGGCGGGCGGCGGGCGTTCACCATGGCGACCCGCTCGGGGACCATGTCCACGCAGGTGACGTCATGCCCGGCCTCGGCCAGGCAGGCGCCGGTCACGAGACCGACATACCCCGTGCCGACAATCGACACCCTCATGTCATGCGTCCTCGGCGACGCGATTGCCGTGGTACCAAAGCATCGAGCGCCGCAGACCCTCGTCGATGCCGATCGTGGGATTGTAGCCGAGCTCGGTGCGGGCTTTGGTGATGATCGGGCAGCGGCGGTTAGGGTTGTCGATGAGATAGTCGGCGTCCTCGGGCGCCTGGAGCACGACCTTTCCGGTGTAGCCGAACAGGTCCCGGCCCAGCGCCACGATCCGCTCGGCGAGCTCCGCCATGGAGATTTCGGGAGTCTCCACGCCCACGTTGTATGCCTCGCCCGGCCCGCCCTGCACCAGAATTTTGTAGTATCCGATGACCGCGTCGGCAACGTAGCAGAAGGTGCGCTTCGGCGAACCGTCGGAGAGCATCACGATGTCGCGGCCGGCAAGCACATCGCGGACGAAGTCGGGAATCACGCGGCGATCGGTGATTTTCAGTCCCGGGCCATAGTTGTTGAAGGGTCTGGCTACTTTGATGGGTACCCCGTGGACGCGCGCAAAATTCACACAGAGCGTTTCGCCGTAGCGCTTCGCCTCGTCGTAGCAGGCGCGCGGCCCCGTGCACGAGACCAAGCCGCGATAGTCTTCGGGCGTGGGGATGGCGTCCGGTGACGGGTCGCCGTAAATCTCACTGCTCGAATAGAACAGGAACCCCTTGACACCGCGGCCGACCGAGTAGTCAAGCAGGTTGCGCAGCCCGTTGACGTTGGCGTCCATCGTCTCGATCGGATAGTTCCGATAGAACGTGGGCGAGGCGATGCTCCCCGCGTGGATGAGGTAGCCGAAGTCGGCGTCGGCCGGCAACGGATGCGTGATGTCATGCTTGACGGTGGTGACTTTTTCCAAGGATAGCAACCATTCGGGGGTACCCCTTGAAAAATTGTCATAAACAGTCACGTCGATGCCGGCTTTGACCGCCGACTGGACAAGATAATAGCCGAGAAACCCGGCTCCTCCGACAATCAACAGGCGCTCGCCGCGGATGGCGGCGAACTCGTCCCGCAAACTGTCGGTGATGTAGGTCAGATCCTGGTCGACTATCTCCAGAGCGGTCTCCACAAGTCAGCAACCCTACGGCCGCCCAACGCGCAGGTCATCGCATGTGTCGGTTAAGTGACGGCAGTTGTGGCCGCGATTTGAGATCGTGACGTGGTGATGTGCCCGGCTTGCGCTCTGAGCGCGCTGACCCCGCTCGCCGACCTCGGTGCCATGCCCGTGGCGTGCGGGGCGACCTTCCCGACTCCGGTGGCGGCGCGGCTGTCGGCTCGCGGGCAGATGCTGCTGGCGTCCTGCGGTGCGTGCGGGCACGTTTCGAATGTGGCTTTTGACGAGTCGCTGGCGCACTTCGACGCGACGTTCGAGGCCGCGCTGTTCCACTCCCCGACGTACACCGATTATGCGACCGGGGTCGTGGAGCGGCTGGTGAAACGGTACTCCCTGGCGGGCCGGAGTGTGCTTGAAATCGCTTCGGGCGCAACGGTTCTGGTGGACCGGCTTGCCGAGCTCGGTTGCGATTCTTCGGGGGTACCGGATACGGCTGTTTCCAATTCGGACTTCGTCATCGCTCGATTCGTCCTGGAGCATCTGGCCGACCCGTTCGCACTGCTGCGGCGGGTGCGCAAGCACGCCATGCACGCGTTCATCGAGGTGCCGGACGCGGGCTACGATCTGACGACGGCCGGGTGGGACTGTATCTATCCGCACGCCGGATACTTCAGCGCCTCGTCGCTGTCGGCGCTGCTGGCGCGAACCGGATGGGCGGTGCTCGAAATGGGGACCGCCTTCAACGACCAGTACCTGTGGGCCGAAATCGCCGCCAACGGTCTGTCCAAACTAGACTCCCTTTCGCCGCCTTCGTTCGCGCCGCGTTTCGCCGAGGCGACGTCGCACTGGCGGTCCGTTTTAGACGGTCGGCGCACCGTCGTCTGGGGCGCGGGCACCCGCGGCACCATGTTCTGCAACCGGGTCGACCCGGACGGGACTCTCATCGAGGGTGTCGTGGACCGCAACCCGGCCAAGCACGGCCGCTACCTTCCGCTCGCCGGGCACCGGGTCCTCGCCCCGGCCGAACTGCCGGCCCTGCGACCCGAGGCCGTCGTGCTCACCAACCCGGCCTACCGCAACGAGATCGCCGCCGAGGTCGAGTCGCTCGGCTTGCGTGCCGATATCCTCGTCGCGTGACGGAACTGTTCATCAAAGTCTTCCAGGCATGGGATCGCGGCGAGCACATTCGCGAATGGGATATGCTGCAACACCTTCACCGTCACCTGCCGGATCTTGTCCCGCGCCCCGTCTCGGCCTCGCTTGACGCCGTCCCGCCGACAGTCACCATGACCGTACTGCCCGGAACGCCCCTGTCTGGGCCGCTGTCCCCTGCCCAGGCCGACGCCCTCGTCGCCGCCATCACCCGGCTCTGGACGGTCCCCTGCGACGAGCCGTGGAACGACGGCGACCTCGCCTTCGCCCGCCGCCTCACGGACGGCCAACGCCCGTCCGCGGGTGTGACCGCCGAGGCCTACGACGCCGCGCTCGCCTGGTGGGACGGCCCCGATCCGGTTCTGCTGAGCACCGAACCTTCCCGGGTGGTCCTCGGCCACGGCGACCCCTACCTGGCAAACTACCTGTGGGACGGCACGATCGTGCGCCTCGTCGACTTCGAGGACGCCCGGCCCTCCGACCCCGCCGCCGAGGTCGCCATCCTCGCCGAACACCTTTCCACCCGCGACAGCCCAACCCTGCCAACCCTTTTCGACGTCGACCCGGTCCGCCTCCTCGCCGCCCGCCGCCTGTGGGCGATGTTCTGGCTGAGGCGCCTGCTCCCCGGCGGCCCCTCAGCCGACCGCAACCCGCCCGGCACCGCCGACCTCCAAGCCCGCCGCCTGCTGCACCTGCTCACCGCCACCGCCACCGCCTGAGCGAACTTCTGGAGCTGCTAGCGATCCGTGGCTCCCGCCAGAGCTTCGGCGACCGTCGCGTTGCCGGGATGGCGGTCCAGGAACCAGCGCCCACCATCCACTTTGGAGCAGAGCGTGCCGTCAAAGGCAAAGCGCATGGCGCGGCACGCGTTGAGCACAAAGTATGCGCTGGGGGCGTTGGCCATGCCCCACTCAAGCTCGGACACCATCGCCGCCAGGATGCGCTCCCGCTCGACCGGCCCGAACACCTCGGCGGGCGGCGGCCCGGCCACGGCCAGGGCGTGCTCGCGGCAGACCGCGCTGTGCAGCACCAGGTCCGGGTCGCCCGCGTGCCCAAAGCCTGCCACGATGACCGGAGGTTCGGACTTGCGGGTCGCGACGTGCACCTCGAACGGGCAGTCGCCGAGGCGGGCGGCGGTCGCGGCGGTGATGACGCTCAGCTCGAGGCCGGTCCCGGGGCAGCCGCCGACGGCGGCGAGCGCTTCGCCCATGGCCAGCTGCGAGGCCGCGTCCGGCGACGGCCGCGCGACAACCGCCAGCACGTCTACGTCGCTGCGTGCCGGGTCGAAGCCACCCAGCACCGCCGACCCGTGCAGGTACACGCCGACGACATCTTCACGGCAGGCGGAAAGCGCATCCGCCAGCTCGCCAACGTACGAGACGACCACTCACTCGATCCTTTCGACCTCGGCGCAAATCCGCTCGCCCGGCAGCACCGGCCGCAGCACGACCATGTAGACATTGTCACCGCTGCGCCACAACCACGCCGACTTTGCCTCCCGCAACAGGTCCGCCCGCTCGGCCGGCAGGATGGCGCACTTGCCCGCCGCCAGCTCCTCGAAGGGCCAGCGCTCCTCGCGCATGTACTCCACGGGCGAGGTCTTGATGCTGTAGACGAAGTGCGCCCCGAACCGGCCGTCATCCGGGGCTATGTCGGCGCCGAGCCAGGAGTCCAGGTCATTGAGCGCCTTGCGGAACGTGTGGAGCCGCTGGCGCGCCTCGGACTGCGCCGCGTCGTACCCGCGGACACTCTTGGGCGCCACGACCTTGGTCACATGACGATCCGTTGTCACCAGCGTGAAGATGCTGACCGGTGCGTCAACGATGTTGGGAACACCGAGGTCCAGACGTTTGGTAAGGCCGGCGTCGATGGCCGCCGCGACGACACGGCGGACCCCGGTCAGCGTCAGGCGGCGGCGCTGCATCCTTGGTACCAAATAATCTGAACGGTGCTCAAGCACCAGCAAACCGTCACCGTACAGCGAAACCGCCGGCAGCTTGAAGTGCTCTCCCGCCCCGATGAGCCCGCCGGTGTCGAACACCCGCAGCACCAGGTCATCCGGGTGGGTGGGCGGCTGGTCGTCCGCAGGCAGCTCGCCCACGCCCGCGCACCCCGCGACGGCCAGCGCCAGAGCCACCGCCCAGACCATGTGTTTGAACCTCACGGACAGTAGGACGCACCGCACACCACGATGGTTGCAGCGCAGTCACATCCGCTCCGGAACCTCGATGCCCAGCAGCCCCATACCCTGCACCATCGTCCGCCGGGTCAGGTCGCACATCACCAGCCTGCTTGCCCGCGACGCATCGTCCTCGGCCTGCAACACGCGGCAGTCCCGGAAGAACGCGTTGAACGCTCCGGCGAGCCCGAACAGGTACCCGGTGAGTTTCTGGAATTCGAAGGTCTGCGCGACAGCCTCCACCACACCGGGAAAACCCAGCAACTCCAACGCGAGTGCCCGCTCTGATGGATGTGTCAGCACGATGGAGGCGGTCGCACTTCCACCGGCCCGCCGCAGGATCGACGCCACGCGAGCGCAGGCATACTGCAGGTATGCCGCCGTATCACCGTTGGTGGCAAGCATCCGGTCCCAGTCGAAAACGTAGTCTTTCAGCCGGTGATTCGACAGGTCGGCATACTTCACCGCGCCGATCCCGACCGCCCTTGCCACAGCGTGCCGCTCGCCGTCCTCCAGCGAAGGACCGACGATTTCGTAGGCCCGCGCCACCGCTTCGTCGAGCAGCTCGCGCAGCTTGACCCCGTCCCCCGCCCGCGACCGTAGCAGCTTGCCGTCGGCACCGAGCACCGACCCGAACTGCACATGCTCGGCCCGCACGCTGCCGGTGAGCCATCCGGCCGCCCTCGCCGCGGCGAACACCATGGCGAAATGCTTGGCCTGCGGCGCACCGACGACGTAAAGCACCCTGTCTGCCTTCAGATTCTTTATGCGGTACCGGATAGCCGCCAGATCCGTCGCCGAGTAGCCGAATCCACCATCCCGCTTGCGCACGATGATGGGCAGCGGCTCCCCGTCACGCCCCGAAAACCCGTCCGGGAAAAGACATTTGGCACCGTCACTGTCGCGCAGCAGCCCCGCCGACTCCAGCTCCTCGACGAGCGGCCCCAGCATCGGGTTGTAGAACGACTCCCCGACGAAGTCCTCTTTGGACATCGTGACGCCCATCGTGGCATAGACCGCGAGGAGGTACCTCTCCGACTCGTCCACGTGCTTGTGCCACAGCCGCAGGGTCGCCTCGTCGCCGGATTGCAGCGCCACGACCCGCTGCCGAGACCGCTCCGCGAACTCTTCATCGGCCGCGAACCTTGCCCGCGCCGCCTTGTAAAACGCGTCCAGGTCCCCGATGCCCGCCTCATCCGGCGAACCGGACTCCTCCAGATGCTCGAGCAGCATGCCGAAGCTGGTGCCCCAGTCTCCGATGTGGTTGATCCGCCGCACGTCATGGCCCAGCCACTCCAGCAGCCGCGCGACGGCGTCGCCGATGACGGTCGAACGCAGGTTGCCGACGTGCATCTCCTTGGCCACGTTGGGTGCCGAGTAGTCGATCGCCACAACCTCCGGCGTGTCCGTGACCGGCACGCCCAGCCGCGGGTCACTGGCCGCCTCGGCGAGCCGTCCGGCCAGCCAGTCATCGCCGACCGTCACGTTGATGAACCCGGCCCCGGCGACAACCGCGTCAAACCCTTGCGCCGCAACGTGTCCCAGCACGTCGGCGGCGACCTCCCGGGGTGGCCGGCGCAGTTCGCGGCCGAGGGCGAGGGCGCCCTCCACCTGGAAGTCGGCGTGCTTTGACCGCCTCACCACCGGATCCACCGCCCGCCCGGCGACAGTGTCGAACGCGGACGCGAATGCCTTGACTATCGACTCCATAGAATGATCCCCACCAATGACGACACGAAAGAACGGACGCTTTAGCCGGCCGTCTCTCGTCGTCGGCCGTACGGCCGCAGGGTGATCATGCGGATCACTATAGCCGATGGCCTACCGATCGATCCACCCGCACCCGTACAGGTTTCCGCCGCCGAACCGGCCCACGTCGATCACCTCTTCCGGTTTGGTAGTGGCGACCAGGGCCAGCCGCGAGCCTTGCCCAACGAGAAGCCGATCTCCGGTTGGGTTCCAGCACAGCCCGACCCACCCGTTGGGCAGCGGGCGTGACGAGCCGTCCCGCGTATCGAGCAAAGCCGTTGATCCGACACCATCGGTCACCGCCAGCGGCATGCCCTCGTTCTGGCCCCACAGCAGCGAGCTTGCCTTGCCCAACGGCGCCCGGAAGGACCCAGCCGGTCGCCGATCACCATTGAGCACGTACACTTTAGGGTGCGAATCACCGCCCTGCACGCCTGGCGACTCGATGAACGCGAGCCCGCCTCGTGGACCCCAGGCTGGAGCGGCCAGCGCCGGCTCGGCTTGATGGGCGACCGTGAGATTCTTCCGTCCCGGATCGGTGACCACGATCTCCCACACCGGCTTGGCGCCTGGGCCGGGCACAGCCGATGTCGATGCCGGGCTGGCTTGCCGCCGACCACCCGGCGGTCCAGTGGGCCACATCGCCCTGGCGAACGCGATCGCGCCATCCGGTGAGATCGCCGGCGTGTACGCGGTCGTGGTCAGTTCGTCCCCGGTCTGGAGTGGAGTGACCCGGCCGCCGCCGGTGTCGAGGACCCCGATCCGATCCGCACCCGTGCTGGCGTCGGCCACAACGATCCCCGCACGGGACGCCGAAAGCCACGATATCCCATGCCCTTGCGCGTTTCGCGTCACCTGCTCGACACGGCGGTCGGACAGGGTGAGCCGAAAGATGTTGGCCGATTGCGGCGCCGGGCCGGCCAGTAGCCAGATCGTGCCGCTGCCGGCTCCAGCGGATCCAAGGCCGGTGAGGACAGTGCCGTCTTTGGAGCCGTCGTTGGACGGTGGCGCGTGGCCGCTGGTGCACGAGGCAGCCAGCAGCCACGCGGCGATGAGGATCCCCCATCGGGACGAGCAGAGAAGCGTCATGACGATCTTCATTCATTCATTCGCTGATTACTCGCTGACTACCAGGCTGGGCACCCGGTGCCACCGGGGATTCGGGAGCAGAATGCACCGATGGTCCAGGCACCATCGTAAGCGCCCCAGAACCCGGCCGGCCCCCCTGCCATCGGGTACTCGTAAAGTGCCTGGTTCGTGTTTCCCTGGAAGTTCTGCGAACCGTCCCAGACGAAGTTGTGCGGCGATACGTAGTAGGAGTTCACTCTATTGACGTTCCATGGTGCGACGACCCAGCCGCCAAGCGCCGGGTCCATATTCTCGTTGGGACCGGTGTTGCCGGCATAGTTGTCCTGCTGCTGAACGTTCACACTTCCACCGATGCTCACCGGATCCTGCGCGACCGAGAAGCTCAGCGAGCTGCTGACAGCGCCATTCACCACGGCGGTGCCCCAGGCCGTGCCGATCATCCGCCGGTTCGAGTCCTGGTCACGAAATGTCGTCCCGTTGAACCACTGGTGGTGGTCGTTCCACACGTCGCCACCGCCGGTGGTGCAGGTCTCCACCTGGAAGGTGTAGCCCACTCCCGTGATGTAGCGTGCGTTGTCTATCGAGTAGAGGTGATACAGGTATTGCACGAAGTAGGAATTGCCCTGCCTCGTCAGGTCCCACGGTTGATACACCTGAAGACCAGGCCGGTTGATGTTGCTGACGACGCACTTGAAGTCGTCCTGGATCCCGATCTCGTGCGGCCGAGCGGATACACTGATCGGTTCGTTGCGCAGGATCCGACCTCGCGCATCGCGCACTCGATGCGTCCCACCCGACGCGACAGGGACCACAGTCTTGGCCTTCGCGTCGAGTTTGAGACTGATGTTCGCGGTGACCTCGTGGTACTCCGCCACCGCCGCTCGCGGATCCGCCTTGGACCCTGGCCCGCCATCCGCCCACGATGGCGTGGAATATGTTCCGAGCAGCATGGCCATGGCCAATGCAACCACCCCCATACGGCCGACGAACCGCGAGGTGACATTCGTCGCACTGATTAGCACAGCCCTCTCCTTCGTTAGCTTCTGATTGCCAGCCAAGAGATGGGGGCCCCCGTCAAGGAAACTAGCAACCGGAAGGGCCGTTATGAATCAGTACCTTGGTATCGCTCACTCCCGCGCCGGAAGGCGAATGCGACGATCGCTGCTTGGGTGCGAGACGCTACATCGAGCTTCTTTAAAATCTGCTAACATGGGCCTTGACTCTCGGCCTCCGACACCTCGAGCCGCCGCGCGATCGACCGGTTGCTGAGGCCGAGTCCAAGCAGCTGGAAGACATCGCGCTCACGCGGCGTGAGTTCCGTAACGTGTCGAAGGGCTTCCAGTATCACGTCGTCGGCATGGGCCGGTCGAACGCCAACCCCATCAACCGGCATCTTGGCATCGGCCGCAGGTTCCATTGAGTCCTCCCCGTGTGTTCATCAATTGACCCGACGCACAATCTAACATCGATGACCGAGAACGTCCCGAAACGGTGTGCGCTAATACCCCACGTGCTCGGGTTTGGTGATGACGCGCCACATCGCGCCCGCCGCCCCGGTCAGGATGGCGATGAAGAAGGCGTAGGTGCGGAACCCGAGCGAGTCGAAGGTGAAGCCCACCGCGACCGCGACCATCTGCGCCGCGATCAGGCAGGCGCACAGGTGGCGGTCGGCGAGCTGGGTGGCGCGGCGGTAGGCGATGGCGGACAGCACGATCGCGGCAAGGTGCAGGCTGGCCAGGGCCGTCACGCCGACGATGCCGCCGCCGACAAGCTGCTGGAGCCATTGGTTGTCAAGCCAGGTGTACTCGGTGGGGATGAAGGTGCCCTGCCCGCGCCCGAGGATCCAGTGCCCGTCGAGCCAGCCGCGCTCCATGATCATTTCCCAGTCCTCGTCCCGGCCTTGGACGCTGGCGTCGTTGTCCCAATTGCCGAAAAGGCCGATGAGGGTACCCAATAAGCCTGGCATCGCAAAGATAAGCAGCACAAGCAAACCCAGGGAGGGGACCACGAGGTTGAATCGCATGCGCCAGCTCCACGCGGGCACCATCACGATCAGCGCCACCGCCAGGGCCACGATTCCGGTGCGGGACAAGGCGATCGGCAGCGCGATGAACATCATGGCACCGGCCACGCCGGACCACTGCCGCATCGGCCGCGACGGCGCGAACCGTGCCATGTGGACGGCGAAGGGCAGCATCAGCGCCATGACCGTGCTGAACTCGATGTAGTGCCCGGTCGTGCTGGCGACGCGATAGAGCGTTCCGCGCGACTCCAGGCCGTTGAGGTTGCCGTGATAGACCAGCCCCGGGATCTGGATGTACTGGGTGACGTCGAAGACCAGCACCGCCTGCATGATGCCGATGATGGCGATGACGCCGCCGCCGAAGAGCATGACGCGGATGATGCCGTCGAGGCGTTCGCGGGTGTGCACGCCGTCGGCGGTGGCCAGGATGAGGCCGAGGAAGGCGAACGAGCCGATGATGGCGCGGATGGCGGCGTTGTCCTCGATGGATGACATGTCCCGGCTCAGGCCGGCGCCGTAGGAGGCGAGCAGGGCGATGAAGAAGAGCATCGCCGCCCAGCGCAACGGTTGTGGCCCGTGCGTGGCAAGCCGCGGGTGGGTGCGCGACAGCGCCCAGCCGCCGAAGATGAACAGCGCCATCAGGGTGCCGGGGTGACCGAGTTCGCTGAAGCCGGGGACGGCCAGCGGCGACGGGATGAACGCCAGCACGATCACCATGGCGCAGACGAGGAAGCCGACGTCGACAAGGTGCCGCCGCTGCTGTGTGGTGTAGGTCGTGCCCTCCAGCAGGGCCGGGGTGACCACGGCCGCTACTCGCTCGTGGTTTCACCCGAGGCGGCGGCGCCCCGCTTGCCTTGGGCGATTGTCCAGGAGACCCCGGCAAGCGGCAGGACGATCGTGTTGTCGTTGTCCTCCTCGCCGGCGTCGATCGGCACTGTCGCGGCGTTGGCGGCGTTGGGTATCACCGGTATCACCGGTGTCACCGGTATCACCGGCGGGAAGGGCCCGCTGCGCCCAGCCGGCGCCGGTGACAAGGGCGCTGGTGGCATCGGCACGGCGAACCGGGCCGGCGGTTGGGCCATGCCGCGCGATTGGCGGCGGCGGACAAGCGCGTCCACCCACAGCGACACCGCCACGGTGATGAGGATGCCGACACCGACGATGACGATCAGGGTCCGCTTGCCGACGGTCCGCACCACCACGATCTCTTCCCCGGCGTTGAGCACCTCGGGGGTGATCTTCTTTTCCTGCGCGAGCTGGAACGCGTCCTGCCGGTGGCGGAACTCGTCGCGCAGCATCTCGATCAGGCGGGCAAGGGTCTGGGTCGCCTGCGGCACGGCCTTGGCGGTCACCTTGATGTCGATCAGCGCCAGGCCGAAGGTCTTCATGGTGATCTCGTAGTCGGGGGAGAGCCCTTCGGCGGCAAGCTGCCGCTTGGCCTCGGGCCGGTTCAGGTAGGTCAGGGTCAGCTCGCCCAGCGTCACCACGGTGTACGGGTTCTTGGGCCGGACCGGCCCACCGACCGGGTCGTCCGGCGCCGGCGCCGGCGTCACCGCCACCTGTCCCACGACGGTGTAGTCAGGCGGAACCGACAGCAGCGCGAAGACGGCGGACACAGCACTCAAAAGGAGCAGCGGCATCGCTACCCAGCGCCTGCGCCACATTACTTTCGCGACATCCCAGAGATCCATGCCGCCCTTCCGTCGCGTTGTCCCCGTAGAGTCTGACCGTCAGCGTCAACGGCTGGCAATCCCCATCCAGTCCATATGATGCCTGGTAAACGGGCGATACCCAGGCTTTCAGCGTGTGGCTGTCGGGAAGCCGACCCGTTTAGGGGCCGCCCGCCGCCGCAGAATGACCTTCATGCGCATCGGATTCGCCTGCCTCTGGGATCGTGACGCTCCATCGACCTGGTCACGCACGCCGTGGGAGCTGCGGGCAGCGATGCGCCGCATCGCCGACGTCGTTGACGCCGGGGTGCACGTCCCGCTCCTCACAAGAAGAATGTTGCAGGCCGCCCACGTCACGATCCGCGACGGGCAGCTGATCTCGCTGTGGGAGCAGGGTTCGCTGACCGACCGGTATTGCCGGGCGCAGCTGTCCAAACGCACCGACCTGGACGTGATGCTGCAGATCCAGGATCTGGCCGCGGTGGACCTCCCGTTCTACGTCTACCAGGACATGAGCTTCGACGCGCTGCTTTCCCTGCGCGGGCGCGGCGTCGACGTGTTCCGGGTCCTCACCAGCGACGAGATGCGCCGGCGGCGGGAGCGGCAACTTGACATCTACGCCAAGGCAACGGGGGTCATCGCGATGAGCCGCTGGCTTGCCGCCAGCCTCGTCAACGACACCGGGCTGCCGCCGGCGAAGGTCCACGTCGTGCACCCCGGCCTGGTCGCGGGCAACGCCGAGCCGGTCAGGCCCAGGCCCGGACCGCGACGCAAGCTGCTCTTCATCGGCCGGACATTCGCCAGCAAGGGCGGCGACCTCGTGCTGAAAGCGTTGGCGCGCTTGCGGGATCAGGTCGACCCCGGCATCACCCTGACCATCGCCGGGCCGCCGCGCTTCGCCGAGGTACCTGAAGGGGTGAACTTCCTGGGAGCGTTGCCAAGCGCCGAGGTGGCCAAGCTCTATGACACGCATGACCTCTTCGTGCTGCCGACGCGGATCGAGGGTTTCGGCATCGTCTTCGCCGAGGCGCTTGCGCGCGGTCTGCCCTGTATCGGGCGCAACGGTTTCGCGATGCCGGAAATCATCCAGCCGCCCAGATATGGGTCGCTTGTGGACGGTGACGATCCGGATGAGCTTGCCAAGCTGATCGCCGACGCGCTGGGGGACGATGAGCTATACCGCCGCTGCGAAACCGATGCCGCCGCGACACGCGCCTACTACTCCTGGGAGCGGGCCGCTACCCAAATGGTCCAAGCCTGTCAATAACAAGACATGAAGACACCCCGAAGCGACCTTGCTCGGCGTGACCACGCGTGAGCGAATAGTTGTTGTGTCAGCAGCCCATGTGACGATCTTAATTGCCAACCTTCCGGCGGAGCGGGACCGGCGCGTCATCCGTGAATGCCTTTCCCTGGAAGCGGCCGGATTCGAGGTGACGGTCATCGCGCCGCGGGGCGACCGTTCGCTGACCGTGCTGCCGGGCAGCCGCTCGACGCGGTTGAAGCCTTACCCGGTACCCATATATGGCTCCGGAATCTTGTCTTTCGCGGCCGAGTTCCTGTGGTCCTTCACGTGCATAGCACTGCGGTTGCTGGGTGAGATCCTGGCCGGGCGGGCGCAGGCGGTGCAGGTGTGCAACCCGCCCGATGTCTACTGGCCGCTGGCGATCGTGGTGCGCGCCCTTGGCCGCCCTTGGGTTTTCGACCACCACGACCTCTGTGCGGAGGTCTACGCGACCCGCGCCGGTGGCAATCCTAAAAGGATTGTCTATCGCATTCTGGAAGCCTTTGAGTGGCTGACGATGCGCACCGCGAGCGCAGTCTTCTCCACCAACCAGTCCTTCCGCGACGTGGCCCTCAAGCGCGGTGTCAAGCCGGAGAAGGTCACGGTCGTGCGCAACGGTCCGGCCAAGAACGAGATTCGGGCAGCGCGCTCGCAGAGTGGCGAGCAGCTGGTCGTCTACTTAGGAGTGCTTGGGCCGCAGGACAATGTGCGCGGCGCGGTGCTCGCCGCCGAGGAGCTGGCGCGGCTGCGCGGGCGCGAGGGCTGGCGCATGGTCGTGGCCGGCGACGGCGAGGAGCTGGCCAACCTGAAAGAGCTTGCGGCGCAACGCAAACTCACCGACATCGTGGAGTTTCCGGGGTGGCTCGGGCCGCAGGGCGTCGACGATCTGCTCAGCAGGGCGACGTGCGCGATCCAGCCGGACCTGGCCACGCCGATGAACCACCTCTCCACGATGGCGAAAACCGTTGAGTACCTTGCCCGCGGCGTGCCGGTGGTCGCGGTCGACCTGCTTGAGACGCGGCGCACCGCCGAGGAGGCCGCGCTTTACGTGCCGACGGGCGACCCGGCCGAGTTCGCCAAGGCCCTTGACGACCTGCTGCGCGACGATGCCGGGCGGGCCGAGATGAGCCGGGTGGGGCGGGCGCGGTTCGAGACCGTGCTGGCGTGGGAGCACCAAGCCTCCGCCTACGTCGAGGTGTGGAATCGCTTGCTGCGCAAGAAGATTGCCATCCCGGCGCAGCGACCGTCCAGTTTGGGCGCCGAACGGGCCAAGCTGTGACAAGCATAATCGTCCCCGCCCACAACGAGGCGTGCCGCATCGGCGGCAACCTGACGCTGCTCACGCTCGGCGCCGAACCCGATGAATTCGAGATAATCGTGGTGGCCAACGGGTGCAGCGACGACACCGTCGAGGTGGCCAAGAGCATTCCGGGGGTACGGGTGATCGACCTGCCGGGGGCGGGCAAGGCGGCGGCGCTGCGTGCCGGTGACGCCGCGGCGACCCGGCTGACCCGCATCTATCTGGACGCCGACGTGCCGCTGTCGGCGCACGAGGCGCGCGCGCTGGCCAAGGCGGTGACGACTCTGCCGGGCATCCACGCCGCCACCGGCTGGCGCCGCATCGTGACTCGCGGCTCAAGCCTTGCGGTGCGGGCGTTCTACGCGGTCAACCGGCGGCTTCCGGCCTACGACGACGGTCTTCACGGGCGGGGTGTGATCGCGGTCGGGCCGATCGGCCGCGCCCGCTTCGAGGAGTTTCCCGACGTCATCGCCGACGACCTGTTCCTCGACTCGCTGTTCACTCCCGAGGAGAAGTGTCAGGTCAACAACGTCTCCGCCAGCGTGATCGCGCCGCGCACAACCGTCCAATTAGTACGCCGACTCGCCCGCGTGCGCCGCGGGAACCGCGAGATGCGCGGGTCGCACGGCGCCCGCCCGGAGGCGCGCACCGCGTGGCTGCGCTACGTCGTGCTTCCCCGGCCCTGGCTCTGGCCGGCCGGAATCTTCTACGCGGCCGTGGTGGTGGCCGCCGAGATAATGTCGCGCCGCGCCGGACTGGCCTGGGGGTCACGTGATTGACGTCAGTATCCTGATGGTCTCCTACAACACCCGGGACCTCACCGTGGAAGCGTTGCGCGCCTTGCCTTCCGCGTGCCCGGGCATCACCTTCGAGACCATCGTGGTGGACAACGCCTCCACGGACGGGTCCGCCGACGCCATCTGCGACGCCTTCCCTGACGTGCACGTCGCCCGCAGCAGCAGCAACCTTGGCTTCGCGCGCGCGGTCAACCTCGCCGCCTCACAGGCTTCCGGGCGGTTCCTGCTGCTGCTCAACCCGGACACCAGCCCCGATGGGCCGTTCGTCGCCGAGCTTGTCGAGTTCGCCGGCAAGCACCCGGACCTCGGCATCTACGGCGGGCGCACGGTGCGCGAGGACGGGCGCGATTACCTTGCCGGATATGAATTTCCAAGCATCAGGGGGTACCTGATGTTCGCCACCGGGCTGTCGATCGCCTACAACCCGGAGGAGCTTCCCCGCCTTGACCGCACGCAACCCGTCGCCGTGCCGGCGCTTTCCGGCTGCCTGCTCATGATCGATCGGGAGCTGTTCGCCTCGCTCGGCGGCTTCGACCCGGAGTACTTCATGTACTGCGAGGACGCCGACCTGTGCTGGCGCGCCACGCAAGCCGGCGCCCGGCCCACCCTCGTGCCCTCGGCCCGCGTCGTGCACCTGGGCGGCCGGGCGTCCTCGGCGTCGGCGGCGCCGTCGGCGCGCAAGGTGGAGATGCTCATGCGGGGCAAAATCTCGTTCCTGCGCAAGCATTGGCCGCCGGCCAGGGCTCGCCTGGGCCGGCGGCTGCTGCTGATGGGTGTCGGTGTCCGCGCCCTCGCCCGCCGCGAGCCGTGGCTGTCGGCGTGGCGCACGCGGTCGTCCTGGCGGGACGGCTGGCCGCAGGCGCGTTAAGGGATCCGGGCCAGGTCCAGCATCACGATCTCGGTGCCGGTCGTGCGCAGTCCCACGAAGTCGTGCCACATGCCGTTGGCCGGAAAGTGAGCGCTGTCGGGAATCACCCCGACCGTATTCGTCTTCAGATCCCACAGGTACTGCTTAATGTTCGGCGATGTATCCGTCATGATCACAGTGAAGCGACTCAGGCTCACCCCAAAGTTACGCGGTCGGTCCCCCGATAGTTTGCTCAGACTGACCGCGCCCCTACCATCGAACCTGTACGCCGTCCACACGTCGTCCTTGTGCGCGAAGCACCACTCCGGATGGCAGTTGGGCTCGGGGTATTCGGGCGCCACCAGCGGTGTGCGCCACTGTATCGTCTCGAGGTTGAAGAAACGGACGGGTAAGAACGGCGCCTGCCATAGCACGCATCGCCCCGCGGACGGCAACGGCGAACACTGAGCCGTCGCAGTGGGCTTAAGCCACGGGTTGTAGTCGGTGATTGTCAGCCCGTCGGCGACCTCGACCCGGTTCATGGCGCCATCCGGACCGAGCCGGTATGTTGCCGCATCGTTCGACTCCACCGGTCCCGCGGTTGTGGACACGGTCAGGTAGAGCGACCCGCCGGTCTCGTAACCGCGTGCCATGTACGCTTTCCGTTGCTGCGGATCGAAGACACCGCGCCTTGTTGCCGGTCCGCCGGACAGCGGCGCCGCCCAGACTTCGATCGGAGCCGTGGTGGCCGTGCCCTGCTGCATCAGCCACACGGCCAGAGTGGGGCCGACCTGGATCCCGCCCATGTAGGTCAGTGACGGGTTGTCCGGCATCAGCTTGGTGCTCTGCCCGGTCGTCGCGTCCAGCACCTCCGGCGGGAAGTAGCCGCCGGTGACACCGAACGGGGCGATCAGGAAGCGGCCGTCGGGCAGCCGGTGGGCCACGCTGTATGGGCGGCCGTCGGGCAGGGTGGCGGGCAGCCGTACCACCGCGTCGGGCCACAACTCCTCCGCCGGGCGGGCGGTCGTCACGTCCACCGGTGGCCCGGGAGAGATGCGCACCTGCGTGGCGTCCTGCCGTTGCACGCCGTCCGGTATGGCGAACGGGGTCGCGATCCCGGCGACAGCCACGACCGCCGCGGCGGTCACCATGCCGGCCCGGACCCGGCGGCGGTGCCGCGTCCTCGTCGTGACCCGCGCGGTGAAATCGTCCTCTGGTTCCGGGGCCATTCCGGCCGCGGCCGACAGCACCCGTTCCAGCCGCTGCTCAAGTTCTGTTGCCACGTCAAGTCCTCCTCGTCAGATCCTTGATGCGTTCAGTCGCGGGGGCGCGCAGCTTGTCCAGCCCGCGGGCCGCCTGGCTGCGGACCGTGCCGCGAGTGACGTTGAGCATCGCGGCGATCTCCTCGTCGGATAGTTGCTCGTAGTAGCGCAGCACCAGCACGACCCGCTGCCGCGGCGGCAGTTTCGCGACCGCCTGCCACATCCCGAGGTCGTCGTCTGCGCGGGCTATACCGTCGTCCACCTGCGGCCGTTCCGGCGGCGTGCCGACCAGGCGCTCCCGGCGCTGCCGCCGCCACCAGCTGATGTGCAGGCGTGCCATGGTTGTGCGGACGTACGCCTCCGGGTCAGCCTTGTCCCGTACCCGGGCCCAGTTCTGTCCCAACCGGATCAGCGCCTCCTGGGTCAGGTCGGCGGCGTCGTGCCGGTTGCCGGACAGCACGTAGCCGTAGCGCAGCAACGCGGCCGACCGGGCCCGGACGAACTCTTCGAAGTCTTCGAGCATCCCGCTCCCTCCGTCATAACCAGGACGCCGCAGGAGGCCGGGCTGTTGCACGGAGGTGGGTCAGACACGGATGCGGCTCGTAGATGGGTATCTACGAGCCGCATCTTTTCTTGCGCGGTCAGTCGGCCAGATTGGTAATAGCTTGTGCCCAGCGGAAGAACTTGTTGGTGCCCAGGTCGCGCACGGTCTTGATGCCGAAGGCTTTGAGCAGGTGCTCAGCGTCGCCCTCGGAGACACCCTGGATCGCCGTCACCGGCGCGTCCGCGAGATCCTTGGCGCTCTTGCCTTCGTACGCCTTTGACAGTTTGTTTTCCAAACCCAGCATTTGGTGCCCTTCTCATAGTGCGGTCAACACAACAGTCAGGTTGAGGATGAAGTCGACACTCGCGGCCTCCGCCTCGACCGCCCCCGTGAGCAGGCGCTCCAGCCATGTCTGGTTGACTAGCTCGGTCTTGGCGACCGGCTCCAGCAGCTCCGGATGCTCCCGCCAGTGCTCGGCCACGAGTTCGGCCATGGCCGGCGCGCCCACAGCATAGCGGCGTCTCCCCCTGCGGTGCCTCATGATCTTGCGTCCGGCGCGTCCGGCGAACTTGTGCACCGGTGTCTCGCCGATCATCCGGGTCACCGCACCGGGGCGGCGCAGTGTCACCGGTTTCATGCCCGAGCCCAGCGGGATTCGCGCCAGCTCCGGGTCGAGTTGGTGCATCACCTCGACCGCCTGCTGCGAGCTCCACCGGCGCGCGTGCGGCAGGGACATCATGATGGTGAGGACCTCGCGGTCAAGTAGCGGGTCGAGGGTCACGCGCCGCCGGCAGCCGTCGGTGACGGTGGCGCCGCCCCAGCGGTGCAGGCGCTGCCGCAGGAAGAAGTGGTCCATCGCGCTCATCCAGTCCACATCTTCATATTCGGCAAAGGTTTCCCGCACCCGGCGGAACCCGGTTTCGCGCGAGGACGCGGCGAACTCCGGCGAGAGGGTCGCGTCCGGCACGCTCTGGTTCTTGGCGAACCACATGTTGAAGAAGCGCTCCGCGAGCTGGGGTGTCTGCTTCGGACGGTTGGGCTGCAGCAGGTAGTAGCCGACGCGGGCAAGTTCACCGCCGTGGCCGGACAGGCGCGGCGCCTCGGCCACCGGATCCTCCGCCCATTCGAACACCGCGGCGGACAGCGGTGCGCCCATGCCGTCCTGGCGCACCGCCGCCGCATACGCCCGTTCGTAGGCACTGCGCGGATCGAATCCTTGGATGCGGTCCAGATCCGCCACGACATGCGGCATCCCGTAACGCTCGGAAAGCATGCGCGCCACCGGCCCGTCGCTGGACCCCTCGTGCACGATCGTGAAACCGGTGATCTCCTTGCGCCGCGACGGCGGCACCGCCGCCAGGATGAGGCGGCTGTCCATCCCACCGGACAGCTCCAGCACGACGTTGTCGTGCCCGTCGAGGAAGCCACAGATCAGTTCGCGCAGGCGGGCCGCGTGTGCGCGCACGATGTCGCGCGTGGTTTCCTTGCCACCAAAATCTATTAAACCCATTTGGGGGTACCGTTCAGCCTGCAGCACCCCGTCGCGAAGCCGCCAAAGATGCGCCGCCGGCAGCTTCCGCACGCCCGTGAAGGAAGTGTCCTCGTTCAGGTGATGACCCACCATGCGCTGCACGGCAAGCGCTTCAAAGTCCGGCTTGGCGCCGATGCGGACAGCCAGGTCGCGCGCTGACGTGGCGACCGCCGCCCAACCGTCGCGCTGTGCGCCGTAAAGCTGGCGGAAGCCGATGTGATCGGCCGCGATGGTGGCCTGATCCCCATCGATCAGCACAGCCGCGTGGGGGGCGCCAAGTGAGTCCAAACCGATCCCGGAGCGTAGCCTTTCCGCCAGGTCGGCCGTGGTCGCCGGATGGCCGCCGGCGTCCACCACCCCGCGGCAAAGCAGTGTCACCCCGGTCCGCAGCCCTTGTATCTCAAGGGGTTTGCCCGCGGCCGAAACGACCAAGGGCCGATCATCACTCTGCACCGCCTCAGGCTAACGAGGTCATGCGCGAATTGACCCCGCTCATCCCTGTACAGATCCCGACAGGACTTCGTAGTCAATCGGTTTCAGCGTCCCATTGTTGGACATCTCTGCCGAGCATGCGGTCAGGCCCACCACCAGATCCATCTCGGCGTGCAGCTCAAGCACGTCACCCGGACGGGACAGCGGCGGGCGAATGTCCAATTTGCCCTCGGGGGTGACGACGACGTTCATGAACGCGTTGAACGTCGTCCCGATCCGGTCGGGTGTGACCCCGTGTGGGGCAAGGGCTTTGGAGAGGTTCTCGAAGCAGCTCGGATGGTACCCCTCATGGCCGGGGTAGAGCAGGTCGAAGGTGTCCTGGCTGCACGGGGTGAGCAGGAAGTCGTGGCGCCCCACGGTGTCCCGGCCGATCCGCAGCATCGGCACCGACCGGTTGCTGTACAGGATGTCGCCCTCGGTCAACCAGATCCGTTCGGCGTAGTCAAGCGACCGTCCGGACGACAGCACATGGGTGGGGTCGCCATTTTCGACCGCGTACACGTCGGCGACCTGCTCCCCGAACGGGTCGATCAGCCGCAGCGTGGCGCCCGCGGGCAGCGGCACGGCGGTCCCCGTCTGCCGTTCAATCCTCTTTGGACTCGGACTCATCATGAGCGCCCTTCAAGTGAAGCGGACATTTCCAGTCGGGTTCCACCAGCCGGCCGCCGTACTGCTTGGCCTCGGAGAGCGAACCGTAGTCGGTAAGGGCCGGGTTGGGGCCGCCCTGCAAGCGGGAGTCCCGCCGGCGGATGGTGCGCTGCATCGACTCGAACCGGCCGGCCTTGCGCAGCTCCTCGAACTGGGCGTGGGCGTTGAAGACCAGGGTCGGCCAGGCCAGCCGGCGCGTCCACCGCGGCGAGGCCGGGTGCATGCCGATGACGAAGAACGACCGGCCGTGGAAGCTGAAGGAGAACCGCACGTCCTCGGGGTCGGCCGAGACCGCCGGGTCCCAGTCAAGCTCATCGAGATCGTGGAGGCTTTGAAGGGTACCCCATAAATGCTTTTCAAAATCGATCGCGGACATGCCGGACGGGCCCCGAAAAGACGCGATGAAAGAGGCGAAACGGTCCGGAGACAGGGGAAAGTCGGCGATGAACTCACGCAGATCGATAGCCAGTTTTCGGGCACTTTCGGGCGATCCGATTTCGGCATAGGTAAGGAACCGATAATTGTTGGCGCGCACCGCGGCGGCACCCGCGACGCAGGCAAACGCTCTGCTCAACGCGACGGCGCGGAAGGCGTCGTGGGCGAGCACGGCCAGAGCATCGTTCCCCCCGTGCCCTTCTAAGGAAGACACCGCGTCAGGCTATCCACCTGAATGGTTCATCACTGTAGACAAGTTGACAGCGCCGCTCCGATCAATTGACTCACGGCCTGATATCGTGGCCCGGCGTGACGACACTTCTGGTGACAGGCGCGGCCGGTTTTATCGGCTCCAGTTTTGTCCGGTACTGGGTTCAAGAGCACCCATCTGACCAGATTATCGCCCTCGATGCGCTCACCTATGTGGCGTCAATGGATGCCCTTTCCGAGGTGGAAAAGTCCATCACCTTTGTCAAGGGAGACATCCGCAACCAGGACCTCATCGAGCATCTGCTGCGCACCCACAGCGTCGACATTCTGGTCAATTTCGCTGCCGAGTCGCACAATTCGCTGGCCATTCTGCGCCCCGGCGAATTCTTCTCCACCAACGTGATGGGGGTGCAGTCGCTGGCCGAGGCGTGCCGCCGCACCGGCATCGGCCGCTTCCACCAGATCTCCACCTGCGAGGTCTACGGCGACATGGACCTCGACGATCCGGGCGCGTTCACCGAGGATTCGCCGTACCTGCCACGCACGCCCTACAACGCGGCAAAGGCCGGCGGCGATCACGTCGTCCGCGCGTACCACCACACGTACGGCCTGCCCGCGACGATCACCAACTGCTCCAACAACTACGGGCCGTACCAGTTCCCCGAGAAGGTCATCCCACTGTTCGTCACGAACGCCTTGCGGGGCAAGGCCTTGCCGATGTACTCCTCGACCAGGAACCGTCGCGAGTGGCTGCACGTCGACGACCACTGCCGCGCCATCGACCTTGTCCTCAACCGCGGCACCGTCGGCGAGACCTATCTGGTGGGCAGCGGTGTAGAGGCAGACATCGAGACCATCGCCGACCTCGTCCTCGACGAGCTCGGCCTGCCGCACACCCTCAAGACCATCGTGCCCGACCGCCCCTCGCACGACCGCCGGTACCTGCTCGACTCCACTAAGATCCGGCGCGAGCTGGGCTGGGCGCCGCGGATCGAGTTCGCCGACGGGCTGCGCGAGACCATCCGGTGGTTCCGGGAGAACGAGTGGTGGTGGGAGCCGCTGCTGGGCCGCAGCCCGGTCACCGAATCCGCTTGGCGCGGTTAGCTTTTGCGCAGCCTGTAGTGCAGCCGCACCGCCGGGATGTTCCACAGCTTCAGTGAGTGGTCGCAGCGCACGTCGCCTTCGGCGTCGACGAACAGGTGGAAGTGTTCGTTGAGCGGGACCCGGCGGGCGTTGAGGGTGTCGCCGCCCTTGCGCTCCAGCACCAGATAGGCGCCGTCGCCGCCGAAGCGGCCCAGCGGGGAGCGCAGATGCAACCCGCCGTCGGCGTCGACCGAGGGGCGCAGGAACACCTGTGCCGAACCGAGCGGCAGCGGAAACACCACGCGCACACTGGGCTGGTCGCTGCCGGGCAGCCTCGCCACACCGTAAAGCCCGCTGTAGGTGGTCGAGCCGGTCTTAATCATGTTGCGGAGCCAGGCCGCGCCAAGCACTTTGCCGTCCCTGCCATGCACGTGGATCACCTTGCTGTCCATGCCGTACGACACGTCCAGCGACCGCATCGGCAGGCTCAGCTGCTTGAGCCGCTCGCTGAACAGCGCCGTGATCGCCAGGCCGAACGGCCACGCCACCGCCGACCACTCCGACCACAGGTCGAGGCGCCAGCGGGTTGCGTGCTCATAGAACTCGACGATTCGCGCATCCACCCTGTCCGGGTCAAAATCCTTGCCGCGCAACGCCTCGAACGAGGTCAGCAGCCCGTGGTCCGGACCGGTGCTCACGCTGCCGCCCAGATCGGCCGCCATCCGCTCCACCCAGTCGTGCCCCACCACCTCCACGCCGGCGCTCGGCCCGATGAGCCACGGCACGGCACGCCGCTCGAACCGGCGGCTGGTCGTGCGCATCAGCAGGCGGCCCAGGCGGTCAAGCGGGTGGCGGCACACGCCGGTGTGGGTGAGCGGCGGCAATACCTCGTCGAGCGTGGTCACGGCGAGAACATACAGCTCCCCACCCGGGGCTACACAAGACCCTTCTTGGATCAAGCCCGGTTATCCACAGGGTCTGGCACCGCCCGGCCGGCCGTGATGGGGTTGGCGCCGTGCGATCAGAGTTGGGGCGTTTGCTTGGCCGCCAAAACGGGGTGATCCACCGCACGGACGCGTCCACACCGTGGCTACTGCCGAACGCGGTCCGGGCGGGCAAGGTGGTCAGGCTGTTTCCCGACGTGTACGTCGACGCGACGCGAAAGCGGGAGCCAGGCGTGCGCCGCCACGCCGCGCTCCGCTACATCGGTGCAAGAGGCGCGCTCAGCCACACCACCGCCCTGGCGATCTGGCGTATCGGCTGGGACGAGCCCGGCCACGACCCCGTCCACGCGACCGTCTCGCAGCAGGTCAACCTCACCGGCGCCAAAGGGCTTGTGCTGCACCGGCATCGCGAGTCCGGCCCGCGCTGCCGCCGCGGCGGGTACACGGTCGTGCCGCTCGACGAGGCGCTCGTCTACTCCTGGCCGCTGCTGCCGGCCTCGCAACGCGCCGGCATCGTCATCAACGCGGTCACCCACGGCCACGTCACCATCGCCGAGCTGCGCCAGCGCCTTACCCTGGCACCCAAGCTGATCGGAGCCGCCGAACTCAAGCGTTTGCTCGACCTGCTGGCCGCCGGCTGCCACAGCCCGCTGGAACTGTGGGGCGCGCTGCACGTGTTCACCGGCCCGGGCATGCCGTCGCTGAAGCGGCAGTACCGAGTCCGCACCGGCGGCCGGACCTACTACCTCGACGTCTACGCCGAGGCCGAGCGGGTCGCCTTCGAGCTCGACGGCGCCGCCTTCCACACCGGCAAGGTGCAGCGCGAACGCGACCTGCGCCGCGACGCGGCCCTCGCCGCCATCGGCATCATGGTCGTCCGGTTCACCTACGACCGGCTCATGCACGAGCCGGACACGGTCCGGCGGGAGGTCCTGGCGATCCTCGCCGCCCGCCGACGATCTTGAGTCATGATCCAAGAAGTGCTGGATGTCAGGAACCGGCCTGGATCGACACACAGCACTTCTTGGATCAAGCGGAGATCACCGGTGGAACCAAGCCCAGCTGCGGGTGCGGCCGTCGGCGAGCGAGTCGGCGAGCGACCGGCCTTCCAGGGCGCGCTCCCGTAACCCTTGCAGGATAAGGGAAGCGAGCTTGGACCGGTCGACCTCCGGTGCCGCTCCGTCGTCGGCGCCGTCCTCGGGGCCGGCGTAGCCGTCGTGGGCGAGCAGGATGCCGCCGCGGGAGCAGCCGCGCAGGGCGTCGGCGGCCAGCTGTTCCTCGGACAGGTCCGGGCGCCAGTCACCCGGTGTGGGTCCCCAGGCGACCGGCATCAGGCCTGCGGCCCGCACGGCCGCCCAGTGCCGGGGCAGCAGGGCACCGTATGGCGCACGGAACCACCGCACCGCCCGGCCGGTCAGATCTTCCAGCTCGGCCCGTCCGTCGCGGCAGCGGCGCAGCACGGTCCGGGCGCTGAAACCGGTCAGGCGGGCGTGGTCGACCCCGTGGAGTGCGATCTCGTGCCCGGCGGCGAGTACCTCGGCGAGCAGGCCGGGGTTGCGCCGGGCGCGCGGGACGAGCACGAAGAAGGTGGCGGTGGCGCCGAAGGAGGCGAGCGCGGCGAGCACGCCCGGTGTCTGTTCCGGGTCCGGGCCGTCGTCATACGTCAGGACCAGGTGGGGTTTCGCGGTGGCGACCTCGCGCACCGTCCCCACCGGCCGGGTCAGTGCCCGCCCCACCGAACGCGCCAAGGAGATCACCGTCACACGGTAGTTCGAGCAAAAGCCGAATGGCTGTCGCAGACTGGACAGGTGACGCAGATCCGCGCGAACTCGATCCTGCCCGCGGCCCGTGAGGAGATCGAGCTGCATACCGCCGACGGGTTGACGCTCGTCGGCGAGCTCGCCCTGCCCGAGCACGGCAAGCCGGCGGCCACCCTCATCTGCCTGCATCCGCTGCCGACCCACGGCGGCATGATGGACAGCCACGTGATCCGCAAGGCGGCTTGGCGCCTTCCGGCTCTGGCCGGCCTGGCGGTGCTGCGGTTCAACACCCGGGGCACCAGCTCGTTGCGCGGCACCAGCGAGGGCAGTTTCGACAACGGCGTCGGGGAGCGTTTCGACGTGCACGCCGCGATCGAGTTCGCCGAGTTCAATGACTTGCCGCATCTTTGGCTGCTGGGCTGGTCGTTCGGCACCGATCTGGCGTTGCGTTACGGCGCCGACCCGGCCATCGAGGGCGCGATCCTGCTGTCTCCCCCGCTGCGCAGCTCGACCGATGATGACCTGCGCGCCTGGGCCGAGTCGGGGATCGCGCTGACCGCGCTCGTCCCCGAGTTCGACGACTATCTGCGCCCGGAGGAGGCGCAGCGGCGATTCGCGGTCGTGCCGGGGGCCGAGGTCGTCGGGATTCCGGGCGCCAAGCACCTTTGGGTGGGCGATGCCGAGACCGCCCTGGACGAGATCGTCCGCCGTGTCGCACCTGATGTATCCACCCCACTTCCATCCACATGGGACGGTCCGATGGAGATGGGTGACACCAGCGCATACCTGGCAGGGTCGGAATAACGACAGGCTGAACCAGGCGAGTGAATGCCCTATGCCTCGGTAGCCTGGGCGTGTGCAGATCGCGAGCCGCGCGCTCATCTCATCAAAGCGAGGCGAATCGATCCATTCGAGCGGCGTCGGCCCGGGCCTGACCGCCTTGTGCCGCGGAATCATCGATTCGGATGGCGCTCCCGTCGCCGACCTCGCTGAACGCCTGCGCGCGGCCGACCGCCTCGGCCAGCTCGGCGCGCCTTTCGCCGCGGCGCTCGTCGAGGAGCGCTCGGCCACCATCGCCGCCGATCACGTCGGCTTCCGGCATGTCTACGGGGCGCAAAAGGCTGACTGGGCGGCGGTTTGCACCTCGGCCCGGGAGCTGGCCGACCTGACCGGCGCCGGCCTCGACCATGCGGCGCTGAGCGTTTTCCGGTTGACCGGCCATTATCTGGACGATGAAACAGCATATTCGGGGGTACCGAAGCTGGCGCCCGGACATCTGTTTCAGTTGTCCGATGGGCGGTTGCGCGCGGGACGGTACCCCCAGAAGGAAACAGTGACCACCGATGACCCGGCGGCCGCCCACGCGCGGCGGTTGCGCGAGCTTGTCGCGGGGTTTTTGGAGCATCATCACGGGGCCATGCTCGAGCTGTCGGGTGGGCTCGACAGTCGCATGGTGCTTGCCGCGGTGCCGCGGCCGCTGCGCAAGAGCCTGACCGCTTTCACGATTGTGAATGCGGACAGCAATGATGGGAGTGTCGCCGCCGCGCTTGCCCGCCGTTACGGGATGAGCTTCCGCCCGATCGACATCGGCGGGCTGGCCGAGCTGGATCCGGAGGCGGCTTTCGTTTTGGCGCGGGCGGCGGCGTGGCGGTTGGACGGTTTGGGGCGTCCCCTTTCGGCGGCGGCTTTCCAGTGGGTGGAGGCGCAGGTCGAGCAGGCTCCGCGGCTGAGCGGGCACGGCGGTGAGATGGCTCGGGCGCTTTTCGGGCCCGGCGTGGAGTTTGAGCGTCCACACACGACTGTCAAACCCGAGGTGGTCAAGAGTTACATCCGCCGCTGGATTATCTCCAATGACGCGGTCCCGGACGAGGTCCTGACCCCGGAGTTCGCCTCCGAGTCGCGCTTGATGGCGATGAAGCGGCTGTGGGAGGCTTTCGACCGGCCGGACACCGACTGGCTCGGTTCGCTGAGTGAATTCTATCTGCGGCAACGGATGCACCGGTTCGGGGGCATGACCATCACCGACGGCTGCCATTCGCGCCTGACACTCAATCCGTTGAGCGATTCGGATGTGCTGGCGCTCGCCGGCGCCGTACCCCCGAAGTTGCGAGCCGGATCGCGTTACGCGGTGCGGGTTTTGGACCGGCTCGATCCTGAGCTGGCGCGGATTCCGCTCGGCTCTGGGCTGCGCCCGATGGTGCTGAACCGGCCGATCACCTTGACCCGGCGGCTCGGCGAAAACACCGTCCGCGGGTTCCTGCGCAAGGCGACCAACAAGGTGGTGCGCACACTCAACTCGCAGCGCCGGGCGGCCGCCGGGGCGCCATTGCTTTCGGTGCTTGTGGTGTCGCACTGGCGCGACAAGCCGGAGCTGCTGGCGCCGGTGTTGCGCACCGGGCTGGTGAGTGAGTCCTATATGGACAGGATGCTGCGCGGCGAAGTAGAGCCGGACAGCACGGCCGTCGACTTCCTGCTGAACCTCGGGGTCATCGCCGCCACGGGCGCAGAGCGATAGCGGTCGCCTCGCGCAGGTCGGCCCTGGCGTTGGCGTTGGCGTTGGCGTTGGTGGTTGGATTGTCCATGAGGGCTTGCAGCGCACCGCTGACGGCGCCGATGAACGCCCCGACCAGGGCACCGGCGGTCACCCTGTCCAGCTCGCCGGGGAACGCGGCGACAAGATGCCCGGCGATCTCCCGCTGCGCGTCGAGCTGCAGCTGCAAAGCCCGTCCGCGCACGGCCGGGACCGTCTGGATGAGCTGAACCCGAACGGCCGCAAGGGGACTGACCATCTCGCCACTCGCCTCGCCAACGTCGTGCAGCGCGCGCAGCAGCAGGTCGGCCGGGGTGTCCTCGGGCTTTCGCTCCTCGATCGCCTTGACCGCGGCCCGTACCCGCTCGTCGCTTTCGGGGAAGAGAAGCTCCTCCTTGCTGGCGAAGTAGCCGAAGAAGGTGCGGGTGGCGATGTCCGCGGCGGCGGCGATGTCGGCGACCGTGGTCTTGTCGTACCCGCGCCGCTGGAAGAGCTCGACGGCGGCGTCGATCAGCGCTTGCCGCGTGCGCTCCTTCTTCCGTTCCCGCAGCGAGGTCACGATGCCATCCTAAACTAACCTGCATTGGTTGCAAAAATGCACTCGATGCAGATACGGTTGAAGACATGACGACGACGATCCTCATCTCCGGCGGCGGCATCGCCGGCTCGACACTGGCCTACTTCCTTGGTACGCAAGGCTTCCGGGTCACGGTGGTGGAGCGTTCCCGTGGCCTGCGCTCCAGCGGCAGCCCGGTCGACGTGCGCGGCCCGGCCGTCGACGTGGCCAGGCGCATGGGCATCACGGCACGCTTGCGCGAGGCTGCCACCGGCGCGCGGACGCTCACCTTCGTCGACGCCGCCGGGCGTCGCACCGGCCGCATCCCCATGCCCACAGGGGATATCGAGCTTGCCCGCGGCGAACTGTCCCGCATCCTCACCGACGCCGCCCGGGATCATGCCGACTTCCGCTTCGACGACGCGATCACGGCGCTCTCGCAAAATGGGGACAAGGTCGACGTCACCTTCGAACGCGCCGCGCCGGGCAGCTTCGACCTGGTCATCGGCGCCGATGGGCTGCACTCCGCCGTGCGCCGCCTCACCTTCGGTCCCGAGGAACGGTTCGTCGAGCACATGGGCATCTTCGTGGCGACACTCCCGCTGCCGATGCCGGTCGATGACCCGAGCGACATCGTGATGTACAACAGCCCCGGCAAGGCCGTCACCATCCACCCGGCCGGCGGGAAACCGTTGGCGGCATTCATGTTCCGCGCGCCGATGCCGCCGGGCTTCGACCATCGCGACACGGCTTTGCACAAGCGGATGCTGGCCGAGGCTTTCGGCGGGGAGGGCTGGCTCGTTCCAGATATTCTTCAATGGGTACACACAACCGACGACCTCTACTTCGACTCGGTGAGCCGGGTCCGCATGCCATCCTGGTCGCGGGGTCGCATCGCCCTTGTCGGCGACGCCGCCTCGTGCGTGTCACTCTTCGGTGACGGCTCGAGTTCGGCGATGGCCGGCGCCGCCACGCTAGCGTCCGCCCTCTCGGCCCTCTCGGCCCTCTCGGCCCTCTCGGCCGTTCCCGCCCTTGCCGCCGACCGCGCCCCCACCCGTGCCGGCGCGTCTTTGGGTGCAGAGCGCTCTGCACCCAAAGACGCAATAGACACCAAGGACGCCAGACACGCCAAGCACGCCATAGATGCCAAGGACGCCATAGATGCCAAGGACGCCGCGGAAGCCTTCGCCCGGTACGAACGCGAGCACCGCCGGGTCACCGAGCCCAAACAGCGCGGCGTCGCCCAGGCCTCGCGTCTGCTCATCCCGGCTACCCGCGGCGGGATCGCGCTTCGCAACGCGGCTGCCCGGCTCGCATCGGTGTTTCGACGCTCATAGCCCCGGTTCCGATGGTGGAGTCGGACCCCGCCCAAGCTCGCCCAAGCTCACCCAAGATCCGGCAATTTGCCTGGCAAATCGCGCCGGTGAGCGCTCCCAACCGCGGGATTGCCAGGCAAATTGCCGGATCTTGGCGGGAGGGTGGCGGGCAGTGATAAACCGCACTTCAGCGGCTCTAGGAGCGCATGGCAGACTCCTGGTGTGGCTAGGGACATCAATGTGGTCGGTGTTGTCGGTCTCGGGACGATGGGCGCCGGGATCGTGGAAGTCTTCGCGCGCAACGGTTTCCCCGTAATCGCGGTGGAGGTCAACGAGGCGGCGCTGGAGCGTGGCCGCGCGAATCTGACCGGCTCGACCGACCGCGCCGTGGCCAAGGGCAAGCTCGATCCGGCAAAGCGCGATGAGCTGCTGGCCCGGGTCGACTTCCAGGTCGGTTTGGAGGCGCTGCGCGACGTCGACTTCGTGATCGAGGCGGTGCCGGAGCATCTCGACCTCAAGCAGCGGATCTTCACCGAGCTTGACCGGATCTGCAAGCCGTCGGCGATCCTTGCCACCAACACCAGCTCGCTGAGTGTCACCGAGATCTCGGTCGCCACCCACCGCCCCAACCAGGTGATCGGGGTTCACTTCTTCAACCCCGCACCGATTATGAAGCTCGTCGAGATTATCAAGACGGTGGTGACCGAGCCGGAGGTCGTCGCCGATGTCGAGGCGCTGTGCACCAGGCTCGGCAAGGTCGATGTGACCATCAACGACCGGGCGGGCTTCATCGCCAATGCACTGCTTTTCGGGTACCTCAACCACGCCGTAGCCATGTTCGAGGCGCGCTACGCGAACCGTGAGGACATCGACGCCGCCATGAAGCTGGGTTGCGGCCTGCCCATGGGCCCGCTCGCGCTGATGGACCTGATCGGCTTGGACACCGCGTACGAGATCCTGGACACCATGTACCGCCGGGGCGGCCGCGACCGCCGCCACGCCCCCGCGCCGCTGCTCAAGCAGATGGTGACGGCGGGGCTGCTGGGCCGGAAGTCAGGGCGTGGCTTCTACACCTATGAGAAGGCGGGCTCGCCGGTGGTGGTGTCCAGCGAGGAGCCGCATGCGGCGGAGGATGTGCAGGCGAGGCCGGTGACGACGGTCGGTGTTGTCGGGTCGGGCGTCATGGCCACCGGCATCATCGAGGTGTTCGCCAAGGCCGGCTTCGAGGTGCTCAGCGTGACCCGCGGGGCGGAGAAGTCCGCCGCCCTGTGCGAGGCGGTGAAGACCTCGCTGAACAAGGGAGTTGTCCGCGGCAAGCTCACGGAGGCCGACCGCGACCACGTTATCGGCCGCATCACCTGGTCCACCAACCTCGACCATCTGTCCGATATGGACCTCGTGGTGGAGGCGGTGGTCGAGGAGCTGTCGGTGAAGAAGGCGCTGTTCGCCTCGCTCGACGAGATCTGCAAGCCGGGGGTGGTGCTGGCGACGACCACCTCCAGCCTGCCGGTCATCGAGTGCGCGATGGCCACCCACCGCCCGGCGGACGTCATCGGCCTGCACTTCTTCAACCCGGCGCCGATCATGGCACTGGTCGAGGTGGTCCGGACCATCCGGACGAGCGCGACGACCGTCGCCACCGCCAACGACGTGATGGCGCGGCTGGGCAAGACTGCGGTCGGGTGCGCCGACCGGGCCGGCTTCATCGTGAACGCGCTGCTGTTCCCGTACCTCAACGATGCGGTCAAGATGCTGGAGGCCAGCTACGCCAACGCCGATGACATCGACCACGCCATGAAGCTCGGTTGTGGGTACCCCATGGGGCCCTTTGAATTGCTTGATGTGGTCGGACTCGACGTAGCCCTCGCCATCCAGCGCGAGCTCTACCTTGAGCTGCGCGAGCCCGGCTTCTCCCCCGCGCCCCTGCTGGAGCACCTGGTCACGGCCGGCTATCTGGGCCGCAAGGCCGGTCGCGGCTTCCGGGATCACACCCACCGCTAGGCGGGGCGCCGCGATAACATCGCCCGGGTGACAACGGTGCGGATCCCAGGATCAAAATCGGTGACGGCCCGGGCGCTCTTCCTCGCGGCCGGCGCCGGCGGCACGACCGTCCTGCGTCAACCGCTGCACTCCGACGACACCGAAGGCTTCGCCCTGGGACTACGCGCCCTTGGCTACGAGGTCGAACTCCACGATGACGCCTGGACAATCCACGGCAACCCCGCCGGACCTCCCGCCCGCGCCGCGGAGGTCTTCGGCCGCGACGCCGCGACCGCCTCCCGCTTCCTGCCCGCGCTCGCCGCGACCGGGCACGGCCGCTTCCGGGTCGACGCCTCGGCGCAGATGCGCCGGCGCCCTGTCGGCCCGCTGACCGAGGCGCTTCGCTCGCTCGGGGTCGACCTCACCTACGACGGGGCCGAGGGCCACCTGCCGATCACCATCAACGCCCACGGGATCAAGGGCGGCGACCTCGTCCTCGACGCCGGACTGTCGTCGCAGTTCCTCACCGCGTTGCTGCTGATGGGCCCGCTGACCGCGGAAGGGCTGCGGATCACGGTCACCGACCTTGTCTCCGCGCCCTACGTCGAGATGACACTGGCCATGATGGACCGCTTCGGCGTGCGGGTCACCCGCGACGGTGGCACCTTCATCGTCCCGGCGGCCACCTACCGGCCGCTGGACTACCTCATCGAACCCGACGCCTCCAGCGCCAGCTACTTCTTCGCCGCAGCCGCGCTCACCGGCCGCACCATCACCGTGCCCGGCCTGTCGGCGTCGGCGTCGGCATCGGCATCGGCATCGGCATCGGCATCGGCATCGGCATCGGCATCGGCGGAGAGTCTGCAGGGTGACGTGCGCTTTGTCGACGTGCTCGCCCAGATGGGCGCCACCGTCGACCTCGGCGGCGACGCGATCACCGTCACCGGGCCCGAGCGGCTCAGCGGAGTCACCGTCAACATGCGCGACATCTCCGACACCATGCCGACGCTGGCGGCGATCGCGCCGTTCGCCGACGGCCCCGTGCGCATCGAGGACGTCTACAACACCCGCGTCAAGGAGTGCGACCGGCTCGAAGCCTGCGCCGAGAACCTGCGCCGGCTCGGCATCCGGGTCGAGACCGGCCGCGACTGGATCGAAGTCCATCCGGGCACGCCCACCGCGGCCGAGATCGCCTGCCACGGCGACCACCGCATCGCGATGAGCTTCAGCGTCACCGGCCTGCGCACGCCGGGCATCACCCTCGACGACCCGGACTGCGTCAAGAAGACATTCCCGCAATTCCATGACCTGTTCAGGGCACTCCGCCACCGAATTTAGCTAGGCGCAGTAGGCGAGGATCTCGTCGATGGGCGGCGAGTTGCGGGCGGTGTCGACGGTCAGCCGCGGCTCCCGCCATGGCTCGTACTCGCGCATGACCACGTCGTCCCAGGTCGGGATGGCCGGCTGGTCGGGTTGCGGCTCGCGGTCCTCGACCCGGCGGCGATGCTCACGCTCATCGGAGCAGACGACCTCGATGACCCGCAGCGGCACCCCGTGCTCCGCGGCCAGGTCCCGCCAGCCGCGGCGGGCCGCCTCGACCGGGTTCACCGCGTCGACCACCACGCCGCCGCCGATGCTGAACTGCCCGCCCGCGATCGTGTTCGCGACGACGTAGGCGCCGAGGCCGGACTCCGGCCCGCGGGCGATCCCGGCCCGCCACATCGCCGCCTCGATGGCGTCGATGCGCAGCAGTGTCATGCCCAGACGCTGCGCCACCGGCCTGCTCAGCCCGGTCTTGCCAACGCCCGGCAAGCCACCAAACACGATCAACACCGGTTCAGTGTCACACCCGCGGCTTAGTGTCTATTTCGGGGTACCTCCATGCGTCATCTAATGAGGGACCGACCGATGAGTTCGCGGGGGCCGGGCGGTCTAATCGTGGATACGACACAGCACAACCGGAAGGATTTGCGGCATGAGTGGTGTGAGGGTACTGGTCGGCACGCGCAAGGGCGCTTTCACGCTGACCTCCGACGGCAAGCGCGGCGACTGGACGGTCGACGGGCCGCACTTCGGCGGCTGGGAGATCTACCACCTCAACGGTTCCCCGGCCGATCCGAACAGGCTGTACGTTTCGCAGTCCGGTGGCTGGTTCGGGCAGGTGATCCAGCGTTCGGACGACGGCGGCAAGACGTGGGCCGCGGTCGGCAACGACTTCGCGTACCAGGGCGAGACCGGCGACCACCTGTGGTACGACGGCACCCCGCGGCCCTGGGAGTTCAAGCGCATCTGGCATCTCGAGCCGTCCCGCGACGACCCGGACACGGTCTATGCCGGTGGTGAGGACGCCGCGCTCTACGTTTCCACCAACGGCGGGCAGGAGTGGAAGGAGCTGACCGCCCTGCGGCAGCACAAGACCGGGCCGACGTGGCAGCCCGGCGCGGGCGGCCTCTGCCTGCACACGATCATCCTCGACCCGGTGCACAAGGATCGCATCTTCGTCGCCATCTCGGCGGCGGGGACGTTGCGCAGCGACGACGGCGGCGCCAGCTGGAGTGTGATCAACAGGGGCCTGCGCTCGGGCGAGATCCCCAACAACGACGCCGAGGCGGGCCACTGCGTCCACCACGTCACGCAGCACCCGGCCCGGCCCGACACCCTGTTCATGCAGAAGCACTGGGACGTCATGCGCAGCGACGACGCCGGTGAGAACTGGCATGAGGTCAGCGGCAACCTGCCGTCTGACTTCGGGTTCCCGATCGCGGTTCATGCCCACGAGCCGGAGACGATTTATGTGGTACCCATAAAGTCCGACTCGGAGCACTTCCCGCCCGAGGGCAAGCTGCGGGTCTACCGCAGCCGCACGGGCGGAAACGAGTGGGAGCCGCTGACCGAGGGTCTGCCGCAGTCGGATTGCTACGTCAACGTCTATCGGGACGCCATGGCGGTCGACACCCTCGACCCGTGCGGCATCTACTTCGGCACCACCGGTGGCCAGGTCTACCATTCGGCCGACGGCGGCGACACGTGGGCGCCGATCGTGCGCGACCTGCCGGCCGTGCTCTCGGTCGAGGTACAGGTCCTGCCATGATCCGCGTTGTCCTCCCGGCCCACCTGAAGAATCTTGCCCACGTCACCGGGGAGGTTCGGCTGGATGTCCCGGGCTCGCCCACGCAACGTTCCGTGATCGATGCGCTGGAGGCGCGGTATCCGATGCTGCTGGGCACGATCCGTGACCGGCAGAGCGGCAAGCGCCGGGCGTTCGTGCGCTTCTATGCCTGCGAGGAGGATCTGTCCAACGAGTCGCCGGATGAGCCGCTGCCCGACCGGGTGACAAAGGGCGAGGAGCCGTTCATCATCCTCGGCGCGATGGCCGGGGGTTAGCCCGCCCACTGCCGGCCGTGCCCGGACGGGCGCGGCCGGCAGTGATCATTAAGCTTGAAGCGTGCCCCGCAAGAACAAGCGCCGTGACGACCCCGCACCAGTGCCGCCGGGGTCGACGCGGCACGAGTATGTGGAGGGCGATTTCAGGGTCCGGCACCTGACCGGGGAGACGAGCACCAAGACGTACCGCTGCCCGGGGTGCGATCAGGAGATCCCGCCGGGGGTGGCGCATGTGGTGGCCTGGCCGCTGGAGGGGTATGGGGATGGTGAGCGCCGGCACTGGCACGCGTCGTGCTGGAAGGCGAGGCATCATCGCCGCCCAAGCAGGTGAGCAACTCAATGAGTATCTTTCGCGTTACTTATGGGTAGGTTTAGACTGCGGCCGTGACCGTCATGACGATTCCCGGGGCCAGCACGGTGGATGCCGGCGAACTGATCTCCACGAGCCCGACCACGGGTCAGGAGGTGGGGCGGCTGCCGGTTGCCGGCGAGGCCGACGTCGTGGCGGCCGTGGCGCGGGCGCGCGAGGCGGCGCGCTGGTGGGCCGGGATCGGGTTCGCCGAGCGCAAGCGGCGCCTGCTGCGCTGGCGCAGCGCGCTGGTCGACAGGATCCACGAGCTGGCCGATCTGATCAACCGTGAGGGCGGCAAGCCGGTCGACGAGGGGCTGCTTGAGATCGTCGCGAGCGTGGACCACATCGCTTGGGCGGCAAGGCACGCGCGCAAGACGCTGGGCGCCAGGCGGGTGCGCGGCTCGCTGCTGCAGCCGGAGTATTCGGCGTGGCTTGAGTACCAGCCCTACGGCGTCGTCGGTGTCATCGGGCCGTGGAACTTCCCGATTTTCACCCCGATGGGCAGCATCGCCTACGCGCTTGCCGCCGGCAATGCCGTCGTTTTCAAGCCAAGCGAGTACACGCCGGCGATCGGGCAGTTCTACGTCGACCTGTTCGCCGCGGTCGTGCCGGAGCGGCCGGTGCTGCAGATCGTGCACGGCATGGGCGATGTCGGTGCGGCGCTATGCCACGCGGGGGTGGACAAGGTTTCCTTCACCGGTTCGCCCGCCACGGGGCGCAAGGTGATGGCGGCGTGCGCTGAAACCCTTACACCCGTTCTCATCGAGGGCGGCGGCAAGGATGCTGTGATCGTCGCGGACGACGCGGACCTTGACGCCGCGGCCGAAAGCGTTGCCTGGGGCGCGAACTTCAACGCCGGCCAGGCGTGCGTGGGCATCGAGCGGGCCTATGTCCACGAGCGCGTTTATGACAAGTTCCTGATGAAGCTGGTCGACGAGACGCAGAAAATCGACGCGGGCAAGCAGATCGGGCCGATCACGATGCCGGGCCAGCGGGAAATCATCAAGCGCCACATCGACACCGCGCTCGCCAGCGGCGGGCGGGCGGTGCTCGGCGGTCCGGACTCGGTCAAGGACCAGTTCGTCAAGCCGACGATTCTCGTTGAGGTGCCTGAGGATTCGGCGACCGTCCGGGAGGAGACGTTCGGGCCGACGCTCACCGTCACGAAGGTGTCCACTGTGGACGAGGCGGTGAGGCTGGCCAACGACAGCTCGTACGGCCTCGGGTCGGCGGTGTTCTCGCGGCGGCACGGGCTGGCGATCGCGCGGAAGCTGCGCACCGGCATGACGTCGGTCAACTCGGCCTTCTCGTTCGCGGTGGTGCCGAGCCTTCCCTTTGGCGGCGTTGGCAATTCGGGCTTCGGGCGGATCCACGGGCAGGACGGGCTGCGCGAGTTCGCCCGCGCCAAGGCGATCGCGAAGCGCCGCCTGCCCAGCGTGCCGCCGCTACTGACCTTCCGGCGCACTCCCGGCGGGGTGAAGCTGGCGCTGCGGGTCATCAGGCTGCTGCACGGCGGCCGGCGCTGACGCCCGGAAGAAGACGGCGACAATCACCGCGCCGAGGAAAGCGCCTGCGGCGCAAGCGATCAGCACACTGTCCATTCCGGACAGGAACGCTTCGCGGGCGGCGGCCGCAAGTGAGGGGTCGCGCACGGCGGCGACGATGGACTCGCGGGCGGACTCGGGTGCGTTGGCCGGAAGCCTTGCGCCGTATACGGAGTTGAGCAGGCTGCCCAGCCCGGCCACGCCGAAAGCGCCCGCAACCTGCCGCAAGGTTTGCACCAGGGCGGATCCGGCGCCGGCCCGCTCCGGCGGCAGCGCGGCAAGCACCGCGTCCATCGCCGGGACCATCGCCGCACCCAGACCCAGCCCGGCCAGGAACAACCAGGCGGCAGTCATGGGGTACCCCCGAGTGAAAGAACCGATCAGGAAACCGGCGGAAAGCAGCAGCATCCCGCAAGTGATCACGACTCGGTGGCCGAGGCGGGCGATGAGGCGCTCGGCCAGTTTGCCGGTCACCATCAGCCCGGCGATCAGCGGGATCAGCCGCAACCCGGTGCCCATCGCGGTGTAGCCGTCGACCGCCTGCAACCGCAGCGGCAGCACGAAAAGCACACCCATCAGGGCGAGTGCAGATAATGCCGTCGCGATCGTTCCCGAAGTAAATTGTTTGTTTTCAAACAATCTGCGGGTACCCAATGAGTCGCGAAACCAAAAAAGCACAAGCGCAACCATCCCCGTGCCGATCGTGGCGAGGACCTTCGCCGATCCCCAGCCCGCGACCGGAGCTTCGATGACCCCGTATACGAGAAGTCCCAGGCCGGTCATTGAAAGCAGCATGCTCCAGACGTCCAATCTGGACGGTGATGGGTCGCGTGATTCGGGGAGCAGCACCGCACCGGCGGCGATCGCGATCGCGGCCACCGGGATGTTGATGAGGAAAACCGAGCCCCACCAATAGTTTTCGAGCAGCCACCCGCCGACGACGGGTCCCAGGGGCAGGCCGAGCGCGAGCCCGACCGTCCAGACGGAGATCGCCCGGGAGCGCTCGTTCTCGGCGAAGATGACCGGCAGCGTCGACATCGAAAGCGGCAAGATGATCGCCGCGCCGACGCCCATGACGGCGCGTGCGGCGATGAGCGTGGCGGCGTCGGTGGCGAAGGCGGCCAGGGCGCTTGACGCGCCGAAGAGCGCGACGCCCGCGAGCAGCAACCGCTTGCGCCCCCACCGGTCGCCGGCGGCCCCGGCGGGCAGCAGGAACACCGAGAACGTCACGAGATACGCGGCGACGATCCACTGAAGCTCGCCCGTTGTCGCCCCGAGATCGGCGGAGAGGGTGGCGAGCGCGACGTTGAGCACCGTGCCATCGAGCCCGATGACCAGGCCACACAGCACGAGAGCGGCCAGGGCGTACCACCTTTTGACAGTCAGCATAAAGTGATAGTAACTCTCAAAAGCTAGAGACTGCCAACTGATAGAGTGTCGACCGTGGCGGGGCTCAGGGAACGCAAGAAGGAAAAGACCCGGCGCTCGATCCAGCAGGAGGCGCTGAAACTGTTCGCGCGCCAGGGTTACGAGGCGACGACGGTCGACCAGATCGCCGAGGCCGCCGAGATCTCGCCGAGCACGTTCTTCCGCTACTTCGCCACCAAGGAAGACGTCGTGATCCAGGACGACTACGACCCGGTGATGATCGAGATCTTCCTTGCCCAGCCCGCCGGGCTGAACCCGGTCGCGGCGCTGCGCCGCACGCTGCGCGAGCTGATCGACGCCATGGGGCCGGCCGAGAAGGAGGAGCTGCTGTTGCGCGCCAGGCTCCAGCTCGCCACGCCGGCCCTGCGCGCCCGCCTGCTGACCAGCCAGACCAGCACCGTCAACACCCTGTCGGCGGCGGTGGCGCAGCGGACCGGGCGCGACGAGGACGACCTCGAGGTGCAGGCGTTCACCGGCGCCGTGATCGGATGCATTCTGCCGGCGTTGGCCCGCTGGGTCAGCAGCGAAGGCAAGGCGTCCTTCCCCGAGCTTGCCGAAATCTGCCTTGCCCAATTGGAGTCGGGCTTCGCCAATCTGTCCCCCGGGTGGGACCCACCGTGATACTCAAATTGCATGACTTCCGAATTGCAGATCCAGAAGCTGGACAGGGCTTTCGACCAGATCGACGTGAACAGCAACGGGCAGATCGAGCGCGATGACCTGATCGCCCTTGGCAACCGGCTCATCCTCGGCTTCGGCCAGCCCGCAAGCTCCGAGAAGGGCCGCGACGTGCTGCAGCTGTGCGACGCCCTCTGGGCCGAGCTCGCCGAGGAGGCCGACATCGACCACGACGACTCGATCTCACCGGCCGAGTTCCGGCACGCGATGATCAACGCCTACATCGAGGGCAAGAAGTTCGACAAGACCTTCGCGCCCGCGACCCGCTCCTGGATCGTGCTCGCCGACCACGACGGGGACGACCTCGTTGCCCTGCCAGAATTCCGGACCATGCACCAGGCTTTCGGTACCGAGGACGACGCCACGCAGACCGCGTTCGCCGCCCTTGACGTCTCCGGCGGCGGCCGGCTCGCCGTGCCCGACCTCGTCGTCGCGGCGCGCGAGTACTACACCAGCGCCGATCCCAAGGCCCGCGGGAACCTGTTCTTCGGGGCTCTCTGACTCAGAGCCGCTGGCGCATCAGGCCGAACGCCACGGCCGAGGCCCAGCCCCAGATGAGGATGCCGCCGGCGAGCATGAGGCGGAAGTCCGCCAAGGGGAAGGCCGCGAACCCGAGGACCAGATAGATCACGGCGATCGCGATGCTGGCGACCTGCCAGCCGCGCCTGCCCGAACGGGCGAACCTGCGGGCGAACACGAAACACGCGGCGACCAGCGAGGCGGCGGCCACCAGGGGACCCACGATGTGCAGGGCTCCGTGCCAGCTGATTTTATCGGGTACCCCGAGCGGCGTCCCCGGCGGGAAACCGTCCACCGGGTCGGTGACGAACACTCCGCCCCAGATCAGGGCGGCACCGAACGCGCCGAACAGCCGCGGTCCCCACCTGCCGGCCAGACCGTTGCCCAGCGCGCGCCGCATGCCGGCCGCGCAGGCGAGGAACAGCAGCCCGCACACGATGAAGGTGGTGATCTGAAGCCAGCCCAGGTCGCCGGTGCTCAGCTGGCTCAGCGCGTGGCGCTTGGGGTCGAACCCTTCGCGGGTCAGCTCCTGGACCAGTACCACGACGATGAACAGCGGGCCGGCGATCACGCCGCCGGCCAGCAGCCTGCGGGTCGTTGATGTCATGCGGTGCAGGATGCCGGGAGCGGCTTCAGGTTTACTTCAGCCGGCGTGCGGGTTCGGCTAGCGTTCGGGGATGCGGTTCGGGGTACTGGGTCCGGTCGCGGTCTGGGACGGCGGCGGCAGGGTTGTCCGGGTCGCCGACCGGAAGGTCCGTGAGGTACTGGCGCAACTGCTCGTGGAGGCCGGCGTGCCGGTCCCGGCGAGCCGGCTCATCGACGACCTGTGGCCGCAACGGCTGCCCGCCAATCCGGCCAACGCCCTGCAGACCCGGATCTCGCAACTGCGCCGGGCGCTTGAGGACGCCGAACCGGGCGGCCGCGAACTGGTGGTGTCCCAGCCGCCCGGGTACCTGCTGCGGGTCGCACCGGACAAAGTGGACTCCGGCCGTTTCCGGGCGCTTGTCGCCACGGCCCGAGCCACCGCCGATCCCGTTGGCAGGGCGGGGATTCTGGCCGAGGCGCTGGGGTTGTGGCGCGGTGCGGCGTTCGCGGACTTCGGTGAGGAGGCGTTCGCGCGGGCCGCGGCCGGCCGCCTGGAGGAGGAGCGCCTCGCGGCGCACGAGGAACTGGCGGAGACCCGGCTTGAACTGGGCGAGCACGCGGCGCTCGTCGCCGAGCTGGCCGACCTGGTGGCGCGGAACCCGTTGCGGCAACGGCTGCGCGGGCTGTACATGCGCGCGCTTTACGCTTCGGCGAAGCACATCGAGGCGCTGGAGACGTATGCGGAGTTGCGCGATCGCCTGGTGCGCGAGGCCGGGCTCGATCCGGCGCCGGAGCTTTCGGCACTGCACCAAGCGATCCTGCGGCAGGACGTACCGCCCGCGCTGAACCCGCCACACGCCTTGGCCGGACTGATCGGGCGGGACGGCGCTGTCCGGGAGGTGGCCGCCCGGCTGGCGGAGGCAAGGCTGGTGACGCTGACCGGCACCGGCGGCGTGGGCAAGACGCGGCTGGCGCTGGAGGTTGCCCACCGCCACGCGGGCGCGGTGGCGTGGGTCGAACTGGCAGCCGCCGGTGACGATGAGGTGGAGCGGCTCGTGCGCGGGTTGAGCGGCCGGGAATCCTTGCTGGTGCTTGACAATTGCGAGCACGTGATCGGGGCGGCGGCCGGGGTCGCCGAGCGCTTGCTGCGGGCCTCGGCCGGGCTGCGCGTGCTGGCCACCAGCCGGGAGCCGCTGGCCATCCCGGGCGAGGTGCTCTGGGAGGTACCGCCGCTGGAACTGGCCAACGCCATCGAGCTGTTCACCGCGCGGGCGGGAATTCCCTTGGGGGGAAACGACTCCGGCACGGTCGCCGGGATCTGCCGGCGCCTTGACGGTATCCCGCTCGCGCTCGAACTGGCGGCCACCCGGGTTCGTGGGCTGGGCGTGCACGGTGTCGCCGAGCGCCTCGACGACCGGTTCCGGCTGCTGGCCCCGCGAACGCACGGCGGCCCGGCCCGGCAGCGCACGCTGCGCGCGGTCATCGACTGGAGCTGGCGGCTGCTGAGCGATGACGAGCGGGCGGTGCTGTGCAGGGTCGCGCTGCACGCCGACACGTTCACGCGGCAGGCCGCCGAGGCCGTGTGCGCGGAGGACGTCGCGGACGTGTTGGGGCGGCTGGTGGACCGGTCGCTGCTGGCGCGGGTCGACGCGCCGGGCGGGATGCGGTACAGGCTGCTGGAATCGGTGGGCGCCTACTGCCGGGAGCGGCTGCACGAATCAGGGGAGTACGAGGCCGTCCTCAAGCGGCACACCGCCTACTACACCGGACTGTCCACTCGGGACGAACCGCGGCTTTACGGGCACGCGCCGCTGTTCGCTTACCTCGGCGGCGAATACTCGTCGACGAATATTCGCCGGCGAATATTCGGAGCCGAAAACGGGGCGGACGGGGCGGTGCGGTCGGCAGACGGGACGGTGCGGTCGGCGGACGGGACGATCCGGTCGGTGGACGGGACGATGATCGCGTACGACCGTTACGGGCGTGGGCCGCGGATAGTCCTGATCGGCGGAGCGCTCAACGACCGGCAGACGTTCGCGCCGCTGGCGATGCGGCTGGCGGGCGACTTTACGGTGTACTCGTACGACCGGCGAGGGCGGGGCGGCAGCGGCGACACACTGCCCTACCGGGTGACGCGTGAAATCGAGGATCTGGCCGCACTGGTCAAGCACGCGGGCGGGCCGGTCCACGCGTTCGCGGTCTCCTCCGGCGCGGTCCTGGCCGTCGACGCCGCCGCGCACGGCGTGCCGATCGCGAGCCTTGCCCTCATCGAGCCGCCGTTCATCCTTGACGGCACCCGTTCCCCGGTCCCCGCGGACTTCGCGGTACGCCTCGGCGAACTCGTGGCGGCGGGACGGCGCGGCGACGCGGTGGAGCTGTTCCTGACGGAGGCGGTGGAGATGCCGGCCGAGGTCGTCGCTCCGATGCGGACGGCGCCGGCGTGGGCGGCGCTGGAAGCCTTGGCGCACACGCTGGTTTACGACCTCGCCGTCATGGGCGATTTTCAGCTTCCGGATGTGTGGCGGACTGTCCCGGTACCCACAATGATTTTTGATGGTGATCAAAGCGCCACCTGGCGCAAGCACGCGGCCCGAGCGGCCGCGGCGACCCTGCCCGACGCGGTGCACCGCACGCTGGACGGCCACCCGCACGACGCGCCGCCGGAGATCCTCGCCCCGCTGCTGCGCGAGTTTTTCACTCAGAAGAGGGTCAGCTCGTCCCGTTCGATACCGCGCAAGCGGTCGTAATCGACCACCACGCAACGGATTCCACGGTCCTCGGCGAGCACCCGCGCCTGCGGCTTGATCTCCTGCGCGGCGAAGATCCCGCTGACCGGGGCGAGCAGCGGGTCGCGGTTGAGCAACTCAAGGTACCGGGTCAGCTGTTCAACCCCATCGATTTCGCCCCTGCGCTTGACCTCCACCGCCACGTGGGCGTTGGCCTCGTTGCGGCACAGCAGATCGACCGGCCCGATCGCGGTCATGTACTCGCGCCGCACCAGCGTAAAGCCCTCGCCGAAGGTGTGCGGGGCGGCCGCCAGCAGCTCCTGAAGGTGCGCCTCGACGCCGTCCTTCTGCAGCCCCGGGTCGGGACCGAGCTCATAGGACGTGTCCTGGAAGATCTCCTCCAGCGTGATCCGCAGCTCCTCGCCGCCCTTGTTGACCACGCGCCACACGCCCGGCGCCTCCTCCAAGCGGCACGGCGGGCTCATCCAGTTCAGCGGCTTGTACGCGCGGTCGTCGGCGTGGATGGAGACCGAACCGTCCGCCTTGACCATGATCAGCCGCGTGGCCGGGGGCAGGTGGGCGGCGAGACGGCCCATGTAGTCGACGGTGCAGCGGGCGATGATGAGACGCACCTGACCACGGTACAGTACCTCATCTATTCACATTCATCGTTGTCTTGCGTATCCTTCGAACGCATGAGATCACCCCTCACCGTCCGCGGCCTGATGACCATCGTCCTCGCCGCGACCAGCACGCTCGTCGCCATCGGCCTCGCCGAACCCGCGCGCGCCGCCGCACCCGACATCCCGCTGGCCAACCAGCGGGCGCACTCGCAGCAGCTCCAGAACATCGCCAACGCCAACGGCGGCACCCGGCGCTCGACCACGGCCGGCTACACGGCCTCGGTGAACTACGTGTTCAACCAGCTGTCCGCGGCCGGCTTCACCGTGGTCAGGCAGAACTGCACCTCGGGCTGCACCGCGGGTGCGGGCCCCAACGTGATCGCCGACTGGCCCGGCGGCGACGCGAACAACGTGTACATGTTCGGTGCCCACCTGGACAGCGTCTCCGCGGGTCCGGGCATCAACGACAACGCCTCCGGCACGGCGACAGTCCTTGAGCTGGCCCTGACCCTGGCCCGGACCAGACCGACGATGCTCAACCACGTGCGGTTCGGCTTCTGGACCGACGAGGAGCAGGGCCTCAACGGCTCGCAGTTCTACGCCAACACGCTGCCGACGGCGGAGCGTTCGCGCATCCGGGGCTACTTCAACTTCGACATGGTGGCATCGGTCAACGCCGGGTTCTTCATCAACCGCATCACCTCCGGCATCGGCCAGGTCGTGAAGGCGTACTACGACTCGATCGGAGTGCAGACCGAGGAGAACACCGAAGGGGTCGGCCGGTCGGATGACGCCTCGTTCAACGCGATCGGCGTGCAGACCTCCGGGGTCGCCGCCGGCGCCTCCCGGGTCAAGACCGCGAGCCAGGTGTCGAAGTGGGGCGGGACGCAGTCGGCGTTCGACCCCTGCTACCACCGCTCCTGCGACACCATGTCCAACATCAGCGACACCGTGCTGAACCGAGCCGGTGACGCGGCCGCCCACGCGCTGTGGACGCTTGCCGTCGGGACGGGGACGCCGCCCACGACCGTCTACTCCGACACGTTCGAGACGGCGACGGGTTGGACGGTCAACCCGGCCGGCACCGACACCGCGACGGTCGGCCAGTGGGAGCGCGGCGATCCCGAAGCGACCTCCTCGGGCGTGGCGTTGCAGCTGGGTACCACCGTCTCTGGTGTCAACGACCTGGTCACCGGGCGGCTTGCCGGTACCAGTGCGGGCGCCTTCGACATCGACGGCGGCACGACCACCATCCAGTCACCGGCGATCGCGCTGCCGTCCACCGGGACGCTCAGTTTGAATTTCTCTTGGTACCTGGCACATCTGAACAACTCGTCAAGTGCCGACTTCTTCCGGGTCAGCATCGTGTCCGGTACCACCGTGACCCAGGTGTTCAACCAGGCCGGCGCCGCGACCAACCGGGCCGGGGCATGGGCCACAGCCAC
>DASUXL010000086.1:0-33697 GCA_036377915.1 Candidatus Limnocylindrales bacterium
CACACGATGACCCCGACGATCGACCACAGCGCCAGGTCCGGGTCGCCCAGCCAGTCCTGCTGCCACGAGCCCAGCCCCACCGCGCCGAGCAGGCTGTTGACCGCGCCCTGCGGCCCGAGCAGGTTGCGCCACAGGTAGGCGGTGACGATCGGGGTGATCACCGCCGGGGCGAACAGGAAGACCCGGATTATGTTGCGGGACTTGATGATGGTGTTCACCCCGAGCGCCAGCAGCAACCCGAACCCGTTCTGGATTATCGTGATCGCCACCGCGATCAGCAGCGTGTGCCAGATCGCCTGCATCGCATCGGGATCGCGGGTCATGGTGGAGAAGTTCTCGAAGCCGATGAAGGACAACGCCGGGTCCAGCCCATCCCAGTCGGTGAACGCGTAGTACACGCCGCGGGCACTCGGCACCAGCACGACGAACGCGAACAGCAGCATCGCCGGTAGCGCGAACCACCATGGGGGAGCTTTCTTCACTGGATAGGCTCACTTCCGTGAAACGTTTCACCTATTTCGCGGGTACCACGCCCGCTTGCCCGCGCACAACCAGTTACCTTGCGCCTGGTCACAGTGGAGGCGACCTGGCACTACCCGCTCACGCACCCGCCGAGATGGCGTGAGTAACGTTTTCCAAAATGTTGCGCCTGACCCTAGGAGGTCATCTGTTCGCCGTCAAGAGTTGCCGCCGAAACGTGATGCCGGGGCACGGGCTTGCGCTGCGGATCAGGGCACCGCTTAGACTGTGCAACGTTTTCCGCACCCCTCGAGGAGACCGGGATGGACAAGTCGCAGGCTCGGCGCCGCAGAGTCACCATCATCGATGTTGCGCGCCATGCCAACGTCTCCCCCACCGCAGTGTCCAAAGTGATGAACAACGCGTACGGGACCAGCCCGTCGATGCAGGCCAAGGTGCGCAAGGCAATGACAGAGCTGGGGTACCGGCCCTACGCGGCGGCCAGGGCGATGCGCGGGAAGACCTACACCATCGGCGTCATGCTGCCCGACATCCGCAACCCCTTCTTCGCCGACATCCTGGACGGGCTCGAAGAAGCGCTCGGCGACACCGGTTACCAGGTCCTGCTCGGTTCGAGCTGCAACGGCGAGGCCGCCGAGGCCCGGGTGACCGAGGCGATGATCGACCGCGGCATGGACGGCATCATCCTCATCGCACCGATCTCCTCCTCAGCACACCTTGAATACCTTGCCCACTCCGTTCCGGTGGTCGTCGTCGGGCGCCACAGCCGATCCGTCGCCTTCGACACCGTCAGCGACGACGACGTCGCGGGGGCGGCGCTGATCGTCGGTCACCTGGCCGGGCTCGGGCACAGGCGCATCGCCCACATCGAGCACCGCGAAGACGACCCCGTGCGCATCCGCGAGATGCCCAACACCATCCGCGCCGACGGGTACAGGCAGGCGATGCACGCCCACGGTCTGGCCAACGACATCGACATCGTCTCCACGACCTACACCCAGGACGGCGGTTACCTGGGGGCCAAGCAGCTGCTTGCCCGGCCGAACCGGCCGACCGCCATCTTCGCCGGCGCCGACATCGTCGCGATGGGAGCGCTGGAGGCGATCGCCGAGGCCGGCCTGAGCGTGCCCGCGGACATCTCGGTGGCCGGCTACGACAACACCAGCTTCGCCGCGTTCCGCCCGATCTCGCTGACAACGGTCGACCAGGCCGGTCACCAGATCGGCGGGTTCACCGCCCAGCTGCTCCTGGAACGGATCGCCAACCGCGCCAAGCCATCGGTGCAGATCAAGCTGTCCCCCTCGCTCGTCGTCCGGAACACCACGGCACCCCCGGCATCTTGACGCTTCCATCCACGGGCTTGTATGGTCACGCGAAACCCGCCCGGAACTAGGTTGCCGCCGCCGCAGCACTCAATGAAACGTTTCAGAGCGGATCGGCGCAGTTAGGGGGCACCCACACGATCCAGACATGCCACAGCTCGATCCCGTCGCACCGTCCGGTGACGACATGAGCGGGCCGTACCTGCCTCGATAGCACGGCGGCCCGCTCTCTTCCTTCTGCCCTTCGGGCCCATCCCTCCGAATAGGAGGATCGTCATGCGCAAACCTGCCAACGCCCTCATCTGCGTAGCTGCAACAATAATCATCCTGGGCCCGGCGAGCCTGGCCAGCCCGGCGAGCCCGGCGGTCGCGGCTTTGCCGGCGTGGCCGGCCAATCCGAACTGGCAAAGCCTTGTTCCGGCGCCGTCCAGCGATGACGTGCGGCCGGTCAGCATCGTGCGCACGCAGGGCTCGGTCACCAACGCCGCCGCGCTGGTCCAGGGCACGGGTACCACCGTCATGACGGTGCCTTCCGGGGGGCAGCCGGCAGCCGTCGTTCTCGACTTCGGCAAGGAGGTCGGCGGAACGCCGTATGTCACCGTGTCGGCGTCGACTCCGGCGTCGAACACGATCCGTATCTCCACCAGTGAGGCGCTGCGCTTCCTGACCAACAGCAGCGGCGCTTTCGTCAACGACAGCGGCTCGCAGATCAATCTCACGGTCACCGGCCCGCAACGCTACACCGGCGGGCTGCGCGGCGGCTTCCGTTTCGCCGCAATCGAACTGAGGACCGCGGGCACGGTCAGCCTGAGCGCCGCGGGGCTGAACTTCAGGGCTTACCGCGCGGGCCCGGACAGGTACCAAGGTTGGTTCATGTCCAGTGACGACCAGCTCAACAGGATGTGGTACGCGGGCGCCTACACCACCCAAATGGACATGGTGCCGGCCGGGGTCGCGTCCTGCTTCACCCAGCCGGTCATCTTCGATGGTGCCAAACGGGATCGGGCCATCTGGTCGGGCGACCTGATGATTACCAACCCGGTGGCGCAACTGTCGCTGGGCAGCAACAGCGTGCCGTACGTCAAAGGCTCCATCAACGCCATCATGAACTTGCAGGCGGCCAGCGGCCGGTTGACCAGTGCCGTCGGCTTCCGCGGGTGTGGCGCCTTCGATTACGCCGTCACGTATTCGGCCTACTCGGCGATCATCGCGGTGCTCTACTACCGCTACACCGGCGACACCGCGTACATCACCTCACTGCTGCCCAGGCTTGAGGCGGCAACGGCGTATCACGCCACGAGAGTCAACGCCAACGGGCTGGTCGTCACCAACGACAACGACTACTGGCAGACCACGCAAAGCGGTGAGGTGACCGAGTACAGCCTTGCCTACTACGAGCTGTTGCAGAACATGATCTGGCTTGAGGGCAGGGTCGGCACAGCGGCCAGGGTCACCGAGTACACCGGCAAAGCCAACGCCCTCAGGAACGCGATCAACTCCCGGCTGTGGAACGCCGGCGCCGGGTTGTATGTGCACACCAATACTCGTACCAACGTGTTCCCGTTGGACGCCAACATGAACGCCATCCGGCTCGGCGTCGCGGCGCCTGGCAGCGTGCCGGGTATCCTGACCTACTTCAGGAACCGGTGGCAGGCCCACGGAAGCCAGATCTCCCAACCCTCGCCGAGCATGGCCGACCCGTACGGGCACACCATCGAGCCGCTGAACAACACCTGGGAAGTGATGGCGCGCATGCACGCCGAGGACACGGCCGGCGCGCTGGAACTCCTGCGCCGGCTGTGGGGATTGCAGGTCGACCCGAACAGCGGGTTCTACACCGGCACGTTCTGGGAGTTCGTGATGAGCAACGGCCTGCCCGACCGCGGGTTCGACAGCCTTGCGCACGCCTGGGGAGCGGGCCCGACACAGATCCTCACGGAGTCGGTCCTCGGGGCGACCGCGGTCAACCCCGGCTACTCGACCTGGCAGGTGAAGCCGCATGCGGCCAACCTTGCCTGGGCGCAGGGACAGGTCCCCACGGCGAACGGCTCGCTCATCGTCAGGTGGGCGCAAGACACCGCCGGGCAGTTCCATCTCCAAGTGAGCGCTCCGGCCGGTACCGGTGGCGAGGTATGGGTGCCCCTAGCCTCGGCCACGAGCACCAGCACCGCATTGACGGGCGGCGCAACGTTCAACCGGCGCAGCGGACTCTACGACGTCTATACGGTTGGCAGCGGAACCTTCTCGTTCGGTTCTTTCCCGAATTCGACGGGTGGGAATGTGACGGTGCAAGCCGAGACGTTCAGCTCGCAAAGCGGCGTCCAGGTCGTCAACGCAGGCGGGGCTGTCGGCGGCGCGCGGCTGGGCTACATCGCCGCAGGCGACTGGGCGGGCTACGGCAACGTCGACGTCGGTGGGGCGGTCTCCTTGCGGGCCAGGGTTTCCTCGGCCGGCAACGGCGGCACGTTGCAGGTGCGCACCGGTTCCCAAACCGGTCCCGTCATCGGCTCGGTGGCCGTGCCCGTCACGGGCGGCTGGGACACCTACACCAACGTGACCACAACCCTGAGCGGCGTGCCTGGCGGCACCGCCAACATCTACCTGACCTTCGCGGGTACCGGAAACCTGTTCGACGTCGACGAGTTCACTTTCATCAAGTCGTGACCTACTACAAGACACCGGTCCCCACCGTTTTGTGACACCCGGGATCGGTGGCTGTCCTCACACCGTCGCACTGTCACAAAGGCCGGGCCGCGGGCATCTCAGGTTGGTAAGGACGTCGCGCGAACGATCCGCGCGGTACCCGACCGCACAAGTGAGGACGGAACCATGGAACCCCGTATCAACCTGATGGCCAACGAACTTGGAGCCAAGATCGCCAAGAGGATCTACAACGTCGGCCAGGCGATCGAGCAGTCGCCGTTGCCCAAGTCCACCCAGGAGCTGGTCAGCCTCCGCGCCAGCCAGATCAACGGCTGCGGATTCTGCGCCGACTTTCACACGAAGGAGGCCGCCGCCGCCGGGGAGACCGCGGTCCGGCTCAACCTGGTCGCCACCTGGCGCGAGTCCACCGTCTACACCGAGGCCGAGCGGGCAGCACTGGCGCTCGCGGAGGAGGGTACCCGGCTCGCCGACGCCAACCACGGCGTGTCCGACGAGACCTGGGCCCAGGTACGCAAGCACTACGACGACGACCAGGTCGTCGCGCTGGTTTCCCTGATCGCCATGATCAACGCGGCAAACCGGCTCGGCGTCATCGTGCGCAACCAGGGCGGGTCGTACAAGGTCGGCATGTTCGCCGACATGTCGAGCTGACCGGCAGGCGGTCGTACGCCTGCGCTCAGGACGCCGTTCGCGTGATCAGATCGTGCATCCGGCGCCGGGCAAGCTCCATGCGAATGCGCTGATCGCTGAGAGGGTCGGTGGTCGCCGGGACGATGGGCTCGCCGAGGACGATAACCATCGTGGGTTTGCGGCGGAACAATCGTCCCACCCCGGTTGGCGGCGTGAACCGGATCGACAGCGGCACGACGGGGACCCGGGCCCTGGCGGCGAGATGGAACGCGCCCCGCTTGAAGTCGCGCAGGCTCGTGTCGTACGGGCTCAGGTCCCCCTCGGGGAAGAAGTGAACGATCCTTCCCTTGGCGAGGAAGAGCTCCATTTCGGAGAAGAAGAGCGGCAACCCCGACGGGGTATGCGGCACCGCGACTCCGCCAAGCAGTCTCACCAGGCCGCCGTACCAACGGTTCTGGAGGTTAATCGGTGCCGAGGTGAAGACGACTCTGCGCGGGAACAAGGCGAGCGCGACGAGTGCGCTGTCGAGGAGATGCACGTGATTGCACACCGTGAGCGCGCCGCCGGCTCGCGGGAGCCGGTTGTGGCCTTCGGCGCGGACGCCGAGGATCACGCGCGTCCAGAGGAAGAGAGCCGGAACCGCTATCACGTAATAGAAGGCGGTGGACAGCATGCGGTACAGCCAGCCGGTGTAACCGGCCGGTGCCTGCGGCGCGTGGTCCGCCCTCGTGTAGACCCGCTCGATCGCCTTGATGCTCCGGTCGAGGGCGTAGAGTTTGCCATAGCGGGCATACGTATCCGACACGGCAGCGCGGGCAGCCGGATGCTCGATCCATTGGTCGATCCGTTCGGCGAGCGACGACGGGTCACCGGAGCGGAACAGGTTCCAGGTGCCGAGCGCGAACTGGCCGGTCGCGCTTCGCCGGCTGTCGGAGATGACCGGCACGAGCCCGCAGGAGAACGCCTCCATGCAGGAAACGCCTTCAATTTCGACGTCGGAGGCGTGCACGTAGAGATCGCAGCTACGGATGAGGTCGACGAGCTGTTCGTGCGAGTAGTAGCCGAACCGGGCCGGATTCGCGAGCTTCGAGGCCATCCGGCGCAGGCGCTTCTCGCGCGGGCCGTGCCCCGCCAGGAGCAACTGGATGCGTGCGGCATGGCGCGATCGCCGGACGGCCCGGATCAGCACATCCTGCCGCTTCTCCGGGGAGAAACGGCCCACCATGAGTATCCGGAATGGCCCGTCGGCATTCGCCGCTCGGGCGGGTCCCGGCCGAAAGCCGGCGTCCACACCGTTGGAAATCACGTGCAGCCGTGCCCGGTACCCGTGGCGGCGCAACTGCGCGGCGATGAAGGTCGACGGACAGTGGATGTCGGCGAAGCGCCCGTAGAAACTGAGGCGCAGCAACACGTACACCAGATGCGCGGCCGGCGGGAACCAGCCCAGCCCGATGTTGTAGGTGACATTTTCGGGCTGAATGTGGAATGCGGCGATGGCCGGCACGCCGAGTTCGCGTGCGATCCGTTCCGCGGCGCGGCCCAGCGGCCAGGGCTGGTAGATGTGCACGACGTCGGCACCCTTGATCGCCGCGATCAGCACCTCTCGCGAGGGCTTGGCGAACAGGGTGCTCTGGCGATGGGCGAGGCGGCTCGCGATCGGTACCACGAGTTCCGGAACATAGAACATCTCGGGGCCTTCCGGACCTTGCCCGGTCGGATCGCCCGGTTGGCCGCACGAGACCACGCGCACCGTATGCCCTCGCGAGATGAGGGCGGCGGCGAAACGCGTCGCCGACACCGTGGTTCCGTTGTTGTTGACATTGAACGTGTCGATGATCAACGTAATGATCATTGCCGCGCCGCCGCTCTCCGGGTCGTTCCGCGCCGGCCCACGCCGTGTGGCCGACCTGGTCTACTTCATCCCAACTGATGCACTCGACCAGAGGCTGCGGATCACAGCGCCGGCGTCAGGCGGGACGAATCGGCGAATCGACTTTAGAGGGGCGCCCCGAAACCACCCGGCCGGCCTGGATGACGGCCGGCTGCTTGCCGTCGGCGGGAATGAGGGCTGAGATGTCGGCGAGCGGGTCGCCGTCGACTACCACGAGGTCGGCGTGGGCGCCTTCGGCGATCACGCCGAGCTGGCCGGACCGGCCGAGCAGCTCTGCCGCGTTGACCGTCGCCGCCCGGATCACCTCGATGGCCGGCTGGACCTGGGCGCGGATCGCGAACTCGCGCAGCTGGTGTCGCTGCATGCCGCCGAGGCAGTCGGTGCCGTAGCAGAGTTTGACTCCGGCCCGGTGGGCAAGGCGCAGCGCGTCGAGGCCGGCATCGAGGACCGCGTCGACCTTGGCGTGGCTCTCCGGCGGCAGTCCCCATTGTGGACCTTCGGCCTTCAGCGCCCAGTACGTCGTCAACGTGGGCGTCAGGAAGGTGCCGTGCTCGACCATCAACCGCAGGCTCTCCTCGTCGAGCAGGTTGCCGTGTTCGATCGACCGCACGCCGCAGCGCACCGCCCGGCTGATCGCGCTGCCCGGATACGCATGTGCGGAAACGTATTTGCCGGCCGCCTCGGCTTCCTCGACCACCGCCCGGATCTCCTCGAGGGAGTACTGCGTCGCGTCGACCTCGTCGGTGGGTGACGCGACACCACCGGACACCATGATCTTGATGTGGTGGGCGCCGTTGCGCAGCTCCTCGCGGGCCGCCTGGCGGATCGCGTCCACGCCATCGACCACGCGGGTCATCACCGGAGAGCCGGGGTGTGCGTCGATGGTGTGCTGACCGCGCCGCCGCGAGTCGCCGTGGCCACCGGTCTGCGACAGTGCCCGCCCGCAGAAGAACACCCGAGGCCCCGGCAGCAGACCGTCGGCCTGTGCCTGGGCCAAACCGTAGTCGGCGCCGGCGTTGTCGCGCACCGAGGTGAAGCCGCGAGCGAGCATCTCTCGCATGAGGACGGCCGCCTGCGCGGCGACGTACATCGGCGAGGCGGTGTGCAAGGAAGCCAGGTCGGCGGTGACCGCGAGCAGGTGTACATGGCAGTCGATGAACCCGGGCAGCAAGGTCCGGCCGGTCAGGTCGACCGCGGGAACCTCATCGGCCGCAAGTCCTCGCCCGACCGCCGTGATCCGGCCGGCCCGCACCAGCACATCGTGATCGTCGCGGTAGACGCCGGCGACCACATCCAGCACCCGCGCACCACGCAGCAACAGATCGCTCACGGCTCCACTGTGCCACCACAGGGTCGGGGCCGGTACGCGTGGCTAGCTTGCCGGCGCCAGGCCCATCTGACGCTGGAAGTCCAGCTCATCGAAGTAGAGGTGGTGTTCGGTTATCTTTCCGTTCTCTACGGTGGCGATGTCGCATGACCGCAGCCGGACGTGCTTGCCGGTGGCGGGCATGGTTTCACCCGACGGCAGCTTGACCGCCTTGGTGTTGGTGCCTTCGAACCAGCCTTCGTCCACTGCCGTGTTGCCTGCTTCGATCCGGTTGGCGTACTGGAACTTGCCGTCCGGGAAGCCGTCGATGAACTGCTTCCAGTATCCGGCGATTTCCGCCCGGTCTTTGAGGTCTCCCACATCAGGTGTGGAAAGGACGGCGTTGTCCGAGTACATGCTCATTACCGCATCGATGTCGTGCGCTTCGGTTGCTGCTTTGGTGAGTTTGTCCATGGCGTTGCGTGCTTGGCCCATGGGTCACCTCCCCCGTTCGATCTTGATTATCCGCCCTTACCCGGGAGATCTCTAGATAGGGAGCCCGAAGCGGTACCCCCGAAGACGCGCGTGTGGAATGCTCTCCTTTTACCCCTAGATCAGGAGTCGTCTATGCGTCGATATGCGACTGAATTCATCGGAACGTTCTTCCTCGTGTTCACGGTGTGCGCCGCCTCCCTCGGCGGGGCGATCCTGGCGCCCCTGGCCATCGGTGCCGTGCTCGCCGCGATGGTCTTCGCCGGCGGTCACATCTCTGGCGGCCACTACAATCCGGCCGTCAGCCTCGCCGCGTTCGTGCGCGGCCGGCTCAGTGTCGTAGACCTCGCCTTCTACACGGCCACCCAGCTGGCCGCAGGGATCATCGCCGCCTTCACGGCCAGGTACGTCGTCAATGTGAACCCCGACCGCTTCACCATCGCCAACGCCGACCTGCTGCCGGCGTTCCTGGCCGAACTACTGCTGACCTTCGCACTTGCCTACGTCGTGCTCAACGTGGCCACGAGCAAGGATCACCCGAACAACTCGTTCTACGGGCTTGCCGTCGGCCTCACCGTGCTGGCCGGCGCGGTCGCCGTGGGCGGCATCTCCGGCGGTGCCTTCAACCCGGCCGTGGGCCTTGCCGTCGTCGTGGCATCCATGGCCACCTTCAACACCCTTTGGATCTACCTGGTGGCGACACTCGCCGGCGGCGCGGCGGCCGGGCTCGTTTTTCGACTGCTCAACCCGGACGACAACTAACGTCCGCGTTCCGGTTGCTTCAGTGGGACTTCAGGACAGGTTGCCAGCGTTGAGGCGCGAGCGAACCACCGCTCCAGGGGACCCAGTGAAGGGGCTTGAAGTCATGAGAATCAACGTATTGGGGAGGCTCGGTACGCTCGGTGCCGTGTGCGCACTGGCCGTGGCCGGGCCACTCGCCACCGCCGCCCAAGCAAGCACGCAGCCCGCGTCCGCGCCCACGCGTGTCACCGTCGCCGCGATACCGACCGTGTTCAACCTCAACGGCACCTACGACGTCGGAGGGCCGGCCCGGCCGGTCATTTCCAATGTGAACGACGTCCTGACCGTGAACATGTCCGCCTTCGGCCGTCCCAACGCGTCCGGCACGGTGCTCGCCCCAGATCTCATCCAGGTCAGATTTCCCGACAACGGCACATTCGGCGCGGTACTGGTGGCACCGGGGATCATCAAATGGTCCAACGGCACCGAGTGGCGCAAGCTGACGCCGGTGCCCGATGTGATCGGGCAGACAGAATTCGATGCCAGGCAGATCCTGAATGCCGCCGGCTTCGGCAGCCGTGTGAGCTCGCCCATCGACCGGACGTGCATTTTCGTCAACGTCGTCCGCACGCAGAGCCCGTCGGCGGGGACCCTCGCACTGCGGGGGACTTCCGTGTCGCTCGTGATTCCGCGCGAGCCACTGGATGGCTGCCCTCCCGAGTGAGGCCCACGACAAGCGGACCGTCCAAGCAGGACGGTCCGCTCATCCGGGAGCCGATCGGGTCAGCCGATCGCGGTCTTGAGGGCATTGGCGAGTTTGTCGTGGCCCTTGTCGTTGGGGTGCGGGCAGCCCATCGGGACGGTCTTCTGGATGTCGCCGGCACCCAGGGCGGGCGCGGGCTGGACGACCAGCCTCGCGTTCACCGGAAACTGCGACTTGATTTCTTTGTTGAGGTCGGCTTCCAGCGTTCGTATTCGCCCCACCAGCTGTACCGGCACGAGCGAGGCGTCACCGAGGTTGAATATCCAGGGGACGATGTCCTTGAGGTACTTGACTCCCGCGTAGCCACCGAGGATTTCGGAGACCACCGCCTTGAGGTCGACCTCTGCCGGGATGATGCTGTAGTACAGCATCCACACCACTTTGTCCGCGCCCGCGAGGAGCATCTTGTCGACGATGGTCTTGGCGTCGCCGGCGATCTGCTTGGCAAGCGGGCTGAGGTTGGCCCCGCCCGGCCCGGTGTAGGCGGGCACACCGATGCGGATCGGGTTGAGCAGCAACGGCGGGAAGGGCCACGGCCGTGGTACCCACCAGGTGGCACGGCAGCCGCCGCCGTTATCGATGATCTTGTCCCACTGGCCTGGGTTCTGCCCGCGTGCCCAGTACTCGAACTTGGTGTCGTTGGTGGAGAACGCCGTGGCCTTGAACGCCTCGGTGAGCACCTCGAGGCCGCGGCACTGCGAGAACTGGATCAGCATGTCCGTCCAGTTGGTGTTGTTGATGCCGCCCGTGGTCACGAAGTAGGCCTTCTTGCCGGCCGCTTTGGCGGCCTTGACCGCGTCGTCGGCCAGATCGAGCGGTGGCTTGACCCTGTTCCAGTTGTTCTTGCAAGCGTCCTGGGTACCGGCGGCCACGGAGGCTTTGATGATGTCATCGGTGGTGAACCCGACCCGGGCGAAGTTGTAGTACTCGCTGATGTTCTTGTTGAGGTTGGTGTAGTACCGGCCGGCGTAGCTGAACATCATGTCGTTGCCGGGCATGGGCGGGACTCGTTGGTCCGCGGCCGCGTTGTTTATGGCGCAGTTGGTGGACGCCGCGCTCTTGGTCTGGTGGAAGGCGGAGGTGACCGAGTCGCCGGTCGCGACCAGTACCGCATCCTTGGAGGGGTCCTCGGGCCGGCGGCACACCCGATCCGCCTCCTTGTCCTTGGGCGCATCCGCATCGGCCGAAATCAGCGTTGCCGACGGGATCGGGCACGGCTCAGGCGAAGGTGTCGGCGAAGGTGTCGGCGTCGACGTGGGTGGAGGCGAGGACGTGGGTGGAGGTGAGGACGACGGCGGCGGGGAAGAGGGCGGCGGGGAGGATGGAGGCGAAGTCGGTGTCACCGTCGGGCACGGCGTCGGGCTGCCCGTCGGCGAGGCCGGTGGGCTTCCGGACGGTTCCGCCGTGGCGCTTGCCGATGGGGCGGGCGGCACGGTGCTGGGTGGCGGGGCCGTCGTGGGAAAGGCGGTCGGCTCGGTCGTGACCGGCGGCAGAGCGGTCATGGTCGGTATGGCGGTGGCCAACGCCTGCATCAGGTTTGCCGGTTCCAGGGGCTGAATCTCGGCACCCGTGCAGTCGACGATGTGCTGAATCTCGTCGATCCACGGTCCGATGTCGCTGGGCAGGGGCTCGCTTTCCGGTACACACGGATCAAGATAAATGGGAATGCCGAGGATGACCCGCGTGCAGGCCGTCTCGGAAGTAAGCGTGGCCGGGCCGGGCGGCGGCAGCGATGCCGCGGGCAGCGCGATGATGACACCGATCGCGGTGACGATCGACGCCGTGGCGGCGGCCAGCCATGAGCGCAGCCGGCGGCCGGGTTGGATATTCATGCCCTGATCCTTGGCGAGGAATGATAGGTCGGCGTCGCTATCGGGTGGCCACGAGCGGCCTGGCAACAACAGGACGCAACATCAGTCATGTTTGTGGATGTCTGGACGAGGTATGCCAAAAGTGTGGGACTGACCAACCCGGGTTTGCCGCCCGAAGCCGAAGCCGCATACCGCGCGATGCTCAACGACCCCAACATGCGCCCCGAAGACCTCGCCGAACGGCTTGGACTGCCGCAGCGCACCGTGCGCAAGGCTCTCGACCGCCTCACCGAGCTGGAGCTGGTGGTGGCGGCCGAATCCGGCGATCACCAGCTCGCCCCGCCCGGCACGGGCCTGGCGACCCTGCTGCACGAGGCGGAGGAGCAGTTGCGGCAGCGGCAGCGGGAGATCACCGCGACCCGCGACGCGATCGCCGCCATCGTCGCCGCGCACGCGCAACGCATGCCCGACACCGAGACAATGGTGCGCCTGGACGGGCTTACCGCGGTGCGTCAGCGCCTCACCGAGCTGGTACAGATGGCAATCACCGATTTCATGCTCTTCAGTCCCGCCCGGGCCTTCCGTCTCGCCTCGATCACCGTCGATGACGAGTTCAGCTTCGCCGCGCTGGCGGGTACCGCCCGCTTCCGCTCCCTGCACCAGGACTCCTACCGCAACGACCCCGAAACCCTCGCCTTCGCCCAGCGCATGGCCGATCTCGGCGGCGAGGTTCGCACGGTCCCGGTCGTGCCCATGCCGATGGCGGTGATGGACAGGCAGGTCGCCCTGCTGCCGATCAGCTCCGCCGACACGCAGCTGGGTGCGTTCGAGGTACACGCCGGGGGCATGCTCACCGCCGTGTGCGCGCTGTTCGAACAGCTCTGGCACGCGGCAAACCCGCTGCACCAACCGCTGCGCCGCAACCGTGACGGGCTGACCGCGCAGGAGGTGGAGGTACTGCGGCTGCTGGCCGCCGGGTTGACCGACGAGGCGGTGGCGCGCAAGCTCGGGCTCTCGGCGCGCACGGTGCGGCGCACCATCGCGTCGCTGAGCGAGCGGCTGCGCGCCAACAGCCGCTTCCAGGCCGGGGTACAGGCCTCCCGCCACGGCTGGATCTGATGGCAGAGTATCTGGTGTGAAGTCCGCTGCCCTGCTCGATCGCGTCCGGTCCTACCGCCGCCAGCATGCCGCCCAAGTGTTGTCGGACTTCGCGACCTTGCTCGCCCTCGACAACGTCACCGGTGACGTGCCGGCGCTGCGCCGCAACGCGGCCGCGATCGCCGAGGCGTTCACCGCCCGCGGCGCGCGGATGGAGATCGTCGAGCACGACGGCGTCGCACCGGTCGTCATCGGCCGCCTCGGCGCCGACCCGGCCCGCCCCACCCTCGGCGTCTACGTCCATTACGACGGCCAGCCGGTAGGCACCGGAGACTGGCGCACGCCGCCGTTCGAGCCGACACTGTGCACCGCCGATGGCAGCGCGATCCCCTTCCCCGCCAAGGGCGATCCGGTCGACGACGAATGGCGGGTCCACGCCCGCGCCGCCGCCGACGACAAGGCGCCGTTCGCCGCGCTGCTCACCGCGCTCGACGGGTTGCGTGACGCGGATGCCAGCCCCGCCGTCAACCTTGTCTTCCTGTTCGAAGGCGAGGAGGAGTCCGGCTCGCCGCACCTGCGCGGTTACCTGCTTGCGCTGCATGACCGGTTGCGCGCCGACGCCTGGCTGGTGTGCGACGGCCCGGTGCACCACTCCGGCGCGCCGCAGATTGTCCTGGGCGTACGCGGATACGTCGGCTTCGACCTGACCGTGTACGGCCCGCTCACCGAGGTCCACAGTGGACACTACGGCAACTGGGTGCCCAACCCGGCGCTGGACCTCATCCAGCTGCTCGCGACCTGCAAGGACGAGGCCGGGACGGTGACCATCGACGGCTTCTACGACAGCACGCGGCCGGTCACCACCGCCGACCGGGCCGCGCTGCAAGCACTCCCGGCCGTGGAGCGGGTGCTGCTCGACCGGCTGGGCCTGGCCGAGGCCGAGGTCGCGGGCAGCCGCCTCGTCGACCAGATGATGCGACCCACGTTCAACCTGCGCGGCCTGTCCGCCGGTGACGTCGGGCCGCTCGCCCGCAACGTCATACCCGCCAACGCGACGGCGTCGGTCGACATCCGGCTCGCCGCCGGGGACGATCCTGGCCGGATGCTGGAGTTGATCCGCGAACACGTTGCACGCCATGGATACTCGGTCCTCGACCGCGAACCGACCGATCAGGAGCGGCGCGGCCGGCGGCGGCTTGCGCGCTTTGCCCCCACAGCCGGCTACCCGGCTGTGCGCGTCCCCGCCGACCTGCCGATCGTCGGGCGGCTGGCGCAGGCGGCCACGGTCGCGGCCGGCCGCGAGGCGGTCATCATGCCGACCCTGGGCAGTTCACTGCCGCTGCACGATCTCGTCGACGTGCTCGGCGTGCCCACGGTCATCCTGCCGATCGCCAACGCCGACAACAACCAGCACGCGGCCAACGAAAACCTGCTCATCGGCCAGCTCTGGTACGGCGTCGACCTGTGGACCCTGCTGCTCACCCAAGACTGATCGAGGTGTAAAGCTCCGCCAGGCTTTGCGGTTCCACGCTGAAGCCGCGCCCGTACTCGCGCTCGAAAGCGTTGGCGCCCAACCTTTTCCGGCATGCCGACGCGGCGCGGCGGGTCACGGCCAGCCATGCGGGCGTGGCGTACCGGGTCGAGGCGCGGCGCAGCCATCCCGCCGTGCCGAGCATCCGGGCGGCGGCCACCGCGTCCCGCGAGGCCGTCAGGTCGGCGTGCATCTCGATCGCGTACGCCACCTCTTCCCGGTCGCGTTCCGGGCTTTCGAGTCCCGCCGGGACCGCCTGCCGCAGAAGCTCGGCCGCGCGTGCCCGGTCTCCGGCCGCGTGCGCGGTGACGCTGCGCCGAAGGTCGATCATGGCTGGGGTGCGGCGGTCGTCGTGCTCCTCCTCTTGCAGCAGTGCGGTGGCACGCGCGCAGGCGGCAACGGCGGCGCCGATCTCGCCGCGATGCAGCCGGGCAAGGGCGGTGGTGCTGGCGGCGAACGCGGCGAGCCGGTGGTGGCCGGCGGCGAGGAGCCGCTGCGTCGCCTGCTCGGCGTAGGACAGTCCGATGTCGAACCGCCCGGCGTCGACGGCGGTCTCGGCGAGGTTGAAAAGCGTTCTGCCGCAATCGATGTCGTCGGCGTCGCCGCGCCGCTTCGCCTCCAGCGCGGCTCGCAGCAACCGGTCCGCGTGGTCAAGCCGGCCAAGCTCCATCGAATGGGTGCCGAGATTGTTGAGCACCCGCCCGATCAGGCGCACATCACCGGCCCGGCGCGCGTGCACGAGCGCCGCGCGCAGCTCCCGTCGCGAGGTCGCCAGCTCCCGCAGGTCCGTCGCGACCGAGCCGAGCATCAGGTGGGTACGGCTGCGGCCATCGTGATCGGACGGCGCGAGGCATTGCAGCGCAAGGCTTCCCAGCCGCCGTGCCGCGGTGAAGTCGCCGCGCAGGCGGGCGAGGTGGCCGGCGTGCACCCACGCCTTGGGCTGCCCGGCGGCGCCCACCCGGTCGAGGGCGGCCTGGCCCTCTGCGAGCCTGCCCGCCACCTCGTAGTAGCGAAACAGCCCGTGCACCACCGGTTCGTCGAACAGGCCCGGCTCGTGGGCGACCGCCCACCCGATCGCCGAGCGCAGGTTGGCCGAGTCCCGGGTGGCCAGTGGCCGTTCGGAACCGGGGCGGCGGACACGGTCGAGAAAGTGCTTGGCAACGGCCAGGTGCGCCCGCTCCCCTGCCCGGCCTGCGGCCAGCCGTTGCCTGGCGACGTGCTGCACCGTGTCCGGCAAGGTATAGCGGGTGTCGCCGGCCGCCGCCTCGACGCGGACAAGGCTCATGTCGACCAGTTCAGCGAGCGCGTCGAACAGCGAGCCGGGGTGCCGTGCGGTCGCGCAACAACCGTGGCCCAGATTTGCGGCCACGCTCTCGAGGTCGTCGATCCCGGCGCCGCCGCAGAACGCACCGAGCAGATCGAACAGCTCACCGGCTTGCTGCGTGACGACCTCGAGGCTTGATGAGATTGTCGCGTGCAGCGAGCGGTGCCTGGCGGGCAGGCCGGGTCCGCCGTCGGCCAGCAGTGCCAGCGGCCGGTCGAACCGCTCGAGCAGCTCGGCCGGGGTGAGCAGGCGCATGCGGGCGGCGGCAAGCTCGATGGCCAGCGGCAGCCCGTCCACCCGCCGGCAGATCGCCGCGACCGCGTCACGGTTGCCGTCATCGAGCTTGAAGCCCGCAACCGCCTCCGCGGCACGCGCGGCGAACAGGGCCACCGCCGCCGAAAGCGGCAGCGGCTCGAGCCGGAGCCGGCGCTCACCGGCGACCCACAGCGGGCGCTGGCTCGTGACCACCACGGTCAGGCCGGCGCACCGGCGGGCCAGCGCAGACAGCTCGGATGCCGCCGCGACCACCCGCTCCGCCCCGTCGACCACGATCACGACGCGGGCGCCGCGCAGCTGCGCCGCGAGCCGATCGATCGGCCCGAGCCGGGTGGAACCGCCCGCGCCGGCCGCCTCGGCCACGCTCTCCAGCACCAGCGACGGATCGTCCAATGCGGACACGTCGACGGTCCTGACGTCCCACGAGCGGCGGGTCAGCTCCCCGACAAGGGCCGCCGCCAACCGCGTCTTGCCGACACCGCCCGGCCCGGTCACGCTGATCACCCGGTGCCGCCCGATCGCCACCATCTCGGTCAGCGCGTGCAACTCCGTGTCGCGGCCGAAGAGCCGGTCGATCCGGATTGGTTTTATCGCCTCGGGCGCGGCTTGCCCGGTACCCGATAATGCAGCGGAAAGGAAGGCAGAAAGCTCGGGCCCGGAAAGCTCCAGTGCCGAGGCCAAGGCGCGCACCGAGTGCCGCCGCGGCCTGCCGGTCGCGCCACGCTCCAGATCGCGCAGAGCGCGCTCGCTCAACCCGGACCGGCGGGCAAGCTCCGCCTGGCCGAGACCGGCCGCGACCCGGTGCCGCACAAGAAGTTCTCCGAGCATCGCAGGAGTAGAGCACGGCCCGCACAGTGTGTCTGTGCTGTTGTCCACACACCGACGAACCGGCAGTTTGGCGGAAGTTTGCGTCCGCGGACGAGCGGCGGGCGCGACGGGTCGTCACCGTTGCCCGCATGACATTTCGTGAAACGCACGCGGTCCGGCGGGTGATCGTCGCGTCCGCGACAGTCGCGCTGACCGCGGCCCTGCTCGTGGCGGTAACCCCGGCACGACCGGCGCTGGCGGACGTGGCCAACGGGGCGCTGATCTATCAGGCCGGCAACAACGAAGGCCACGTCAACGTCTATCGGGCCAACGGCACCTTCAGCCACGACTTCGAAAGCGGCATGAACGGCGGCGACCAGTTCGTCACCGGCGACGTCGACGGCGACGGGGTCGAGGAGATCGTCGTGCTGGGCCTGGCAACCGGTGGCCTTGACATCTTTGAGGACACCGGCCAGCTGGTCAATCCCGAGCCGTACGGAACCCTGGCCGATGACGGCGACAAGCTCGCGGCGGGCGACATCGACGGCGACGGCAAGGAAGAGATCCTCATCGCCGGTGACGTGGACGGCATCGTCGAGGTGTACAACAACCTCGGAGACAAGATCGACTGGTTCGACTCGGTCTTCGACGGCAACGACTACCTGGCCGCCGGGGACGTCGACGGCGACGGCAAGGAAGAGATCGTCATCCTTGGCGACGGCAACGGTGACGCGTATGTCTACCTCGGCGACGGCACACCGATGCACGGCTTCTGCGACACCGGCTACAACGACGACGACAACTTTGCCCTCGGGGACGTCAACGGCGACGGCATCGTTGAAATCCTCATCGCCGGCGACGTGGCCCACAAGATCGATGTGATGACCCACGAGTGCAAGCCCGTCGTGCCTTCGTTCCCCACCACCTACGACACCACCGACGGGTTCGCCGCCGGGGATGTCAACGGCGACGGCAAGGACGAGGTGCTCGTCGCGGAGGACTCCAACGGCGACATCGATATCTATAACTTCCTTGGCCACCCGGTGGGCTGGATCGACAACTCCGGCTTCGACGACGACGACTTCCTGGCGGTCGGCGGCAGCCCGGACGTCGACTCCGACGGCATCCCCAACTCGGTGGAACGCTTCGGCGTGCGCAAGCCCGACGGCACCTTCGGCTTCCGGCCGCAGGACCACGGCGCCAGCCCATGCCGGCCCGACGTCTTCGTCAAGGTCGACTACATGGCGAGCACCTACGGCCTCGGCGGTCACCAGCACCAGCCCGCGGACAGCACCTTGCAGCTGGTGAAAGACGCCTTCAACACCCAGGCTCGGCCGGCGATCGCCAAATGCCCGTTCCCCAATTGGACACATATTCCGGGGGTACAGCTTGTGACGTTGCCGGGCGAGGAGGTGCCCCATCGCGAGTTGCTCAGCCCCAGCGGCGACCGCAACGACCGCGACGACGACTTCAGCGACATCCGCGACGGCACCAACCTGCACAACAACAACCCCGGCGGCCCCGACCGGCTGCCCGACGACTGGCGGCCCTTCGTCCACTACGCCCTCTTCGCGCACCGCCAGTACAGCACGAACGAGAACGTTGACCCCGACGGCGTCGCCTTCGGAAAGGACTTCGTCGTCAGCCTCGGTGGTGGCACCGTCGGCGGCGGAGGTGGGCCGCAGCTGCAGGCCGCCACGTTCATGCACGAACTCGGGCACGCGCTGGGACTCGAACACGGCGGCTTCGAGGAAGTCAACTTCAAACCCAACTACCTGAGCGTGATGAACTACGCCTTCCCGCGGGGGTTGCTGCCCGGCGACCGGCTCGACTTCTCCACGGGAATCCGACCCGACCTCGACCAGCAACACCTCAACGAGGCCGAGGGCATCGGCGACGCCACCGTGACAACGGGTTTCTACGACGAGACCCGCACCCTCGTGTACAAGCCGGGCAAGCCGTTGAACTTCGACGGCGGCCCCGCGGGCGAACTCGACGTCGAGGCAGACATCAACGGCGACAACGGCGGCACCTGCGTCAGCCCGGGACCCGACGGCATGCTCAGCACCAACCCGGATCCCAACGACGGCAAAGCCGTGCCACCGCAGACGTCGAGCACCCCGGAACTGGTGATCCACGCCGGATCGGATTACGTGTGCAACACCGACGCCGCCCGCGGCCAGGACGGCGAACTCCTCGACAAGCAGGACAGGCCATCGGGTACCCACACCAGCCTCCTGCGCGATCACAACGACTGGACCGGGCTGAACTTCCGGGTCAAGCAGTGGACCCTGGGTGACGCCGTGCCTGCCGAGCTGACCAGCGCGCAGATCGCGGCGATCGTCGCCACACAGGATCAGTCGGTGTACCCCGACAAGACGCTCAGCTTCGGGGCGCCGCCGGCCGGCACCGAACTGGAGGCGGTCGCCGTGGCCCACGACGCCAGGCGGGTCTATGTGACGTGGTCGTACCACCCGATCGGCAACCCGCACGGCAAACCGTACAAGGGTGAGCTGATCGTGCTGGACCGGGCGAGGCTACAGGTGATCAAGCGAATCCCGGTCGGGCAGGAGCCGCGCAGCGTCGCGGTCAACCCCATCACGAACAAGATCTATGTCGTCAACTACGGGCCGGAAAGTTACAACGTGTCGGTCATCGACGGTGCGTCCCTGACGGTCAAGGCGACAATCGCGACCGGGCAGGCGCCCATCGACGTAGCGGTGAACACGCGCACCAACCGGGTCTACGTCAGCGTGCCGTACCAGCAGAAGCTGGCCGTCATCGACGGGGCGACCGACACCATGCTGCCGCCGATCACGGTCGGAAACGGCCCGACCGAGCTGACGGTCGACGAGGCCACCAGCACCATCCAGGTGGCGCTGAGCCACTGGTCGTCCGAGCCGTTCGTCAACGGGCTGGGAACCGTCTACGACACCGGGACAACCACCGTCGTCTACCCGCCGGTGCCCATCCCGGACCGGACACAACCCTGGGCGATAGCGGTCGACGAGAACCGGATCTACGTCGGAAACCTCGGCGGCGGTACCGTCCACCCGACCATCACGGTGTTCGACAAGGCCACCCGCACGATCGTGACGGACATGAAGGTGCCCGGCCCGGTCCGCTCACTCGGGATCGACCGGCAGGCGGGCCTGCTGCTCGCCAGCACCGAGCGCGGTGTCTTCACCATCGACACCCAGTCCCTGAAGATCCTGCGGGTCATGCAGAAAGAAACTCCGATGTGGACAATCAGCGTGGGTACCGGGCTCGGCCGCGAGTTCTACGTCGGCAACCGGCTCGGCGACCTGCTCCGGCTGTCCTACTCGAGCGGTACACCCGTCACGGGCTGATCGGGTGGCGGACGGGTGGTGGCCGGCTGGCCCGGCCACACCCCCGTCTCGCACCTCAGGTTTGGCTTGGTACCACTCCCCAGCAGCGGAAGGAAACTCCCTTCCACTGCACCCATTGGTTCTTCCAGCTGCCGGAGCCGAACCGGAAGTCCCAGATGCCCTGGATCGACTCGCCCGTGATCGGGCCGACGATGCCATCGACCTTCAGACCGAAGAAGGTCTGCCAGTTCACCGTCGCCTGGCGGGTCAGATCCAGGTAGACACCATCGGTTGCCAGGCCCTGGCCCGCCAGGACGTTGTAGGCCACCTGGACACACTTCACACCAGGCCCCACGCTGCCGTATTTGAGGTTGCCGACGCCGGGCCGGGCGCCGGCCACCGACGAGGTACCGGCGATGAGCATGACGATCGCGGCGGCGACCACGGTGACACTGAAAACTCTCCGCATGATGTTCCCTCCTTGCCTTCAATATGGAATCTGCGGTACGCGGCGCCGATAATCGAGGCCATCGACCGGCCACTATGCGGCCAGATTCTGGGGGTGAGGCAGATGCCGTCCGGTCCAAATCCGCCGTCTCGTACCCCCGGACACCCCCTTGCCCGGCTTCTGCGCGCCTGGCGGGAAAGGGCACTGCTCACCCAACACGAACTCGCCGAACGATGCGGATTGGGTGTGCGCACGATCCGCCGGCTGGAGACCGGCGGGCACCGCCCCCACGCTGCCTCGGTGCGGTTACTGGCAGACGCACTGGGCCTTTCCGGCGAGGAGCGGGACATCTTGGCCGCGGCGGCGCGTGGCAGGACCGTGCCCGCGGCGCAGAACGGACCCGTTCCCCGCCAGCTTCCCCGGGATACGACGTGGTTCACGGGCCGCGGCGTGGAGGTCAAGCGCATCCTGGCGGCGGCGTCGGATCCCGCAACGGCGCCGGCCCTGGTGATCTCGGCGATCGACGGGATGGCCGGGATCGGCAAGACCGCGCTGGCGGTGCACGCCGCGCATCGGCTGGCCGGGCATTTCCCGGACGGGCAACTGTTTATCGACCTGCACGGGTTCAGCACCGGTGTGGCGCGGGTCGAGCCGTTCGACGCGCTTCACCGGCTGCTGCGGGATGTCGGGGTACCGGGCGAACGAATCCCTGGCGGGCTGGACGAGCGAGCCGCGCTGTGGCGCAGCCTGCTGACCGGACGGCGGATGCTGATCGTGCTCGACAACGCCGCCACGGAGGCTCAGGTGCAGCCGCTGCTGCCCGGCGCCGCAGGATGCCTGGTGCTGGTGACAAGCCGCAAGCGGCTGGCCGCCTTGGAAGTCAGCCACACCGTGTCGCTGGACACGCTGCCGCAAGCGGACGCGGTCCTGTTGCTGGTCCGCACCGCCGATCGGCCCGACGTCAAGACCGATCCCGCGGGGGTACGGGAGGCGGTGGAGCTGTGCGGGCGGCTTCCGTTGGCGATCCGCATCGCCGCCGCCCGGCTCAAGCATCGCCGGGTGTGGACGGTGGCGGATCTGGTGCAACGGTTGCGAAACCTGGACGCGCGGCTCGCCGCACTCGACGATGGGCAGCGCAGCGTCTATGCCACGCTGCACCTGTCGTACCAGAATCTGTCCGCGGACACGCAACGGCTGTATCGGTTGCTGGGCTTGCATCCCGGGCCCGACATCGACCCGCACGCGGCGGCCGCCTTAGCGGCAACCACTCTGGAGGAGGTGAATCGGTGGCTGGAGGGGATGGCCGATGACCACCTGCTGGCCGAGCCCGCTCCGGGCCGGTACAGGTTTCACGACCTGGTCCGCGCGCACGCCGCCGAAACCGCCGCGACCGAGGAAACGCAAGCGCGGCAACGAGCGGCGTTGAACCGGCTGCTTGACCACTACCGGCACACCACGGCGGTGGCGATGGACGTCGCGTACCCCTATGAGCGGCACCGTCGCCCCGCAGTCCCACCCGTCGACGGCCCGACCCCCGATCTGTCCGGCCACGACCGGGCCAACCGGTGGCTTGACGCCGAGCTGCCCAACCTGCTCGCCGCCGCCCAACACGCGGCCAAACACGGCTGGCCCGAACACGTCTGGCAGCTGTCGGCCATCCTCGACAGGCATCTGCGCACCCGTGGCCGCCACCAGGACGCCGCGGCCCTGCATGAGCCAGCGCTGAACCTCGCCCGTCGCCTCGGTAACCGTCCGGCCGAGTTGGACGCGCTGAACCGCCTTGGCTACGTGCACCGGATGCTCGGCTCCTACGAGCGGGCCAGCGACCACTATGGCCGGGCGTTGCAGATCGCCCAGGCCATCGGCGACCGTGGCGGCGAACTGAACGCGCTGGATGGTGTTGCCCGCGTCCACTGGATGCTCGGCTCCTACGAACAGGCCAGCGACCATTACGGCCGGGCATTGCGGATCGCCCAAGCCATCGGCGACCACGTCGGCGAACTACAGGCTATGCACGGCCTAGGCCGCGTGCACCGGATGCTCGGCCACTATGAGCGGGCCGAGGACCACTACAGCGGGGCGCTGCGGATCGCCCAGACCATCGGCGACCGCGGCGGGGAACTGCAGGCGCTCAACGGTCTCGGCGATGTCCACCGCACACAAGGCCACTACGAGCAGGCAGGCCGCGACCTCGAGCAGGCGTTGGGGATCGCCCGGTCCATCGGCCACCGCGGCGGTGAACTGAATTCGCTGACCGGTCTCGCCCGGGTCCGCTGGATGGCGGGCTGCAATGAACAGGCCGGCGACCACCTCAGGCAGGCGTTGCAGATCGCCCGGGAGACCGGCGACCGCAGTGGCGAACTGAACGCGCTCAACGGTTTGGGCCACGTCCACCGGATGCTTGGCGGCTACGGTGAAGCTGCCGGCTGCTACCAGCGGGTGCTCGACCTCGCCCAGGAGCTCGGCAGGGCGAACTGGCGGTTCGAGGCCCTCCAATGCCTGGGCCGCCTGCACCACGCCGCCGGCGACCCGGACCTCGCGCTCAACTACCACGAACAGGCGCTGCGGCAAGCGATCCACCTGGGCCAGCCAACCGATCAGGCGCGCGCGCACGACGGTCTCGCCCACGCCCACCACGCCCTCAACCACCACGACCGGGCTCGCCGGCATTGGCGAGACGCCCTCGAAATCCTCACCGATCTCGGCGCCGACCACACCGAGGACATCGAAGCCACGGTCCCCCGTATCCGTACCCACCTGACCAGCCTTGATCAATAGCAGCGCTCCCTTAAGCGCAAAGGAATCGCTTGATGACCAGACCAAGCGTGCTGGCCTGCTCGGCCGCGTGGAACTGTGTGTCTGTGGCGGCTTGCAGGTAGTACGCGCCGATGAGGGTGCTGATCCAAGAGGCAGTGTGGCGCGGGTCCATTCCAGGGTCGATCTGGCCGGCCACAGTGGCCTTTCTGATGAGTTCTTCGATCACGGCCTGCTCGTTGGCTCTGTCGCGATCCAGCCATCGGGCAAGATCAGGATCGCGCTGCGCCTGCATCATCGCCTCCATAACCAGCGGCGGCCCTAGCGGATCGGCGGCCGGGGCAATCAAAATCTCCACCACATCGAGCAGCCCGGCCAGCGGATCTCGGCTGGACCGGGCTGTGGCCAGGTACTCGGCCTTTTCCGCTTCGCCATCGACGATGACGGCGAAGAAGATGTCTCGTTTGCTGGCGAAGTAGTGAAATACATTGCCGGCGCTCATCGCGGATGCCTTGCAGATCTCGGCAGTCGTCGTGGCCGCCAAACCCTTGGAAGCGAACAGCTCCGCTGCCGCATCCATGATCTGTCGCCGTTTGGCAAGATGCCGGACGGGATCCACGGTCCTCACCAGTTGCCCTCGCTTCCTTCGCTACTCCGACCTAATATTAGACCGATCGCTCGGTTTAACATTTCCTAGCCAGGAGTACCCATGCCACCCCCACCACGGATGTCCCTTCCCCGGCGTGTAGCCCCAGCCGTTGTGCTGTTCTTCCTGGCACCTCTGTTCGGCGAATTCCTGCTAGGCAATCTGAAGGCCTCCGAGATCTTCTACGTTCCGTTTCTTGCGCCGCTGTACGGGGGCGGCGCCGTTCTCATTCGCGAGCTCACCCGGCGCGCCGGGCGTGGTTACGCAACCATGCTCACGCTGGGGGTGGCCTACACGATCGTCGAGGAAGGCCTCGTTGATCAGTTGTTTTTCAACCCGGCCTACTTCGCCGGCCAGGAACAGCTGATGGACACCGTCATCCCGGGCCTCGGAGTTGACGCCTGGCTCACCCTCGTCTTGTTCGCCATGCACGCGATATGGAGCATCTGCGTCCCTATCATTCTGGTAGAGGCGATCTTCGCCGATCGAGGCGACGCGCCCTGGCTCGGCAAGCCCGGACTTTCCGTCACGGCAGCCATATTCGTCCTCGGATCTTTGTGGCTTGGGCACACGATCTACGTCGAATCCGGCTTCATGGCGACAGTAGCTCAACTCGCCGCAGCCGCGGTCATCACCGTCCTGCTCGTCGCTGTCGCCTTCGCCGGTAACCGTCGCGTTAGGACACCGAGGGACGGTTTCGTGCCGGGTCCATGGATCGCCGGTGGCGCGGCCTTCGGCGCGTCGAGCCTGTACATGCTCACCGAGTACCTTCCCGGATGGACCAGAGTCGCGGCGTGCGTCCTCATCGCCGTCGGCTTCTTTGCACTCGTGCGGCAATGGTCACGCCGGGCCGGCTGGAGCCCGGTGCACACTCTTGCCCTCGCCGGAGGCGCGATCCTTACCTACGCCTGGCTTGGCGCTGTCATGGAGCCGGAAACCGGGCCCAAGACCCTCGCCGATCACCTCGGCACCATTGTGTTCATCTGCGGCGCACTTGGCCTTTTCGTTGTGGCGGTCCGAAGCAGTCGCCGGGCAACCGTCAGTCAAGTGGCCGCATGAAGGACCAGAAGTGGCCTTCAAGGTCCTTGGCGCTGTAGACCCGATAGCCGTAGGGCTGGTCGACGGGTTCCTGTACCACCGTGGCGCCCGCGGCCTTCGCGTGGCGGTAGTGTGCGTCGACGTCCTCGACCATCACCGCTGTCGTCGCCGTCGCCACGCCCAATGATCGCGGCGAGCGCAGCTGAAACTGGTCGTCGTCCTGCTCGCGATGCAGCCAGATCACGCCGTCTCCGGCGCGCAGCTCACCGTGCACGGCACGGCCCTGCTCGTCCCGGTCGATCCTGCCCGGGCCAAGTCCGAAGACCCGGACCAGCCAGTCGTGAGCGGCCGCGATGTCCGCGTACACCAGCAACGCGATTCGTGCCTGGACGGTGGTGTCCAACATGGTCATCTCCTCCACGGTGACAAGCAGTTCATCGGTGGACTGGGGGTCTCCGGCGTTGGTGGCCCGCAGAAGCCCGGCAAGACGCGAGCGGAGCCGGCCGATCGCCTGTACCCGGCTGTCGAGCTGGTCGAGGTGTCTGCTCATCGCGGCCTGCAGACTCCACGCCGGGTCGTCAAGCGCCTGACCGATTTCGGCCAGAGGCAGGCCGGTGCGGCGCAGCAAGCAGATCCGGTACAGCCGTGCCACGTCGGTCTCGTTGTAGAGCCGGTGACCGGTATCGCTCCGGCTGGAGGGGACGAGCAGGCCGATCTGCTCGTAGTAGTGCAGGGTACGCACGGTCAGCCCGGTTGCCGCCGCCAACTCGCCCACCCTGCGTTCAGCTCGATGCCTCTGTTCGATCGCCACCACACGACCGTACGGCCCTCACGCCGCGTCAGGTGCAACACCTTTACCGCCATCGAAAGACCGAGCCGGATCTCGGACACTTTCTGCCGATGCTGAATGATTGTGCGTGAATTGAGGTATGACCGTCGAGTTGCCCGATCCGGGTAAGGCGACCTCACTGCAGGAGCTCGTGGAAGCCCTGCGGATGCTGAAGATTTGGGCGGCTGACCCGTCCTACGAGACCATCAAGAACCGCATCAACTCCGCCTGGGAGGCCGCCGGCCGGCGCCAGGGCGAGCTTGCCAGACGAGCGACGGTCGCGGACTGCTTCAAGGCCGGCCGGCGCCGGCTCAACCCGGACCTGGTGGTCGCCATCGTTCAGGCGCTGCATCCCGCGGTGGGGTACGTCACCCAATGGCGCCAGGCAATACGGGTCATCAGCGGGGAGCTTGCCGCCGCGTCTCAGGTCCGGGTACAGGACAGGCTGCCACCCGACCTTGCCGAGTTCACCGGACGCCACGCCGAACTCGGCCGGCTCCGGCAAGCGCTGCGCTCCAACGTCCAAAGTGGAGGGATGGCGGTCATTTCCACTATCGCCGGAATGGCCGGCGTCGGCAAAACCCTGCTCGCCGTCCACGCCGGGCATCTGCTCGCCCGCGAACGGCCATGGGAGCGGATCCTGTACGTCAATCTGCGCGGCTTCCATCCCGATTCCGCCCAGCCACCGGCAGACCCGGCGGCGGTCCTGGAAGGATTCCTGCGGCTGCTCGGGGTACCCGGCCATGAAATGCCTCATGACCTGAATGCCCGCACGGCGGCCTATCGCAAGCTCGTGGCCGGCTCACTCACCCTCGTGGTCCTCGACAACGCGGCGCACGAAGACCAGCTACGCCCGCTTCTGCCGGAATCCGCGACATGTTCGGTCCTGGTCACGAGCAGGCGCAGCCTTGCCGGCCTGCATCCCGCCACTCACCTCACGGTCGACGTGTTCAGCCCCGACGAGGCACTGGAGTTCCTGAACCAGGCCACCCAAAGGATTCCCGTTGGCGCCGACCCGCAGGCCCCCGCTCGCATCGCGAATCGTTGCGGCTATTTGCCTCTCGCGCTGGGACTGGTCACCGCACACATCCGTGACAAGTCCGGCTGGACTCTCACGGACCACGCCGACAGGCTTGACGAACGTCATCACGAACGGCGCCTCGACTCGGCCATCGAACTCGCCTTCGATGTTTCCTACCAACACCTTTCCGCGAGCCAGCAACGACTTCTGCGGTTGGCCGCCCTGCATCCCGGACAGGACCTCGACGCCTATGCGGTGGCTGCCTTGTGCGACACCGATCTGGCCACAGCGCAGACTCAGTTGCAATCGCTGTGCGGCGATCACCTGGTGCAGCAGAGCGCACCCGAGCGGTACAGCCTCCATGACCTGATTCGCCTCTATGCCACCACACGGGCAGGCGACGAGGACTCGCCGCCTGATCGCCGCGCCGCCCTGACGCGCCTGTTCGACTACTACCTGGCTAACGCCTCGACGGCCATGGACATGATGTACCCGGCCGAAACCCACCGCCGGCCCGCCATCGCGGCGGCGAAGACGCCCGTCCCGGCCATCACCGGCCCCGACACGGCGCGCGCCTGGCTGGATTGGGAGCATCTCACCCTGGTCGCGGTCGCCGAGTACACGGCGAGCAATGGTTGGCCGGACTACACGACTCGGCTGTCGGCGACCTTGCATCGCTTCCTTTATGGCGGGTACCCAACCGATGCCCTGACCATCCACCGGCAAGCAAGCCGGGCAGCCGAGCACACCGGTGACGTGGCCGGGCAAGCCGATGCCTTGAACAGCCTCGGTGTTGCCCACATGTGGCTGGGCCAACTCGCATCCGCCGCCGAGCACCTGCAACGGGCGCTCAGACTCTTCCAGCGGTCACGAAACACGGTCGGCCAAGCCCGTACCCAATCAAACCTTGGCGTCATCGAGGAGCGGCTCGGCCGATTCGGGCCGGCAGTCAGCCGCTACCAACGGGCCTTGGCTCTCTACCGCCGAGCCGACGACGCCGGTGGCCAGGCACGCGCCCTGAACAACCTTGGCGTCGTTGAAGCACGGCTCGGCCGGATGCACTTGGCGGCCCAGCATTACCGGCGGGCCCTGGCCCTCAATCAGGTGACCGGCAACCGGGCAGGCGAAGCCGACACACTGAACAACCTCGGCAGCACCGAAGTGCGCATGGGGCACGTCGAGTCCGCAGGTCGCCATCTACGACAAGCATTGCGGCTGTACCGCAAACTGGGTCACCGCGACGGCGAAGCCGGCGCGCTCGACAGCCTCGGGACTCTTCACGTCCGCCTCGACCAGCCCGCCAAAGCCGCCGCACACTATGGGCAAGCCCTGGCAATGTTCCGCGAGAACGACGACCGACAGGGCGAGATCTGGGCCCTCAACGGCCTGGGCGAAGCCGCTCACCTCGATGGCCGGCTCGCGGATGCCCTCGCCCACCACGCGGCGGCCCACTCCCTGGCCGTCGACACCGGGGAACGCGAGCAAAAGGCCCGCGCTCACCGCGGACTCGGCCGTGCTCACCAGCGCCTGGGCAACCTCGATACTGCCCGGGAGCAGTACCAACTGGCGCTGGCTCACTACACCGACCTGGGCATGCTCCAGGCGGCCGAGATCGAAAAGGATCTGGCCGGCCTCGAATAGCGGCGCGCGCCTACAGTGGTGCACGGTGTCTGAAGGGAGGCATAGATGGATGTTGAGCTGGCGGCCGGGGCGGTGGCCATCGTACGGGCCTTCTACCAGCGGGAACTGACGAAGACATCGGACGAAGGAGCGGATCGCGTCGCCGCCGCAGTGCTTGACGTGGTCGAACTCGTGGTCAGAAACGATCCGCCGACGAGGGGCGCTTTGCAGAGCCTGCGATCCAATCCGGACGATGGCCCAGCGCAGCAGCTCCTCCTCGGTCGCCTGACGCAGGCTGCTGCGATGTATCCGGACTACCGCAGGGCTCTCGAGGTCGCAGTTCGCGGGACCACGCCCACTCCCGGTGAGGCCGTTGAACCGGTTGCCCCACAGCCGAAATCCTGGCTCGCCAACATTCTCGGGGAGAGCAGCGCACCACGTTGGACCGTCATCGCCGGTGTGATGGCTGTACTCGTCCCCCTCGTAAGCCTGATCACCTGGCTGGCGAGCCGGGTCATCGAGCAGGCGAAACAAGCCACACCCCCCAACCCGTCACCCACGCAATCCAGCTCGACGGGTGCGAGCAGCGGGGCCATGGCCCTCGAGGCCGCGCGGTCAAAATGTGCACCGTCGGAGAACAGCGTCCGTATCGGCGACGGCGGCCACACCTTGGTCATCGACCGAGCTGTGGCAAAGGAGAACCCCGGCATTGATATAAACACGCTGGCTTGCATTCTCGACGAACTCGACGTGCCCGACTCGGTGGTGTCGCACATCGAGGCCACGACCTCCCTGAGCGGCATACAGAAGGCGAACTTCAACGGATATTCGGCGTTCTGGACCTACCATCCTGACCGTGGTTTACATTTGACCATCTCACAGAATAGATCTTGATTGCTCGCGTAGAGCACGGGTCCCACAGACGCTGGCAGCCGCGTCGCAGACGGCATCCGGGATCGTCCGGGATGCCCCCAGCGGTCCGGCAACCGCCGCAGGCTCGACGGTGCATCGGACATCACCGTCGAAGGGACGAACTCACATGCACGGAATACGAAAAATCGTCGTTGCGATGGCCGCGATCGTGGCGGGAGCCGGTCTGGGCACGGTCGGGTCCGCCCCGGCGCATGCCTCCGTCACCTACCACCAGATCCGCAGCTGGCACAGTGGCAAGTGCATCGACGTGGACGGCGCCAGCCAGAGGGCAGGCACCGTGATCCAGCAATACACCTGCAACGGCACGGTCGCCCAACAGTGGACCCGGGTCTGGACCAGCCCGATCCACTTCAAACTGGTGGTCGCCGCAAGCGGCATGTGCATGACCGTGGACAACGCCAGTCAGGCCAACGCCGCCGGGATCCACCAGCAGCCCTGCGGCACCGGGTTCCACCAGCAATTCTCTACGCCTGCCAGCGGAGTCCCGGACTGGCCGTTCCTCGTTGCCAGGCACAGTGGCAAGGGCGTGTTCATGGGATCCGAAAGCCTGCTCGACCGGGCCCCGCTCGTGCAGTATGAGCTGGACGCCGACGGTCCCGACACCCTCCACTCCGGAGACTGGCAGTTCCAGTAAGCCCATCACCGAAACCGGCCCGCTGCCTGCTCGTAGGCAGCGGGCCGTTGCGCGGCGCAGCGGGTTCAGGGCGTGACCGCGATGTTCGTCAGGCCCGTGGTCGCGTTGCTGACCGTGTTGGAGGCGTAGACGACGTTGAGGTTGCCCGCGCACTTGGAGGTGGACGTGACCCGGATGGCATAGGCGCCAACCCCACCCAGGTTCGAAACGTTGCCGCGCCAGACGTTGCCACATCCATTTTGGAACGCCGGCGTTGTCGTCGGGTTGTGGGTCTCGTAGCCGTTGGCAAAGGTGCCGGGGGTGGCGAAGGTACCCGTGTTGTTCTCGAGCACATAGCCGATACCCTTCGCGTCGACCCACGAGTCGGCCGAGTTCTGCCCCGAGATGCCGCGCCCGTCGAAGGTGTTGCCACGGATGACGCCGTTGAACGTACCCTCCTTGATGTCGATGGACTCGGCGGCGACGAACGGCCCGATCCGGTTGCTGAGCACCTGAACCCGATCCGAACGGTCCACACCACCGGAGTTTCCGTGGCAGGCCCAGTTCGAGCCGGCGGATCCGATGTAGACGCCCTCGCCGAACCCGGCTTGCACCAGCCCGGTGTGCTCGACAACGGAGTCCCGCAGCACGCCGTCTGCCGAGGACCGCCTGAAGTGGACACCCTCCTCGTCGATGTGGTGGACGTGCACGCCGGAGATGGTGACGTGATGCGAGATGTCAAGCACTATGCCCTTCTTGGACTCGGCGACCGTGAAGCCGCTGAGTGTCCAATAGGGAGCGTTGTACAACCACAGGCCGTAGCCGGAATCCCAGCCCGCGGTGGGGGCCGGGCACGAGGGCCCGCTGCCGCTCGGACCGTCGTTGACGAGCACGGCGGTCCGCGGACCGGTGAGCGTGATTCGTGACGCCGCAGTGCCCGCGCGCTGGGTGCTGAACGCCCCGCGATACGTGCCCGGGGCGAGCCGGATCGTCTGGCCGGGATTCGCGTTGTTGAGCGCGTTGACGAGTTGGGCCGCGGTGGACACGTCGATGATCGGGCCGGTCGGCGTGGATGTCGGGGTGGGTGTCGGCGACGGGCTCGGGCTTGGGCTCGGGCTTGGGCTCGGGGATGGGGATGGCGCCGGGCCGCCGGAACAGGCGTTGCCGTTGACCGTGCAGTTGATGGGTGTCCCGATCCCGGCGGCGTTGAAACCGAAGGTCTGCGACCCGCCCGGGGCGATGGTCGCGTTCCAGGCGACGTTGGTGAACCGGTAGTGCTGCCCGGACTGGGTTCTGATCGAGCTCCACGATGAGCTGACGGTGGTACCGGCGGGCAGGTCGAACTCGACGGCCCAGCCGGTCGCGGCGGCATCTCCGGTGTTGGTGATGATGACGTCTGCGCCGTACCCGGTACTCCACACGCTGACCTGGTTCACCTTGGCGTGCAGCACCGGCCCGGCGGCGTGTGCGGTGGCGCCGAGCAGGTAGGGGGTGGCCGCAGCCAGCAGGGCGGCGGCGACCGTGACGGCCACCGCGTGAAGGGTCCGCATCAACCGGATCCTCTCTCTAAATAAGATTTCCAGTTATCGAACCCTCGATGCGGGCAGCGGTCAAGGCTTTGCTGGCCACCTTGATGTAGGGCACCCTCCCCCAAAGATCAGGGCCGAGCGACGTACCCTACTCCGGGTTGGAAATGACTCGTGTTTGTCTTGCCCGCGAAGGGGGTTGCGTTGGTCCGTGCGGGAACGGTGCTGGCCGGACGGTACCGGCTTGAGCAGCGCATCGCCAGCGGCGGCATGGGTGAGGTGTGGCGGGCCGTCGACCGGGTGCTGGGCCGCACAGTCGCGGTCAAGTGCCTGCTGGCCGCGGACGAGCCGAGCTTCGTCGATCGGTTCCTCGCCGAGGCGCGCACCATGGCCACGATCAGCCACCCCGGCGTGGTGGAGGTGTACGACTTCGGCGACGACCGGGCGGCCGGCGTATACCTGGTCATGAAATACATCGACGGCGAGTCGCTGGCGCACACCCTGGCCCGGACCGGACGATTGAGCGCCGCGGCGACGATGCGGCTGGTCGCCGAGGCGGCCGAGGCGCTGCACGCGGCCCATGAAAAGGGCGTGACCCACCGCGATGTCAAGCCCGGCAACCTGCTGCTGTGTCCGGACGGCAGCGCGCTGCTCACCGACTTCGGCATTGCCCGCTCCGCCGGGCACAGCACGACCGGATCGCTTGCCGGCACAGCCGGGTACATGGCGCCCGAACGGGCGAACGGTGAGCCGGCCACGGCCCGGTCGGACATCTACTCCCTCGGCGTCGTGGCCTACCGGTGCCTGGCCGGCTGCCTGCCGTTCGCCGGGGACAGCCTGGTGGAGGTCGCCCTGCGACATGTCCGCGACGAGCCGCCGCCACTGCCGGCGGGCGTGCCGCGCCGCGTCCGGGCGGTCGTGGAGCGAGCGATGGCCAAGGACCCGTCCGCCCGCTGGCCCTCCGGTGCCGTTCTCGCCGTCGAGGCGCGGCGCGCGCTGGCACCGGATACGACCACCCAGCACGAAGCCACGGTGCGGTTGCAGGCCGGAAGGCAGCCGGCCGGTACTCAGCCGGCCGGTACTCAGCCCGCCGGAAGGCAGCCGGCCGGAAGGCAGCCGGGCGGTAGGCAGCCGGGCGGTAGGCAGCCGACCTCCGGCGGGCGCCGCGCAAGGAGATTGCTCGTCCCCGCCGCCGCCGTCCTGACCACCGCGATCATCGCGACGGTCGCGGTCATCCTCAGCCACCCGGGCGACCCGCAACCCCAGAGCCTGCAGGCAAACCCGGACGCCAGTCCCAAGGATCCCGCCAGAAACGTTGGTGCCACGGAAGCGGCGAGTCCCGGAGCGTCGAGTCCCGTGCCGAGTTCCGGCGCCACGACCCCGGCGGCCGGTCCCGGCGCTTCGAAACCGAAGGCGGGCAACAGCACTACGCCACCCGCGGCGCCGAAGAACCTGACGGCGACGCCGATCGACTCCGGCACGATCCGCCTGCGATGGTCGGACGACTCTGCCAACGAGGACGGCTTCACCATCACCAACGGCGCGGCGTCAAGGAATGTCGGAGCCAACGCGACCGCGTACGACTGGACCGGCCTGCCACCCGCGACCTACTCGTGCTTCAAAGTCCTAGCCCAGAACTCGTTCGGCGCCTCGGCCTACTACCCGACCTCGGCCGCGGAATGGGTCTGCGCCACCAGCCTGCCCGGCACGGGACCGGCGGCGCCGACCAACCTGACGGCGGCAGCGGTCAACGCCGGCACCATCGGTCTACAATGGACGGACGTTTCGGCCGACGAGGACGGCT
>DASUXL010000087.1:0-14266 GCA_036377915.1 Candidatus Limnocylindrales bacterium
TGCCGCCGGTGATGACGATGTCCCTGTACCGTCCAACCAGGAACATCTGGTTGTCCGCGGCGAAGGCCCGCAGCGACCCGTGCGCACCGCCCAGCTCCAGTCCGGCCGTTCCGGCCCTTGGGAGTTGCGCGGAGAGCTTGGCGGCCATGGTGCCCATCGAGCCGCCGACCCCGAGCACCATGTCGGCGATCTCGGCCTGGCCCTCGCTCAGGCCGGCCCTGATCATGATCTGGACGGTCACCGACCGGGTGTGTTCGCCGTTCCAGGCCTGCCAGAACCCGGCCTGGAAGGTGTCGTACCCGTGCAGGGCCACCAGACCACCGGCGGCCGCACCCACCACCGTCTCGGCGGTGACTAACGCGAAGCCCGCGCCGAGGACGAACTCCGTCCCACCGCCGACCATCTTGAGCACACCGCCGGCTCTGATCCAGAAGCTGTCCCAGGATTGGCGGCCGTCCGGGTCGATCAGGCGGACCGGGTTGTGGTTGGCGTAGGTGTACGTTGCCAGGTTGATCGACGAGAACACACCACCGCCCTGCGATCCGTCCATATAGGACTCGAGCATCGGTTCCGGCGACTGCCAGGCGCCGGTCCGCGGGTCGTAGTAGCGGGCACCGAAGTAGTACAGCCCGGTCTCCTCATCCAGCTCCTTGCCGCTGAACAGGTACGGGGTGCGCTGCTTGTTGCTCGACTCGTCGACCCAGGTCTCGCCGCTGGGGAAGTACTCGGTGTGCTGATAAACCTCACCGTTGGTATCGGTGACGTAGTTGCTGGTACCCAGATGATCGGCGTGGAAGAAGTACAGGTCCTTCTCCAGCGGCTGGTTGCCGGGCGGCCCGCTGCCGGGCTTGTCCTGCTTCATCAGCTTGGAGACGAACCTCGTCGGGCCGACGATGACGTGCTTGGTACCGATCTCCCGGTTGCGGATGGTGAAGTACTGGTTCACATAAGCGGTTTCGCCCTGCGGACCCCGTTTGATCACCCGCTCGCCGGCATCGTCGTACTTGTAGGTCTTCTCGTGGCCGTTGTCGAACAGGCTCTGCAGCCGGTTCTCCTCGTCCCAGACCATCGTGCGACGCTGCCCGTTGGTGTCGTCGGTCCAGCCGGTCTGGTTGCCGTTGGCGTCGTACGTGTACGACCTCTGTCCAATGTGGGTGGCCGCGTGCGGCTTGGCGCCGTAGGTGTAGCCGGCCGTGTAGGTGTTCTTCTGCTGCGGGACGATCGTCCCGCTCGGCTCGACGATCTCCTGCGCCTGCTGCTTGTTGGTGATGTTGTGGATGGTGTCGTAGGACATGTTCAGCCGGTACCGGTCGAACTTGTCCGGCGCGAACTGGTAGGTGCCGTTGGCCGACGTCACCCGGTAGAGGTCGTCGTAGCTGAACGTCTGCGCGGTCGGTCCTCCGTCGCGCGAAGGCGGCGGCACCGGGATCGCGTTGGTGATGCTCAGCACGTTGCCGATGTCGTCGTACCCGTAGCTGAGGTTCTGGATCTGCTGCCCGCCGCTCTTGCCGGCGCTCAGGTTGGACAGCCGCCGGTCCAGCGGATCGTAGGTGTAACGGGTCCGCACGTTGTTGCCGGCCTCGACGAACGCGCGCTGGTTGAACTTGTCGTACTCCAGCCGGTTGACGTACTGGTAGGCGTGCGATCCCTTGACCCCCCTGACCGCGCGGACCAGGCCGCCCGAGTCGTACTGGTAGGTCAGCGTCTCGTTGTCGGGGTAGACCATCGACTGCAGGCGGCCGAAGGTGTCGTAGGTGTACAGCGAGGTGTAGACCTCCGGCAGCGGGCCGGTGTCGCTGTCGATCGACTTGATCTCCTTGACGACCTCGCCGAGCTTGCCGTAGAAGCGTTCCTCTGTCCCGGACTCGTCGGTGACCAGCACCGGCCGCCCCGCCCGGCCGTCGGCCGCCCCGGGAGCACCGTAGGTGTAGGTGACGTTGTTCTCCGGCGAGTTCGGGTAGGTGATGTTGACAAGGCGGGTGAAGTCGTACGTGTAGGCGATCTGCTTGTTGTCCGGCCGCAGGTTCGCGGTGATCCGGGCGATCGGGTTGTCGGCAAGGTCATAGACCGTCTCGATCCGGCCGGTGTCCGGGGAGTCGAGGATGGTCCGGCGGCCGAAGTTGTCGTACGCGACGGTGGTCCGGTTGTTGCGGTCGTCGCGGACCTCGACGATCTGCTTCATCGCGTTGTAGGCGTAGCTTGTCCAGACCGATTGCCCGGCAAGGAACTCCTCCACGCTGGTGATCAGCCCTTGAACGTCCTGGTACGAACGCTTGGCCTTGCCATTGGCGTCGGTGACCGTGGTCCGGAAGCGGTTGGCGCCGGCACGGTCGGGTCCGAACCCGAAGCTGCTCGTCGTCACCGTGCCGTCGGGCAGCGTGACGCTGGTGGCCCGATCCATCACGTCGTAGACCATTCGGGTGGGGGCCACCGAATCCACGTTGGGGTTGAAGATTCCGGGGGTACCCAGAGGCTCAGTTATCGGGTACCGCACCTCACTCTTGCGCCCGGCGAAGTCGTAGGTGACCCGGCCGGACACCTCCATCACGTTCGCCGCTGCCGTATCCGGTCCGGTGTGGACAGTCGCGTCCTTCTTGGCCTGCAGAGCCCGGCCGATGCCATCGATGAACGTGACCGTATCGATGGTGTCGGTGGCGCTGCGGAACGGGTCGAGGTTGCGGGTGATCGCCCACGGCGTCGTGGCCTCGGGGTGGTACTCGAACCTGACCGTTGCCGCCGTGCCGCCCTGCTCGTACGGCCCGATGACACTCACCATCCGGCCGAACTCGTCATAGGCGTTGGTGGTCGTGCTGTTGTTGGCGTCGGTCGAGTTCACCACCGTGCCGAACCGCAGGTCGTAGCTGCTCGTCGAGGCGAGCCCGAAGCTGTCGAGCACCCGGGTGACGTGGGTGGACACCGTCGGGTCGTACTCGTAGAGGAGCTGGTAGCGCTGCCCGGCCTGGTTGGGCGGGTTGGTGATCAGCCGCAGGTTGCCGTCCGGGAAGTACTCCAGGTCGGTCACCGCGGCCCTGCCGTCGGCGAGGAAGTACCGCACCTGCGTGAGGTTGCCGGTGACGCAGTCCACGGTGGCCTCGCGGCGGCGTAGCTCCGTTCCGGCCGCGCTTACGGTCCGGATGTTGACGGCCGCGCCGACGATGTGCGTGGCGGCACAGGTCGAGTACTGGACGGTCGCGGAGACGTCGTCCTCCGCACCGGAGTCCCCGGCGTCGGTGTACCGGTCGATATTGCCGAAGGTGTCGTAGTGCCGGGTCGTGAACGTGCTCGACCCCGGCGTCGGGCTGCCCTCGAAGTAACGCTGATCGGTGCGCACGGTCTGCGGGAAGATGCTGCCCGTGCTCCGCGGGTCGGCCGGCTCGGCACCGCTTGCCACGTCGCGCAGCAGGTAGCTGTGCTCGGTCTCGACGAACTTGCGGCCCGCGGCGTCCTGGATCGACTCCCGCGACGGCAGCCCACGGGTGTAGTAGCCGTCGGTGCGGTATTCGCTTACGGCGCTGCGGAAGACAGCGTCGCCGTTGGTCGGGTCGCGGTGCTGCTCGGTCACCTTGGCGTAGCCGAAGAACTCGCGCTCCAGCCGATCGAAGACACCACCCTCGTAGGCGTAGGTGGTCACCCTCGTGTCCACGCCGTCACCCGCGTGGCCGTCGAAGACACTGGTCCGGGAAAGGACCCAGCGGGAGTCCGGCTGGTCGACGGTGTTGCCGTCGCGCTGGTACTCCAGGCTGAAGCTGGCGCCCATCGGGCGGTTGACGCTGCGCAGCAGGTTGGTACGCCCGGTCCGGTTCAGGGCGACCTTCAGGCTGCTGTCGGAGGTGCTGGCAAGGTGGTCGATGTAGCCGTCACCGTCGATGTCGCGCAGCGTCGCCTCGTCGCGGGCCATGTTCTGGCTCGCGTCCGCGCCCGGGTTGATGATGAGGTAGCAGGCGAGCAAGCACAGCGGACCGATGCCGATGGTGAAGTAGAAGCCCGCACCCAGGCCGGTGTTGCCGGAGCAGACCCGGGTCTGGTCCCAGTTGATCCCGGACAGGCCGATGCTGGTGTCGTCGTTGCAGACTCCGCTCAGCGCACCGCCCCACGGCACCGGCGCGGCGAAACCGTTGCCGGTGTTGAACCCGACCCGCATGCCGGAGCCGTCGGTCAGGACCCGGTCGAGCAGCCCGTCACCGTTGACGTCGAGCAGGGTCGCGCTGGTCTGCGACTTGTTCTTGCTCAGCGACACGCCACCGGCGAAGTCGTAGATGCCGCCGTTGTAGCCCAGCGACGCGCCGATCGAGCCGTTCTCGCTGCCGCCGTCGTTGAGCGTGGCTGCGCCCCACGGCTCGGGCGGGGCGAAGCCGTAGCCGAGGTTCAGCGCGACGGTCAGGCTGGAGCCACCGCCGCTCACCCGGTCGGGAAGGCCGTCGCCGTTGACGTCGATCAGGTCGTGCTGCGGGTCGGACGTGCCGGCGCCCAGACCGGCCTGCAACGTCAGGCCCAGCGGCACCATCTGGCTGCCGGTGTTGCTGGTGCGCCGCGGGTTCGTGCCGTCGGTGTCGACGTCGCTGCGGCCACTGCTGAAGAACGCGGCCGGGTTGCCACCGACGCCGACATTGAACGCGTCGGCGGTGGTGTCTCTGGGGGTACCCAGTCCGGGTACCACCCGGTTGGCGTTCTCCAGGCCGCCGGTGGCGGTGGTGAATTGCACCCGGTCGCGCCCGACGATGTCGGGGAACCGGTCCCCGTTCATGTCGAGGTAGTCCACCTGGCTGGTGGTGGAACCGGTCGAGACCGAGCCCGACACGAACGACACCCCTCCGCCGACCGAGGTCTGGCCGGCCGAGGTGAGCCGCTGCACCGCTCGCGCCCCGGCGAAGTCGCCCGGCACCGGGGTGTCGATGGCGTCGCGTCCAAGCCTGGAGCTGCTCATCGTCGCCGCGTTGACGAACGTCAGGTCGTCCGGGCCGCGCCACGAGCTGTCCTGCGGTGAGGGCATGAACGGGTACGCGGTCGCGGTGCGCGGGTCGTAGGTGGAGGTTTCGGTGAACGGCCGCTCCAGGTCGGACTCGACGATCGGTTGCGAGGCGCGGCCGCGGTTGCCGTTGTACCCGGCGTATGTCCAGCCGCGGTAGGGCAGGGCCAGCAGCCCGGCGGCCGCGGAGCTGTGCCGCGCGCTGGGTTGAGCGCTGCCGTCAACCTCTACATTGGACGAAGTTATCCGTTCGGCGAGCGTCGGGTCGTACACCGAGAAGTCGAAGAACAGCTCCTGCCCGGCGGTCACCGGAAGGGAGAAGTCGACGTTCTGGGCCACGCCGCCGGAGATGGTGATGACTCGCTTGGCCACCAAGGCTCCGCGGCGCTTGACCGTGAAGACCACCGAACCGGAGGCGTCGGGCAGTGCGGTGATGCGCGGAGCCACGGTCACGTTGCCGTCGGCGGGCACGACCCACGCCTGCTGCGGCGCGGTGAGCCCGTTCACCGGGTACAGGTCCAGATCGTACGGCGGGCGCAGCTGGATGAGCGGATCGCCGTTCGCGTCGACCAGCGGGCTGGTGTCCGGCGACTCGGTGTAGAAAAGCTCCGGCGTCCACTGCACGGCCCGCGCGTCGATCGGCGAGTCCACCTGGATCCGCAGCTGGATGGTGTCGTTGCGGGCCACCGGAATGCTCAGGTCCACCGGGATGTCGGCGACCTGGTCCCAGCCGAGCGACTGGCTGTGGAAGACCCCGCCGTTCTTGATGACCAGCAGCCGCACGTCATCCGTGGTCACCGCGGTCTTGTGCAGGTCGCCCAGCAACCTGACCTTCCCGTTGAGCGGGGTCTGCACCCCGATCTCGCGGCGGCCGGCGAGCACGAAGTCGTCGGAGACCCGGTAGCGGTACGCGTTGAGGTTGTTCACGTCGCTGAACGGTGCGACGTCGAGATATGAGATGTCGGGGTTCCACGACACCTGGTCGGAGGCGCCGTTGAAGCGGGACTGCACGCGGAAGTACAGGTGGTCGCCCTTGTCGACCACGATGGAGTCCACTCCCGACGGTGTCTTGGTCGCGAAGTCGTTGCCGTTGATGTCGAGCGACCACAGCTCCGTGCCGTCGTGCTGGATCGCCACCCGTACCCCATCGGCCGCCGGGGTGGCGCGGGGGTCCTGGATCAGAGCCACCGGCGCGGTGATCCGGACCCGCCCGGAGAACGGAGCCTCCCAGCGGCGCAGCGTGTCCGACAGCGGGTAGGCGTCGATCTGCTGCTCGAGCAGGTCCGCGAAGTCCTCCACGATCCCGTTCGTGTCAACCGATCCCGCGTCGATGGCGACCGGTGTGTCGGCACTGTTCGCGGTGAACGTCGGCACGCCGTTGGCGTCGAGGTGGTTGAACAGCACCCGGCCGCCGTCCACCAGGTCCGGCAGCCCGTCGGCGTTGACGTCGCTGAAGTACTGCGAGGTGGTCGTGAACGTCGTGGCCTGGTTGACGAAGACGTTCGCGACCAGGTAGGCCTCGGCGCCGAAGGAGAACAGGTCGGAGTCCTCATCGGAGATCCCGGGCAGGCTGGGCGCGGTGCGCCGGCCGCCGGCGAAGTCGTTGCTGCCGTCTGGCCCGGAGGTGTTGAGCCGGAAGTGGACCGCGCCGCCCTGCTTGAAAACCTTGTCGGGCAGGCGGTCCCCGTTGAGGTCCACCATGGCCAGCACGCCGTCGCTGCTGACGTTGTTGAAGCCGACCTTGCCGCCGAACGATCCCTGCTTGGTGGGGGTCAGCGGGTTGAAGCCCACGTAGAGGTGCCCACCCACGGCGGTGTTCAGCGAGCCGCTCAGCGCGGTGGCCTGGCCGTGGTCGAGCAGCCCGGCGGTGACGTCGTCGTTGCCCGTGGCCCAGGTGGCCGGGGCCTGGAAGCCGTTGTACGCGCCGGCGCCGTCGCGCAGGTCGTCGTAGTACGACAGGTCGTGCCGGTTGAACACCACGCCGCTGCCGCCGCGCTGGGTGATCGACTTCAGTAGCGTCTTGCGGAACGCGCCCTCCACATAGGACATCTCGTACCGGCGGATCAGCGCGTTGTTGAAGGAGACGTCGACCCGGCTCAGCAGCTCGGCGGTGACCATCTTGAACCCGCCGCGCCCGTCGATGACGACGTCGGGACGCCGGACGTAGCCGGGCAGCTCACTGTTGCGCACGAAGGTAACCGTGTAGGCGCCCGGGGTTCCGCCGGAGAGCGTGTAGTTGATGCTGCGCGGGTAGAGCTCCCGTCCGGCCACGGTGCCGCCGGCCACACCCACGTCCGACACGGGCGCGTAGGTGTAGCGGATCGCGTTTCCCTTCAGGTCGCGGGTCTCGCGCAGCGCCCAGCGGAACACGTTGCCCGCGCCGTCGGCGAGCACCGAGTCGGCGGCCTGCGCGCCGGTCTCCGGGCTGCCGCCGTAGAACGAGCGGGTGCCGTTCTTTTCGGTGACCTCCCACCAGTAGTTCTGCGGTGAGTTGCCGTGGCGCACGATGCGCCGGAACGAGCCCTCGACCCGTGCGTTGAACACCTTCTCGGCCGAGCGGGCGACGAGCGCGCCGCGGTGGGCAACGGGTGCGAGCTGCTCACCGGCGAGCAGGTAGGTCTCGGTCTCCTGGGCGGAGCTGTATCGCGGTACGCCCCAACGGGTGTCGATGCTCACGGTGGGCACGCCGAGGCTCCATCCGACGCCGAGCCATCCGTTCGAACCGGCGGAGTCGTAGGCGATACTCAGCTGTGGCGCCATGCCTTGGCGTCCGGGTGGCAGTTCGATCGGGTAGGCAAGCCGCGCGGTGCCGCCGTTGTTTGATTTCGGCGGCTCGATCAGGTTGACTCCGGCGCCCGGGTCCGCCGCCTTGATGTCCTTGAGGCTGTTCGGGTTGTGGCTGAACGTCTCCGGGTGGTCCGGCACGGTCACCACGGCGTTGATGAAGTCGGTGAAGTGGTCGGTCCGGCTGACGATTGTGCCGTTGACCCCGTCGACGGCCACCCGCTCCAGCGCCCGCCAGGTCGTTGACGCCTCGTCGTAGTAGAACGTGTACACGTCCTGGTCGGTCTGCCCGCCGGGAATCAGCAACGGGTCGTAGGGGATCGTGATTTTCATGTGCGCCTTGAACTTGCCCGACGGAAGCATCCGGAAGCCGCGCCGCGGGCCCTTCGTCACATTCGTCATCCCCTGGTCGAGCAACGCCATGCTCGGCTGGCAAAGGGATTTGGCCTCCATAGTGGTCGAGGCGCTGACCACGTCCGGCCCGACCTCCAGGTTCGCCGTGTCGTGGTTGAGGTGCACGGTCTGCCGGGGCTGCGCGACGACGGTGTTCGGTGGGGGCAACGTGGCCTCGTCGCACGCCGGCTCTTGAGCCGCCTGCGTCGCTGTGCTCGCCGAGTACCGCGGGGGACTCGCGGTCACCGGACTCGCCAGGGTGGCCGCCTTCGCCGTGTCCGGTCGCCCGGCCGCCACCGCATTCAGTGCCTTAAATATGGGTACCGGTTGGTTGGACATGGCGACTATGAACACCACCGGCAGTACCAGCAGGCGGTGGCGGATGTCCATTCGCGAGTGAGCGGAGTGAGCAGAGTGACCGAGCATGACGACCCTCCCTGACGATGCCAGCGCGCCAACAGGCTACGACGGTGCCGAACATTCGCATAGGAGTTCGTGACTTTGTAAATATGAACATTCAAAGAAGCGACTGATGGCTGACAATCGACTCGGCGGTTCAGTGATCGAGGCGACTCGATTGGACGATGGTGGCCGGTTCGGTGGATCGCTATGCGGCGGCCGCCTTGTGCAGGGGCCGGCGGCGCAGGCCGATCAGGGCGGCGCCGGTGGCGCAAGGCATTCGCTCGGCCAGCTCGGTGGCGTAATGCCGCAGCAGGCCCTGCACCCTGTAGCGTCCCGGCGCGGGGGAGTCGGCCAGCCGCGAGTCGACAAGACTCTCCAATGTGGCCATTGCCTGGGCCACCGGCTCGGTCAGCTCCGCGGCCAGCTCGACGGCGGAGGCCTGCCCGCCCGGGCGGGCGGCGAGCAGGTTGAGTGCCCGCGCAGCGGATTGGCCAAGCGCCGACAGGTCTTCGGTGAACCGGTCGCGCAGCGACAGATCCTCCAGATGCAGAACGTCGAGCGGGTTTCGGGCCAGCTGCTCGGCCAGGAGCGCAAGCGGCCAAGCCGGGCGGGTGGCCAGGCGGGCGCCCACGATGCGCAGCGCCAGCGGCAGGCCCTGGCAGTGCGCCACGACCGCGGCGGCGGCGCGCCGATCGCTTTGCACCCGGGCCATGCCGATGTGCGAGGCGAGCAGGTCGATCGCGGCGTCGGTGCCCAGCGGCCCGAGGTCGACGCGGGTCGCCACGTCGAGGGTGGCAAGGTGGCGGCGGCTCACCACCACCAGGACGCTGCCCGCGCCGCCCGGGATCAGCGGACGCACCTGCGTGGGACTGTCCACGTCGTCGAGCAGCAGCAGGATGCGACGCGTGGAGAGCAGTTCGCGGAACCGGGCGAGGCTGTTGTGGGTACCCCCGGAAAAATCAAATGCATCAAGCACTTTGGTGATGATGCCGTCGCCGTCACGGGCAATGCTCAGGGCGATCTGGCCGTCGGGGAAGTCACCGGCGAGCGTGCGCGCCAGGCGGACGGCGAATGTGCTCTTGCCCACACCCGCCGGCCCAAGAATCGCCACCGCCCCGGGACCGCCACCGCTGGCGGCGGTCCGGATGGCCCGGGTGGCGCGGGCGAGCTCGGCATCGCGACCGTGCAGCGCCTCCACATCAGGGGGAAGATTTTTGGGTACCGGTCGAGCTCGCCGGGTGGCAGGAGTGACCAGATCCGGCTCCCGGTCGAGCATGGCGCGGTGCAGCGCGGTCAGTTCCGGGCCCGGCTCCAGGCCGAGCCGCTCGGTGAGCGTGGCGCGAGCGTCGTGGAAGGTGGCCAGCGCCGCGGCGACATCGCCCGAGCGGTACAGCGCGTTCATCAGCAGCTGCCAGGCGCGCTCGCGCAGTGGATGCCGGTCGAGGTGCTGCCGCAGCGCGATCTGGATGTCGGCGTGGGCACCCATTTTGAGCAATGCCTCGGCGTGATCCTCGAAGGCGTCGAGCCGGTTGTGGTCGAGCGCGGTCAGCCTGGTCCCGAGCGCCGTGCCGCCCGGCAGGTCCTCGGCGGCGTTGCCGCGCCACAGCGCCAGCGCACCGCCAAGGCGCGCCACCGCGGTCGCGGCGTCGTCCTCGGCCAGCGCCCGCCGGCCCGCGGCGGTCAGCTCGAGAAACTCGTCAATGTCGAGTTCGCCCCGCTCGATGGTGAGTTGGTAGGAGCCGGGGAAGGCGGTGAGCCGGCCCGGGAGCAGGCGCCGCAGCGCGGCCGCGTGGTTGCGCAGGTTGGCCACTGCCGAATCGGGCGCGGTGCCGGGCCAGACCGAGTCGGCAAGGCGCGCCAGCGGCACCGGGCGGTTGGCCTCCAGCAGCAGTGTTGCCAGCATGGCGCGGCGTTTGGGTGGGCCGAGCGGGATCGGTTCGCCGTCGTGGAGAACCTGGACCGGACCAAGCATGCGGAAGTGATGCGCCATCCCCGTGCCTCCTGCCTAGGGCCCGAATATCAACAGACCCGGCGATACGTTAGCGATTGCTGATGTGTTTCAACAAGTTGCTTGACTCCGGTTATTTAGTCGCGAAGTATCAATGAACTGTCCATTCAGGACTGTTGATCATATACCCCAACGATATCCGATGGATAGCTGTTCGTATATGCCCAGTCTGTAGCGTCCTGCGCAATCGTCGACACACCGGGGAGGACGCCATCGTGCGCAAGACGCGGATAGGCATCAGCGGGTTGATCGTTGTCCTGTTGGGCGTTGGCCTGATCAATGCGGACACTCCACATCCGAGGCACACTCCCGGATTCGGCGACATAGTCGACTCGTTGCGGGACTACTTCAAGGTGCCGCCCAAGCTCCCGGTCGCCGAACCGCTTGCCCTGCGCGACCTGCCACTCAAGCAGGCCGCCCCGACGGGAGCGCAGGCCAAACCCGCCACCCGCGTGCGTGAGCTGGAGGACAAGCGCACCGAGAAGACGCGTTTGTTCGAGATGTCAGACGGCCGCCTGCAGGCGGAGATCTCGGCCGCGCCGCTGAACTATCGCGATGCCAACGGGCGCATGCAACCGATCGACACCAACCTGAAACCGGGCACGGGTGGTGACTCGTTCACCAACACCACCAACACATTCGCCACCTCGTTCGGAGTCGACACCACCCGACTGTCCACGTTCGACCTCGGCGGGCGAAAGATCTCCATCGGCGTGGACGGATCGAGGCGGACGCTGCAACCCACCGCCAAGGGCTCCACGGTGCGCTTCCCCGATGCCTTCGGCCCCGGCGCCGACGTCACCTACGACGTGACCAGTGAGGCGACCAAGGAGGGCGTGGTGCTCGCCGCCCCGCCGGCCTCGAACACGTTCACTTTCACCCTCGACCTGTCCGGCCTCACCGCGGGGATGCTGCCCGACGGGGCGATCGGCTTCTGGGCCGGCGAGGACCGTGACGTGGCACCGCTTTTGGTGATGCCCAAGCCGGTGATGTTCGACAGCAAGCGCGATCCCAAGTCCGCGTTCGGTTTCGCGGCGAGCACCGAGGTGCGCCAGCGACTGGAGTGGGCCGGCGACCGGCTCACGCTGGTGCTGACGGCGGACAAGGCGTGGCTTGCCGACCCGGCCCGCGCCTACCCGGTGACCATCGACCCGACGATCAAGATCCAGCCCACCCCCAGCCAGTCCCAGGACGCGATGATCACCTCGGACTCGCCGGGTACCAACCACGACGGCAACTGGCGACTGTCGGTCGGCACCACCGCCACCGCCAAGGCGCGCAGCCTGATCAGGTTCGACCTGTCGAGCATCCCGGCCGGGACCCGCATCGACACCGCCAACTTGCAGGTCTATTTCTCGCAGGACCACACCGCCAGCGAGTTCGCGGTGCCGCTGGAGGCGCGGCGGGTGACCCAGGCGTGGACAGAGTCCGGCGTGACCTGGAACAACATCAACGCCGCCATGGGTGAGGTGGCCGGCAACGTGGTGACCGTCGACGACACCAACACCTCCCAGATCGCGATCAACGGGGAGTGGCCGGCTTCGACCAACTCGGCGATGACCCAGTACGCGATCAACCAGACCTACCGGTTCAACAAGAACGTTCCCACCGGCGAGACCTTCACCTGGGTACCCACCATCACCGAGCCGGGAAGCTACAACGTCGAGACGCACTACGTCGCGGGGCCGGACCGGGCGATCGCGCCCTACACCGTGCACCACGCGGGTGGGCAGACACCGGTCAACGTCAACCAGCTCACCGGGACCAACGGGGTCTGGGCGAGCCTGGGCACGCACAACCTCAACGCCGGCAACAGCCACAAGGTGGTGCTCGGTGACGTCGCCGACTCGACCAAGGCGGTCATCGCCGACGCGATGCGCTTCACCAAGCCCGCGACCGTCACCAAGAAGGCAAACGAGAGCTCGGTCTGGCACTCCTACAGCGTGCGCTCCACCGTGCAGAGCTGGCTGGACGGGGTCAACCAGAACCACGGCCTCATGCTCAAGGCGGTCGACGAGGCAACGCTGGGCCGTGGCGGCCCGCGTTACGAGGCGGCCGAGTACGCCTACAACGGCGAGAACGAGAACACCCCGAAGCTGGTTTTGACCTACGGCAAGGCCGGGGTCAACCTGGAGGCGCCCAAGAAGATTTACTCCACCGGCGCCGAGCTGAACTGGAGCGCTTACCCCGGTGCCGATTTGCTTGAGTACCAGGTGCACCGCGCCGTCTTCCAGACCTACACCCCGTCGGCCTCCACGCTGGTCGCCCCGGTCAAGCCCGGGCAGACCAGCTTCACCGACACCACCGCCAAGCCCACCCCGGTCGACTCGACCGACCCGTTCGGCCAGGTCTACTACTACATGATCGTGGTGAAGACCAAGACCGGCGAGCTGATCCCGGCACCGACGCAGATCGTGCGCCTACCCCGCGCCGGGCGGGTGGTTCAGATCTTGCAGGGCGACGCGCTGGATACCTCGCTGACCGCCGGGCAGCCCAACACCAACCAGGATGTGTTGCAGGGCATGCCCTGGGACTACGTCGGGATCGGCTCGGCCACCTACGGCGCCGCCCGCACCGTGGTCAAGTTCCCCACGCTGAACACGCTGCCGGCCGGGGCCAGGGTCCTCGACGCCGAGTTCGGCCTGTGGTCGACGACAACGATAGGCAGCGGCGCAACCTACAACGTGCACAAGCTCAACCGCGCCTTCGACGAGACCACGGCGACGTGGAACAAAGCCAACGCCGGCACCAACTGGACCACCCCGGGCGGCGACTACGACCCGGCCGTGCTCGACATCGTCACCAACAACTCCAACGACCCGGCGTGGCGCCACTTCTACATCCCCTCGACGGTGCAGGGCTGGCTCACCAACCCGTCCAGCAACCACGGCCTGCTGGTCAAGTCGGCCAACGAGACCACGCCGGTGGAGCGTTCGCTGCTGAGCTCCAGCGAGGCCTCAGAGTCGCAGCTGCGCCCCAAGCTTGTCGTGGTCTACACCGAACCCATTGCGGCGCAGACGTATTTCGCGCCTTCGACGCCGTCGATCCGGATGATCCCGGGCGACCTGTACCCGATCCCGGTGACGCTGAACAACCCGACCGGTTCGATCTGGCGTGCAAGCGACTGGGTGCTTTCCTACCACTGGACCCTGCCCGACGGCACGGACGTGACCAACGGCGGCAACCAGCTGGACTCGCCGCTGCCCTCCGACGTGGCACCGGGCCAGGCGGTTTCGATCAACGCCCAGGTGAAGACGCCGATCAACTCAGACTCGGGTAACAAGCGCAACGAATATGTGCTGCGATGGGAGTTGCGCAACAAGGTGACCGGGCAGTGGCTGTCCACTTCGGACGGCATCGGCCCGCTGGACCAGCCCGTGACGGTGGAGGACCCCACCTCCAACCAGCTCGGCCTGGAGCCGTTCTACCAGTACTCGAGCCTGTCCACCGGCGCCGGCTCGGGCGTGCAGGCCAACCTGTTCGCCGGCAACGCGGTGTGGAGCTACGACGCGTTCGTCAACCCGTCGCGGGGCTCGCGCACCTCACTGCGCATGAGCTACAACAGTCTGGACACGTCGTCGTCGGTGCTCGGCTATGGCTGGTCCATCGCCGGATCCACGCTGAACCGGCTCGGTACCCCCCTGAAGTTCCACCCTCCCGGCCAGGAGTGGCCCACGACGGCGACCCTGACCGACGGCGACGGCACCAGCCAC
>DASUXL010000088.1:0-12428 GCA_036377915.1 Candidatus Limnocylindrales bacterium
GCGGCCAGCGCCTCCAAGAGCAGCCACTGGGTCGGAGGCAGCGCCTCGACGTCGATGGTGTCAGGCACTGCCGCTGCCCGTGTCGGGCCGGAAGAACAGGTCGCCGACGTACCGGCCCGAGGCTGGGTCGGTCACGGTGGCAGCCCGCCGGCCGGTGCGGTGGGTGCTGACCTCGGGAGGGTAGTGGTGCTGGACCTTCCAGCCGTTATCGTCCAAGATGGCCGCCTGCCCCCGGGCGGTCGCCTCGGACGACCACGTCGAGGCGCAGATCGCCTCGACTTCTGCGCGCGGGATGGTCGGGCCCACGCTCACGATCGGCTCCCGCGGCTGCGCCACCGCTGCCCGGGGGTCATCGGCAGCGGTCCCGCCCTCAGCACCGGCAGCGCCCGGGTGGGCTCGTTCAGCCAGCTGAGGTCGCGAGGGTCCGGCACCGGCAGGTCGGCCTCGCTGACCTGGCTGGTGTCGATCAGGTCGCCCCACCGGCGGCGGCCGTCCGGGAAGATCGTGTCGTAGTCCGGGATCGGCGCCGGTGGCCCGGCCCACCGCGGTCGCTCCGGCTCCGGTTGACGTCTCCATGGCCACCTCATGTGCTGTCTCCTCCTTGCCGGGGAGGGGACAGCGGTCCCGCCGCGCCCTCCGCTGGAAGGACGGACCGGCCAGCGGCCGGGAGGGCGATCCGATCGGCTTAACCAAGGGGATGGTGCTGGCCGGTCCGTCCGACCGGTGCGGCCCGCACAGCGGGTTTTCCCTCCAGCACCGGTCATGCGCTACACAATGACGCCGGTTTGTCGCCACGCGCGACGACAGTGAGGGCGTCATCCCCCCGTCACCGAAGGCGTCTTTTAGGCGACATTCGACGGTGTACCCTGAATCAGTGACCAGTCCGAACACCGCCCTACGGGCCGTGCGCATGGGCATGCTCATGTCTCAAGACGATTTCGCCCGAGCACTCCGACAAGCGGGCGACCGCGCCGGAGTGCCCAACGACGCGAACAAGCGCCTCGTGCAACGGTGGGAAGCCGGCACCATCATCGCACCGCGGCCGGTGTACGCACGGGCGCTCGAAGCTGTCACCGGACTCCCGATCGAGTCGCTGGGCTTCGCCACACCAGTGCCGCTCGCCAGGGTGGCCGGCGACGGTGCTGGCGGCCACGACATCGAGCCGTCCCAGGGCATCGCCGCCAACGGCGTCACACCGGCCACCCAGACCGCGGCGCCGCACGGCAACTACTCCGGCGTCTGGCTGTCGACGTACCAGTACTACAGCTCGGAACGGGACGCCACGTTCAGCGGCCGGCACTACGTGGTGGTGCTCCAGCACGGCGACCGGCTGACCGTCCGCTCGCTCCCGGGCTCCAACGACTCGCCGCTGACCATGGACCTCAGCGTGGACGGCAACGTCGTCACCGGCACGTGGGTCGAGCAGACCACAGCGGGCGGCTTCTACCGCGGCGCCCGCTACCACGGCGCGATCCAGATGCTCGCCGAGCCAACCGGGCGCCGCATGGCCGGCAAGTGGGTCGGGTTCGGTCGACAGATGGAGATCAACACCGGTCCGTGGGAGCTGATCTTCCAGGACGCCTCGACCGGCAAGGCCACTCTGGACCGGTACAACCGGCCGCCGGAGTAACCGGGCACGACGAAACGCCCCCGGCGTGTGCCGGGGGCGTTCGTTGCGGGGCGACTGGTTCAGCCGGCCAGCTCCTCATAGCGCAGCGCGAGCCGCTTCTCGGTGGTGCGTGGGTAGCGGGCCTGGCCCGGGCCGCGTTCGTAGACGAGGGCGCAGGCCATGCCGTGGCCGGGGATGACGCAGTGCTTGCGCCGGGGCCACGCCTTCACGGCTGCCTCAGGCTTCCCGGTTGGCCGGGGCCAGGTAGGTGCCGAGCGCGGCCAGCAGCACCGCGATGGCGGCGGCCACGGCTGGGGTCACCTCCACCCCGAACGCGGACAGCACGGCGGCCACCCCGGCGGAGGTGACGCCACCGAGCACGGAGCCGATCAGCTTAGAAAACCTCTTCATGGTGATCTCCTTAGCAGGCGAAGTCTTGGCGGAGCTGGTGAATCGCGACGACAATCCGGCGCCCCCGGTCCGTCTCGGGCGGTGGCCCCGCCTGGTACGTCTCGTCCAATGTGGTTAGTAGCTCGCACCATTGGCGCTCGGACTGTTGCTGGACCCTGTTGACGTACAGGACCAGGCCAACGACCACCAGGACGAACGGCAGGATCAGCGCCACACCCCGCCACCGGCGGGGCCCTGGTTGCAGGAACGTCACGGCTCACCCCCAGCAGCGGACGGCAGTGGTGGCGGCGATGACGAAGGCGAGGATGGCCCCGGCGACACCGAAGGCCCACTGTCCCGGGTAGGTGCCGCAGAGCGAGACCAGTAGGCCGCGACTACCGCCGGCCCCAACGCCAGCAGCGTCGCGAACCCCATCGGCACGGGCCTCGCGCCGTGGAGCGCCTCCCACACGAAGACTCCGAGCCCGGTCGTCAGGAACGCGAGGTCCCGCACGACCGGCGGAAGCTGGCTGCTGCGCACCCACGTTCCCTACCCGTCGCCGTCGTCGCGGGTGACCGCCTCCGCTGCGGCGGCGAGCGCGGCGGCGAGCTGCTCGCCGGGTTCGCGGGCGGCCTGCCGGATGGCGTCGAGCAGCTGGGCGAACTGGTCGGCGGACAGCGGCGCGTCGATGCCGCCGGCCAGGTTCGCCACCAGAGTGGTCAGTCCGGCCAGTTCCCCGCGTAGCTCGGCGACCGCCTGCCGGGTGCGGACCAGGTCGGTCCGGAACCAGCCCAGGAACAGGTCAGCGCGCTGGGTCGGGTCGTCGGCGTCCCACGGGCGGGGGATCTCCCGGCGGAACCACTCGTCGACCACGTCCCGGGCCAGCGCCCGCCGGTCCTCGGCCGGCCAGTTTCGATAGGGCATTTCGTCCTCCTCGTCTCCCAGCGCGATCATGGCGATGCGCTCCATCAGCTTGGTGTCGCGCAGCTTCCGCCGGTCTATCGACAGGTGCCAGTGCCACAGGTGAGTGCTGTCCGATGTGGCTGCCCGGTTGCGTAGGTTGTCCCAGCCGTCGACGACCTGGTCCCCGTCGACGTTGCCGTAGAACTCGCGCACGTCCTCAAGGTCGCCGCCCCGGATCGCTGCCATGAGACGCTTGCACTGGGCGATCATCGCCGTGGCGGAGCCCGGGGTGAAGTCGAAACCGGCGATGTGGCGCAGCTGCGCGGCGGTCAGACCGGGCTGGACCGTGTAGGTCCGGTTGGTGCACCAGCGGGAGTTGAGAATCCACTCCTGCGACCGGTGCGCGCCGCGTAGGTGGACGTTGTCGCCCTTGCTGCCGGCGGCGACCCGGGGCCGGCCGGTGCGTCGGCACAGCTCGTCACCGAGCCAGTCCAGCTCCGGCGTGACGATCTCCCTGCCCCACCAGGACTCGGCTTCAAGCTGTGCGTAGGTCGGCATCGGGCGTCCTTCCCGTTTCCAGCGCCTCGACCCTCGCGGCCAGCGCCTGGTCTGCCTTGGAGGGTAGTCCGACGCTTTGATATGTCGGCATCGGTTACCCCCTGACGTAGTCGACGTACAGGTAACTCGGAAGGGTGCCGGAGGCATTGAGGTTGGCGGTGCCGCCGCCAGAGAGCATGTCGCCGGTCGCCACGAACACCTTGTTGCCGGTGGCCTGCGCCTCGAACTCGACCTCCACCCGGGCCGCGCTGGCGGTACCGGTGTTGTCGATGAAGAAGTCACGAATTTGGATCGACGTACCGGCCAGGTTGTCCTCCCGGATCATCACCCGCAGGATGCCGTCCACGGTGGTCTGGAAGCCGGCGTCGAACACCACCATGTAGATGCGACCGGCGACCAGCGGCGCGGCGGTGCCAGTAGCCACCACGATCTCAGTCGTCGTGAACGTGGCGGAGTCCGCGGTGATAACCGTGGTCTGTATGCGCTCGCCCGGGATGCGGCCGGCGATCAGGAGCTGACCCGCGCTCGACATAGTGGCCTCCTACAGCCCGATGGACGACTTGTGGAAGGTTTCGACCCGGGCGCCGGTCGCGTGGGACTTGACGATCCCGTTCACGCTGCGGATGACCGTCAGGGTCGTGGTGCGGTTCGGGAACGTCCCGGCCATCGCGGCAACCGCCGTGACGGTCATGCGCTCCCCGCCGATGATGACGTCGAAGTTGGCCTCATGATCCCAGTCCGGCCCGGCGCCGCAGGTGATATTGATACCGGTCTCGGTGGTGTCGAGCGCCTCGGCGGTGACTGCGGAGTCGGACTGGATGATGCCGTACTCGGCGTGCGCCACCTCGGCAACGTGGTATGGCGCCTCGGGCACCGTGTTCAGCGCGATCGTACGCCGCTGCATTCTGATTTCCTCGCTGAACCCGAGGGCCAGCTGAGTCAGGTCCTCTGGTGCGAAGTCCTCGGCATCGGCCATGCCGTCAACGACCACTCTGGAGCCGACGTCGAGCAGATCGGTCGCCTGGATCAGCGCGGTCTTACCGGCCAGCGCGAGCGCGTCGATGTCCAGGCTTAGGTTCGGGAAGCGGTCGCCTGGCGTGGTGCCCAGGTGCAGCCGCCACATGGCGTGGTCGGGCAGCGCATGGTCCGGTGCGTTCACTGGGAAGCTGGCTTCCTGCTCGCCCAGCTCCTCCACGGACAGTTCGCCCGTGAGCTTGGCCGCGGTCGCCGACGACCCGCCGGACCGGGACGCGGTGACGACGTTGTTGGTCAGCAGGTCGTCGGGAAGCGGCTCCACCGGTGGGGGTATCTCTCCGCGATCGCCGTAGGTGTAGGTGGCGGCCGGTTCCTGGTTGTACAGGCTCCCGAGAGTCCGGTACGCGATGCCGTAGAACTGCTTCGGCTCGAACAGGATCCCGCCGCCGCTGGCGGCGCACTCGCGCAGGTGCCCGCCGAAGCTGTTGCTGCCCTCGGGACCCATCCGTACGTCCTGCTCGCGGTCGCCGATGATTTCGCATTGGACGTTGTTCTCGCGGCACAGTCGACGGATGCGGTCGGATGCACGCTCGAAGGCCCAGCCGGCGAGCGCGCGGTCGATGTTGAACACCAGCCGCTGGCTGTTGCCGATCATCTGATGGCCGAACGACAGGCCGGCGGAGGAGCCGCCGGCGACGTCGATGTGCCACACCCGGCCGATGGTGAGGCCGGCGAAGGTGCCGGAGCTACCCGCGCCGGGCTCTACGGAACCGTCGAGGCCGACCTTCCGCACGAACATCAGCCGGTCGACGTTGGAGCCGTTCTGCACCATCTCGATGCTGAGGAGGAACTGGGTTCCGTCCACGTTGAAGTCGATGACCGAGGACTCGTCGAGGAGGTTGCCGTCGGAGTCGAATACCCGCAGCTGTAGGTCGCCGGTGGTCGCGTACTGAATCTTTACGCGGTCGATGGTGCCGCCGGTGCAGTACAGCGACAGCAGCTGCGCGGTGTCGGTGATGCCGGCCGCGGGTACGGCAAACAGGCCCCGGTAGTAGGTGCCTCCGGTGTAGTGGGGCACGCGGCCGCGTGCGGCGACGCTGCCGACCTTGGTGGTGGGCAGCGCGGCCGAGCCGAAGAAGCCGGTGTAGGAGCTGAGGTTGAGCTGGTCCAGAAACGCGGTCATGGGCTCGACGCCGGGGACGGCGGAGGCGAGCTGAGTTGAGCCCGACCCGTCTTCGCATGGCCAGTACGCCACCCGGACGCTGTCAAACTCAGCCGCCATGGTGGTCCGGTAGATCGCTGACCGGATCGGCGCGCGGGCCCGGTCGATTTCCTTGAGTGCGCCCGCGGTGACAACCGGGACGACCCGCTTGTTGCCGGACACGTCGCGGATCGCGGGCAGCTTGGTAACGCGGGTGTGCGTCTTCGGGTAGTACGGGTCGACGCCGGAGACGACCACCAGGCTTGACAGTGGGCTGCCAAAGAGCCCGCTGCCGCCGAGGTCGAGGTCGCGGCCGAACACCCGGATCTCGCACGCGCCACTTACCCGGATCTGCTTGGCCCACGCCTTCATGCGGATGTTTGTGGCGTCGGCGTCGTTGACCACGAGTGTTCCGGTGTCGGCGAGTTGGATCCAGCCACCGGTGTCGTCGAACGGGAAGTCGGGGATCTGGTCGTCGCCGCGGTTGCTGTCCCACGCGTAGTGGGTGTGGACGATCGCCCACCAGCCGGGCTGCGTGTCTGAGTCGGTCGTCAGCGGGTTGGCGGCACTGGCGCTGGCGGTGTGCTCCACGACCAGGTTGTCGCCGTTGACGATGACGCTGGCCGCTACGAACGACTGCGACGCGGAGGCCGTGGCGGTGCGGGTACCGGTGGCGCCGGTCGCCGCGATGGCCTGGTAGGCCGCGCGAAAGGCGGAGCGGGCGTTGCTCAACAGCGCGGTGGCGGCGGTCATGCCCACCGGCAGCGTGTAGGTGCCGGCCGGGTTCGGGTTGGCCCAGGCGCATACCAGCAGCCCCTGGTTCGTTGGCGAGACCAGCGACGGCGCGACGTGGCTGGTGGTGTTGGACAGGCTGGAGTTGTCGTCGCCCGGAGTCGGTGGCGTGCCGTCGTAGATTCGGCACAGGGTGCCGCGGCGTAGCTTGCCGTAGGTGGGCGAGGTCGGGTTGCGCCAGGCGTACGTGCCGTCGCGGGTCTCCAGCGAGAACGAAGCGATGCCGGGCTGCGCCTGGTCGCCTTCGGCGGACTGCCCGCGGCCTACGAATATCGGGGCCGCGTCGAGCGCGGCGCCGGTGACGTCGTTCCATTGGTCGTCCCAGCGAAGCTCGACGGTCGCGTGATGGCGGGCCATGGTCAGCCGACCAGCTGCAGGTTGTTGTCGCGCAGCAGCTGCTGAAGCCACACCAGGGCGAGCCGGTCGAGGCCGGTGCCGGGTAGCCGCAGGTCGTCGGCGCCGATGCCGCGCCCGCCGCCCATGCCGCGCATGCCGCGCGGTAGCGGGATGACCGCCTCGTCGTGGCCGCCCTCGCCGAGCATGGCCAGCGTCGGTCCGGTGACGATGCCGCCCTTGGCGAGCATCGGAATGTTTGGTGTGGACAGTGTGAATCCGCCGACGGTCATGCCGAGGAACGACACCGAGGGCACGCTGAACGACAGGCCGTTCCACTTGCCGATGAGCCAGTTCACGGCCGCGCGAAAGGCGTTCTTGATGCCGTCCCACATTCCCGAGGCGGCGGAGGTGATCCGGCCCGGCAGCCCCCGCACGAAGCCGACGATCCGGTCGATCCAGCCGCGGATGTTGTCGACGGCCTTCTCGATGCGGCCGACGATGAAGTTCCATGCCGCGGTGACCGCGTTCCTGACGATGCTCCACAGGCCGGTCCAGATCGCGATGTACAGCTTGATCCAGGCGGTCACCAGCCCGACGATGAAGTCGATCGCGGCCTGGAAGGCGGCCTTGATGAACTCCCACGCGGCGACCAGGAACGCCACCACCTTCTCCCAGTTCAGGATGATCAGCGCGACGATGGCAACGACGGCGGCGATGACCAGCCCGATCGGACCCATGGCGATGAGCCAGGCGATCGCCATGCGGGCGGCCTGGATCAGCGACTGGATAGCCATCAGCACCCACATCGCCACCACCCGCGCGGCGGTGACCGCCATCGAGGCGGCCATCCTGGCGGCGTTGGCGATGAACATTCCGGCGGCCCGGGCCATGTTGGTGCCGGCCACCACCGCAGCCCGGCCCATGCTGCCCAGCCACGCCACGGCGCTGCCGAGGTGCATCGCGGTGGCCGCTGCGCTCACGCCGCGGATGGCCATCGAGGCACCGGAGGCGAGCGGGCCGATGGCCATCATCGGTATCGCGACCGCGCCAGCCGCGTCGGCGAGCCCGCCGTAGTTGAACATCAGCTCCTCGGCCTGATGCGTGAGCCGCTGCAACGGTGTGAACGACTCGTCATTGATGGCTGCGTTGCGCTCCAGCACGCCGGATGTCTGGTCGACCTGGCCGCGGAAGGAGGCGAACTGGGTCTCGGAGATGCCGAGGATGTCCAGCAGCTTGGACATGTCGCCTTCGGACTCGGCCACGGCGGAGCGGAATTCGGACCGGGCCGTGCGGCCGGTCATGCCGAGTTCCTGCTCCATGACGCCGAGGATCGCCGCGGCGGCGTTGACGTCGACGCCCATCGAGCGCAGCTCCGGGCCGGTGCGCTCCAGGAAGCTGAGGAAGTCGCCCACCGAGCCGGTGGTGTTCTCGGTGATGAACCCGAGTGCGTTGACCGCCTCGGCCTCGTTGCCGGCCTCGATACCCACCGCGGCCAGCGCGGTGCCAGCCTGGCCCAGAGCGGTGGCCGACTCGCCGGTGGCGTCACCCACCATGTCCCAGAAGTTCGCGTACCGCTGAAGGGCGTCGGCGCCTTCCAGGCCCCGCTGGGAGCCGGTCTCCATCAGCTCCTGAACTTCCGCGAGCGGGAACCCGACGTTGCTGGTCTCCAGCGCCAGGTCGCGCATCGCCTGCTCGGACTCGCCGGTCATCGCGGCCAGCCGCGAGTTGGCCTCATTCAGCGGAGCCATGTTGCGCGCGAACGCCTCCAGGCCAGCACCAGCCGCGACACCCGCTGCGGTGATCGCGGCAAAGTGCCGGTCGATGGCCCCCGACAGCCCACCGACCGCGTCCTCGGCGTCATCGACGTCGGCGCCGACTCGGACGACGAGATCCTCCAGGGTCGCCATCGATGTCACCTCCCTCGTTGTCGGGCACGGCACCGCTCAGCTGGCGGGTGATCGCCTTGATCGCCGCCAGGTGCTGGTCGGGTGATTGCCGCTCGCCGCGCTTGTCGTCCCAGTCGGGCATGAAGTCCTTGATCTGGAACCGCTTGCCGCGCTTGCCCCGCTGCGAGTTCATGATCGTTGCGGCGATCAGCGCCGCGTGATAGTCCGACCTACGTGGACCGAGTGGGCCTGCGATCTTCTCGTAGGCCATCCACTCGGTCAGCTCGTAGCCGGAGATCCGTGCGTCTAGCTCGGATACCGTGCAACCAAGCTCGGCGGCTAGTCGGAACCGGAACCGCCGCTCGGGGCGGCTTCGGAGTTTCCCGCCATGTTCTCCACGGCGGCCTGATCCATGCCCGACAGCTCCTGCGCCTTGTTGAACAGGCGCGTCAGTACGTCGCCGGACTTCTCGCCGAGCTGCTTCACCTCGACGTCGGTGAACAGCCGCTTGCCGTCCTCGTCGACCAGGCACGCGGCGACGAGCCGCTCCCGGAGGGTCTGGAACGCGTCCACTCGCACGGTCACGGCCTGGCCCTTGGCGGCCACCATAGTGGCCTCGATCAGTGACCGTTGCGCGCCGGTGAGACCGCGCACCCGCACGGTGCCGCCCCACTCCGGCACCGGGACGTCCTCGTGCCGGATGTCGTCCGCGGCAAGGATGTCCTTCTTCGACAGCAGCGCCATGTCAGGTCCCCGTCGCGGTCAGGATCGGCTTGCCGCTGATCTTCACTGTCATCGAGCGGCCCATCTTGTCGTCGTACGGAAACTCGTCCGACAGCTCGGTGAGGATGCCGGCGAAGTCCCACGTGTGCTCGTCGGCGGTTTCGGGCAGGATGACGATCTGGTAGTTTCGCGGCTCGGCGTCGTCGAAGTCGTCGTCCAGGTCGTGGCTGGACTCTGACGGGTCGTAGTTGATCTCCAGGCTGACCTCGCCACCGTCCTTCAGCCCACCGACGAACTCCATGTAGGCGTCGGGGCTGCCGTGGTTGGTGACGTCGATGGTCTCCCGCGACCGGGCCGGGCCGGAGATGCTGGTGACGTTCGCGATGGTCGTGAATGCCTCCGTGGGCGTGGCGCCATCACCACGCTTGAACTGGGTGCCGAAGGCGTTCTGTCCGGACATTGCTACTCCTCAATCTGCGTGGTGGTGATGCGGAAACGGACCACGTGGTGGCGAATCTGCGGGTCGGGGTCGGGCAGCGCCTGGTCGTACTCCAGCCGGCACGAGACAACCCGGTGCCCGTCCACATCCAGCTCGCGTTCCTGCTCGTTGAGCAGCTCCGCGATCCGGGCCGCGATCGCCTGTCCTTCGGCGTTGCCGCGGCTTCTTGTCCAGACATGGATGGTGGAGGTGATCTGCCGCCCGTACCCGGAGTGGTCGTTGTCGCCGATGGACAGCTGGTCGCCGATGCGGACGTACGGGTGCGGCTGGCCCTCCGGCACCTGGTCGAACACGCCGGTGACGAGCGCGCTCAACGACGGGTCGTCGGTAAGCCGCTCGTACAGCGCCACCTGCACCGGGTGGACCGGCGACCGGTAGGCGGGCATGGTCACGAGGTGAGGTCCTTCAACTCGCCGCCGACCGCCTCACGCATCCGGTCGCCGAACCGCTGCCGGGACTGCTCGGCGGCCGGCAGCGCGAACGGCTGCTCCGGTGTGTCGCTGGTGCCGTGCTCCACGAAGGTGGCGTGCCGCGCGGTCGCGGCGGCGGCGCCGCTCAGCCCGTCGACTTCCGCCTGGATGGAGTCCTTTAGCTCGCCGGTGGCGACCGGGGCGAAGGCGCGCATGTCGTCGGCGACCTCCTCGGTCTCGTCCCGGACCGCGGCCTCCGCACCGGTGCGGATCTTCTCCGGCATCTGCGCCAGTTTCGCCTTCAGCTCGTCGAGGCCCTCGACGGTGACGTTCATCCGAGGCCGTGCCATCAGTTGCGTCGCTTCAGCTCGCGCCGGATCTCGGCCAGCTCGGCGGCGACAGCCAGCAGCGCCCACGCGGTCGCCCGTGCCGGCGCCTCGGGGTGCTCGGAGGTGAGCAGCAGCTCGGCGCGCTGGCGACACTCCAGCGCGCCCTCGGGCAGCTCAGGCATGCGCGGCCTTGTACCGCTCTACGACATCCGCGGCCACCTTGCCGCTGGCCGAAACCTCGATTCCCTCCTCGCGCGCCCACGCCCGGACGTCGGCAGGCTTGGGCTCAGGTGTCGGCTCCGCTGTCGTCGCCTCGACCGGATTGATTGTCGCCGTCTCCAGCGTCGGGGTCGTCGACAGGAACTCTGGATCGGATGATCCGAATGTCGACACCTCGACCAGATCGGCGTCGTCATCCTGCGCCGGGTAGTCGACCTGAATGGGCGCCCACATGCGCGGATGGTTGACGACAATCGGGTGCGTCGAGTGGGCAGTGGTGCGGCCCTTCCGGACCATCCGCCGCCGGCCGTCGATGTAGACGGTTCCCGGCCGGATGGCGATCATGATCTCAGGCATCGTCGTGTGACTCCTCGCGTAGAGCACGGACCGCGGCTGCGTCATTCGGCAGACCGGACCTGATCCACTGCTTGTGGATGAGCCGGTCGCGGCGGAACTGGTCGCGGGAGTTCACCCGCTTGTACTGCTCATCGTTGTCGGCCTTGCGGACGATCGGGTGCATGTGCTCGATCAGCACGTCCGGCAGATACCGGATGCACTCGGCGGCCCGGCCGAGGTCCAGTAGGGACACATCGCTGTACATGTGCTCGACGGGAGCCGGGACCATCCGGCCGAGCGCCCGCACGATGTCCGCTGTCATCGCCCACTGAGTGGGACAGTTGGCGCCCTGATAGCCGTCGTCGCCGTAGACGATGCCGGTTCCGAGGTCGCGCAGCTGGTCCAGGTACGTGCGTGCCCAGTTGATCGTCCTCGGCAGATGGTCGTCGCCCGCGAACCCGAGCGCCCAGTGCCGGCCGGCGTTCTCGCGGGCAGCCACGTCGAGCTTGTGCACCATCGGCAGCCAGGTAGGCAGCTCCATGCCGCGCACGCCCGCCGGCGCAGCCGCGATCACCGCGGCGTACTCGGCCCTCCGTGGGTCGTCGGCGTCGTAGGCGACCAGCAGATCGGCCACCGCGAACGCGTCGGTGTCCCACCACGCCTTGATGACCCGCTCGACGTTCCCGGGTCGGGAACGGGTCGGGACAATGGTGAGTAGCTCAGCCATAAGCCTGCTCCATCCGTGTCACGGCAAGCCGGTTGTGGTGGATGGTGGCTGGCTCCAGGGTGCCGGCGGCGACCAGCTCGTCGACCGCCTCGGCCACGCCGGGCCAGTCCGGGTGGTCGTAGTCGTCGAAGGCGAGCACCGCACCGTCGGCCAGGTGCGGCGTCCACGCCTCGACGTTCGCGAGGACCGCTTCGCGGGAGTGGTCGTCGTCGAGGAACAGCAGCCCGATCGGCGGACCCTCCCACCGCTGCGCCTGCTCCAGCGCGAATCCGCGAACCAGCGTCACCTGGTCGGCGAAGCCCAGCTCCTCCACGTTACGGCGGGCACGTTCGCGGGTCTCTGGCTGATTGAACGGCGGCCCGTAGACGCCACCGGGCAGATCCCAGATATCTACACCCCAGAGGCAAGCGCCGTGACCCTGCTGGGCTCCCCACGCCATGTACAGCGCGGTCTTGCCCTCGAACACGCCAAGCTCGACGATCGCCTCATCGGCGGCCACGTCAGCGGCGAGGTCCACCAGCACCGCCATCACGTC
>DASUXL010000089.1:0-10062 GCA_036377915.1 Candidatus Limnocylindrales bacterium
GACTTCGACTACGAGCTGCAGATGGCACAGATGAACATCCATCTCTCCGGGGTGGAGACCCTGTTCATGCCGACTAACCCGATCTATTCGTTCATCTCCTCGAGCCTTGTCAAAGAGGTCGCCAAGTGGGGCGGGGACGTATCCACCTACGTGCCGGAGTTCGTCGAACGGCGACTCGCGGAGAAACTTCGGAACACACGGGCTGGCTGAACGGATGGCGTGCGCGCCGTCCACACGAAGTAACTTCGCCGAGGCATCATGTATAGCGGTGCCAACCCGTAATCAAGGAGTGACCGGTGGATCCGCTCGACCGTATCGACGACCTCATCGCCCTCGTTGAGGCCGCGCGTAATGTGCCAATGTCGCGCAACTGCATGGTCGATCGTGGTGAAGTGATCGGCATGCTTGATCAACTTCGTGCCGAGCTTCCCGCTGAGCTGCGCCGCGCCGGTGCCCTGCTGGAGGAGCGCGACAAGATCCTCGATGCGGGGCGGCGTGAGGCGGAGCGGATCATCCAGGAAGGTGAGCAGGAACACGCCCGGCTGGTGTCGGTGAATGAGATCACCGTGTCGGCCGAGCATGAGGGCGCCCGTATCATCGGTGAAGCGAGGGCGGAGGCGCAGCGGCTGCGCGACGAGGTAGATGAGTATGTAGACACGGCGCTTGCCAACTTCGAGCAGTTCCTCACGCGGGCGCTAGCCTCGATCGAACGCGGCCGGGACAAGATGCACGCACTGAGGGAGATCGGGTCGTTCATCCCGGAACAGGACGAGCGCCCCCTGCCCTTCTAATTGATCACCTTCCCGATTCGACGAATGAGCTCTGCCTCAGGTAATCTTCTTCGTCGGCCTTTTCCGGCCGGAGTTTCGCCATGCCAGAACACTCGATGAAGCACCTCGATCCTCGGGCGCCTTTGGTCCTTGACACCAGGGACCTCCCGCGGCGTCCGGGCGCGATGCGCACCCTCAATCGGACCGTTCCGGCGCCGGCGAACCTCGGCGTGGAGATGATCGGCGTGCCGCAGGGCGCCGACCTCGACCTCGATTTGAGGCTGGAGTCGGTGTCGGAGGGCGTGCTCGTTTCCGGGACCGTATCGGCTCCGCTGGAGGGCGAGTGCGGCCGCTGTCTCGCCGAACTCCACGAGGAATTGGCCGTACCGATCCTGGAGCTGTTCGCCTATGAGAACAGCACCACGGATGAGACCACCGACGAAGATGAAGTCGGCCGGATGCAGGGCGATCTGATCGACCTGGAGCCGGCGCTGCGCGACGCGGTGGTGCTGGCATTGCCGATCAACCCGCTGTGCCGGCCGGACTGCCCAGGGCTGTGCCCCGAATGCGGGGTGCGCTGGGACGAGCTGCCCGAGGGCCACACCCACGAGCAGGTCGACCCGCGCTGGGCGGCGTTGGGCAAACTCAAGAACACCACCGAGGAGTAGAACCGTGGCTGTCCCGAAGCGAAAAATGTCGCGCAGCAACACCCGTCACCGTCGGGCACAGTGGAAGGCCTCCGCGGTGCAGACCCAGCCGTGCCCGCAGTGCAAGTCGCCGAAGCTGCCCCATGCCGCTTGCGGCGTTTGCGGTACGTACAACGGCCGCCAAATTCTCGCCGTCTGACGAGCCACCCATCGCGGTGGTGCAATCGACGTCCCTCCCGCCACCCCTTACCCGGACGTAAGGGGTGGTAGCGGTGCCTAGATCAGACGACTTGACCGATGCTTTGGGTGTGGGTCTCGACCCTGAGTTGCTTGTGCGGGCTTTGACGCACCGGTCTTACGCGTACGAGAACGGTGGCTTGCCCACCAACGAGCGCCTGGAGTTCCTCGGCGACGCGGTGCTCGGCTTGGTGATCACTGCTGCGCTCTACGACAACCATCCCGAGATGCCCGAGGGTGGTCTCGCCCGCCTCCGCGCGAGCCTGGTCAACGCGCGCGCACTGGCCGGGGTGGCGCGTTCCCTCGGGACCAAAGGGGTGGGCGCGCACCTGCTGCTCGGCCGGGGCGAGGAGCTGACCGGCGGCCGGGACAAGGACTCGATCCTCGCCGACACTTTCGAGGCCCTGCTGGGCGCGGTCTACCTCGAGCACGGCATCGAGGTCGTCACCGAGGTGATCCGCAAGCTGTTCGATCCGCTGATGGCCGAGTCGGCCCGGCGCGGCGCCGGCCTGGATTGGAAGACAAGCCTGCAGGAGCTGACCGCCGCGCACGGCTGGGGTGTGCCCGACTACGACATCACCGAGAAGGGCCCCGACCACGCCAAGACCTTTACCGCGTGGGCGGTGATCGGCGACGAGCGTTTCGGTGGCACGCCCGGGCGGTCCAAGAAGGAGGCCGAGCAGAAGGCGGCCGAGGAGGCTTGGCGGGTGCTGTCCAACCGCGTTGTGGATACGGAACACCCAGAAGCGCAAGAATAATCGCGTGCTGACCGAGACTCCGCCGCAGGCGCCGTCGCCGGCCTCGCCGGGCCGCGCGCCGGACGGTCTTTGGCAACGGGCGGGCGGCGTCTCCGGCGTCCTGCTCGCCGCGATCATGGTGTCGCTGTTGCGCGTCATCCAGCTGTTGCTGATGCAGTGGATGGCGCCGGACGGCACGCTCGCCGCGCGCCTGCTGATCTGGGACGGCGGATGGTTCATCAATGTGGCGGTCGAGGGTTATCCCGATGGCTACACGTACAACGCCGAGGGGACGCGGGTCGGCAACGGCTTCGCGTTTTTCCCATTGTTCCCAGGGCTGATCAGATTTTTTAACCTCTTGGGGGTACCCCCACAGGCTGCTTCGCTTTCGGTGGCGACGCTGGCCGGGATCGTGGCGGGCGTCGGCATTTACCTGCTCGGGACGGCTTTGTGGTCTCGCCGGGTCGGTTACGCTCTCGCCGTGCTGGTGTGCGCCCAGCCCATGTCGGTGGTGTTGACGATGGGCTACACCGAGCCGCTTTTCCTGGCGCTGGTCGTTCTGACCCTGCTTGCCGCGCACCGGCGGGCCTGGGCGCTGGCCGGGGTGGGCGGGGTCGCGGCCGCGTTGACCCGGCCGACCGGCATGGCGGTGGCGATCGCTTTGGCCGTGGCCGTGCTGCTCGCCTGGCGCACGTCGACCGGGCGGGAACGGGCGGCGGGTGTGACCGGCGCCGGGCTTGCCCTGCTTGCCACGCCTGCGTTCCTGGCCTGGGTGGGTTGGCGGGTGGGGGAGTGGGATGCGTGGTTCAAGGTGCAGACGGCGGGTTGGGGGAGCACCTTCGACTACGGCTCGTCGGTCAGCACTTTCCTGCTGAACACGCTGCGCGGTGGGACCGGTGTGGTGGAGATGGTCACCGCCTGGATGATCATTGGGGCGGTGGCGCTGGTCGCGGTCGCCAGCACGCAGCGCCTTTGGCCGCCACTGCTCGTCTTCGGTGTCATCTCACTGGTTCTGGTGGTGGGCCAGGCCGGGTACTGGCATTCAAAGCCGCGCCTGCTCGTGCCCGTGCTGCTCGTCGCCTGCGTGCCGCTGGCCCGTGCCCTCGGCACCGCATCGACCCGCACCGCTGCCGTGATTCTCGCCCTGTGGGCTGCCTTCGGCCTCTGGTTCGGCTCTCACATGATTACGGTGTGGCCCTTCACCATCTAGCTAGTAGATCGAGCGGACGCTTGAGCTCGTCGACCGAACTCGATAGTTGGCGGACCTGCTCGAATAGCGCCTGGCCGTAGCGTGCTCGGCCAGGCGTCAGAATCACTCGTCGAGCGGGGGACAATGCCCTGTACCCCACCATCGCAGAGGATCCAGATTAATCAATCCTTACCAGTTGGTGCCTGATGACCAGAGAACTGCTCCGTAGAGTCCATAGAGCACAAAGTTCCCATCGTCTTGAAGTATCAGACAGCAGACAGCCTGTGACACATTGTCATCTGCCCATACAAGCTGCGAACCGTGGTAGAGCATCAAGTCAGCGAAGACCCAAACGAAGTCGGTGGCGCCGCCGGTTGCGGTGTTTGTTGCCCACAGTGCCGGCCAGAGTCCGACATAGAATGCGGCTTCGCACCAGGTTCGGTTCAATAGCGTGCACTTATAGATAACCAAGTTGCCGTCGCCCTGTGTCACCGCACAGGACTTTCGACTACAGCGATACCCGGGAGCGCTGGCTGAGTAATTTGAGAGGATTGTGCCAAACCCTTGTGTCCAGGTTACCCCGGGCGGCGGGGTCCAAACCGCAGAGGCGGGGGGTGTGGCAGCTGGGAGAAGCAGCAGCGCGGCCGACAAAAGCGCCACTAGGACTGCTTGAAGATTCACCCGCAGGCTAGTTCTGCCCATGGCGTCTCCGTTCTGTTGGACGGTGGAAGCTAGCAAGGCAATACATCGAGAAATGTAAGTATATACAATTATGGCCCCGATACGGTAGTGGCGCGGCCGAAGGTGTCGATGAACGCGCCGGAAACCGGAGCGCCCGTGGCGATGGTGAGAGCGGTGCCGTCTAGCCCATTGCCTCGCCGCGAGCCCCGTCGGTACCCATTGCGAACAAACATCCACAGTGGACGGCAGCGACGGCGCGCAGAGGCTTCCGCCGGGATCAGGGCGAGGGGTGAGCCACCACCACTGCGCCCGGCGGGCAGGCCGAGCGGGATGGTCAGCAGGCCGAGAACGGCGATCAGCTTGAGCGGGGAGAGGGTGCGAGACAGGTCGCCGCCGTAGACGAACCCGCCCAGCGCGGAGTACAGGCACCACAAGCCGATCACCAGGCCGGTGAACCGGTCGCGCCGACGTTGTCGAACACCATGACCACGGACAGTCCGGTCGACGACAGGGATGAGGTTGGTCGAGGCGGTGATTGCAAGCAGCGCGACCATGCCTGTGATGAGCCACTGTCGTCGCGAACTAGACGCCGCCCTCGCGACCGCGGATCAGTGGGTCGAGTTTTCGGCGGACGTGGAACGGGTCGAGGAGTTGACGCTGCGGGTCCGGTGCGACGAGCCGGGCGGCGTGGTGATCGTCAGCGGTGGGCGGGTCACCCGCTCCGCCTAGGGCCCCAACGCCTTATAAGGTTGAGCGATGCCAGAGTTGCCGGAGGTGGAGACGGTCCGGGCGGGTCTTGACCGCTGGGTCGTGGGCCGCACGATCTCCGCCGTCGAGATCAGCCACCCGCGTTCGATCCGCCGCCACATCGCGGGTGCGAGGGATTTCGCCGGCCTTGTCGTCGGGCGGACGATCACCGCCACGCGCCGGCGGGGCAAGTTTCTGTGGCTGCCGCTCGACAGCGGCGACGCGATCGTCGGCCATCTGGGCATGTCGGGTCAGCTGTTGGTACAGCCGAGCACCGCACCCGATGAGAAACATTTGCACATTCGGTTTGATTTCTCCGACAAAGGGCCACAGCTCCGGTTCGTGGATCAGCGGACCTTCGGCGGGCTGGCGGTCTCGATCGGCGGGGCCGACCTCCCCATGGAGATCGAACATATCGCCAAGGACCCGCTGGAGGACTCCTTTGTGGACAAGGAGTTCGTGGCCGCCTTGCGCGCCAAGCGGACCGCCGTCAAGCGGGCACTGCTCGACCAGAAGCTGATCTCCGGGGTGGGCAACATCTACGCCGACGAGGCGCTGTGGCGGGCCCGGATCCGGGGCGACAGGGCCAGCGACAGACTGTCCCGCCAGGCGGCGCAGCGGCTGCTCGACTACGTCAAAGAAGTGCTGCGCGAGGCGATCGTCGAGGGCGGGACGAGCTTCGATGCCCTGTACGTCAACGTCAATGGCGAGTCCGGCTACTTCGACCGGGGGTTGAACGCCTACGGCCGCGAGGGTGAGCCCTGCCCGCGATGCGGCACGCCGATCAAGCGCTCGGCGTTCATGAACAGGTCATCATTCTTCTGTCCGAAGTGCCAGCGGTAGTTCAAGCACGGGCAGGCGCAGCGCGGCCGCCTCGCGCTTGAGCGCATCCGTCGGGGCGGTGAACGCGACCGCGTCGAAACCCTTGTCCCGGCACAGTTTCAGCCGGTCCAGCAGCGCGTCGGCGGTGGGCCGGGCGGCGTCCGGATCGGACGGGCGGATCCGGCCGAGCCGGCAGACCACCCGCTTGGACTCGCGGTGCAGGTCGACGACGTCGGCGGCGGTCGTGGTCAGCGGATCGCGGACCATCACGTCGATCTCCCAGTTCAGCTCTTTCGGGCTGGGCGTGGGCTGCGCCTCGTACCACCGGGCCTGCGGGGCGCAGCCGGAACCCAGGAACAGGACCACCACCGCCAGGACGGCTGCTTTCACACGGGCACCGCGTGCAGCGACGCCTCCGACGTCGCCAGCCCGAACCTTGCACCCCGGCCGCGCATCAGCTCGTGGGCGGCGGCGATGCGCTCCACCGGTACCTCATAGACCAGGTGGGCGTCGCCGGGGCGGACCCCATCCTGCGTGCCGTGCGAGTACTCCTCCCAGGTGCCCTCGAAGGTGCACAGCACGGCGCCCAGGCCGCGATAGATCGAGTCGGCCGGGCGTCCGGGGTTGACCAGCAGCGTGTCGAACCCGATCCGGCGCGCGGCTCGCACCGCGACCGCCACAGGTCCGATCGAGTATGGACTGGTTGGGGCTTGATCAAAGAAAATGCCTCTTATGGGGTACCCCGCCCAGCGCCCCAATTCGGATCGCACATGTTCGATCGCTCTGGCACCGAAGGCGAGGTCGACATAGCCGAGCATGCCGACCCCGGCGCGGACGAGCCGTTGGGTCGCCGTGGTCCAGGTGGGGTCGAGGCCACTGCCCGGCCCGGCATCGATGTTGAGCAGCACTGTCGCGCCCACGCCAACGGCCTCGATGGTGCTCCAGGCCTCGGGATGGGTAAGCGGGTGCTGGTGCAGCGAGAGCAGTGGGGTCACGTCCGGTTTAACGATCGAGCGGCCCGATAAGTGTAAGAAGTGTCGGGTTTATATCCGTCCGAACAGTTGTGTCCAGTACGGCCGGTCTCCCCGGTATGCGAGCCCGACCCCGGTCGACTTGGCCGAGCAGTTGAGGATGTTGCGGCGGTGTCCCTCGCTGTTCATCCAGCCGGTGACCACGGCCTGTGCCGTCCCGTACCCGTAGGCGATGTTCTCACCGGCGGCGCCGTTGCGCGGGTACCCCGCCCGTTCCAACCGGTCCACAAAGGAGCTTCCGTCCAGCCCCGTGTGGCTGAAGTAGTCGTTCTTGGCCATGTCCGCGCTGTGTGCCCGGCCGGCCTTGCGCATCCGCTCGTCCGTCCCGACGGCCCCGCACCCGTTCTTGCTCCGCTCCTTGTTGATCAGGTTGGTGACCTCGTCCTCCATCGTGGTGATCCGGTCCCTGGTGGCCGGTGGCGGCGCCGGCGCGGCCGAGGTCGGCGGGGGCCTGGAGGAGGGCGCGCTCGACGGTGTGGGCTGTGAGCTTGGCAAAAGTCCAGCGAACCCGGGCGACGGGGTGGACAATGTTGGTGGTAAAGCGGTGGCCAATGTGTCTGTTGTCACGTCCTGTGACGGCTGTGCCGAACCGGCCTCCATAGCGACAACAGCGCCAACAAGCAGGCTCAGAAGGCCGGCTCCCAGGCCGAGGACGTGCAGTAACATGCTTCTGCCTGGGCCACCTCGGGGTCTGTGTTTGCCGGGCACGCTGGTGACGCTAATGGTGTAGGTGCAGCCCGGCAACTTGACGTTACGGGCGTATCGGCGGAGGATGGACTCGTCGCCAGTCGCGCCCGACCGTGTCTGTAGTGCCACAGGTCAAGGTGGTCCCAGCAGGTTCGGGAGTGCGAGACACATGGGCGCGCGTTTGCTGGGACATTCCAGCTGCGCTTCAAAAGGAGAAGATATGGCGAAGGCCCTCTATGGCCACGTCGCGACTGCACCTGATCGGCGGTTGCTCGACGAGGTCACCAAGTTGCGTGCCACGGTGCGGGCACTCGAGTTCGAGGTCACCCGCCTCAGGGCGGACAATGACCGGCTGGCGGCGGCAGCCGCCGAGGTGGACGACTTGCTCCGCCTCCCTGAGCCGGCTCTGACCTAACTAAATAGTCTGGAATCAGACTCAGCGCACCTGACCTATTCGCGCGCCTCCACTGCCGTGGCGGCGCGCTTCTTTTTGCCTTCGGTTTGCGCCGGGTAGATTGCGGCAATAAAGCCCCGGCACCCCTGCCGGCTGACAAGCCAACGAATAGCCGAGTGAACCGGAGTTCCGTGTACCTCAAAAGCCTGACGGTGAAGGGTTTCAAGTCCTTCGCCTCGACGACGACGATGAAGCTTGAACCGGGGATCACCTGCGTGGTCGGTCCCAACGGCTCGGGCAAGTCCAACGTGGTCGACGCCATTTCCTGGGTCCTGGGTGAGCAGGGCGCCAAGGCGCTGCGCGGCGGCAAGATGGAGGACGTCATCTTCGCGGGCACGGCCGGGCGGGCGCCGCTGGGCCGGGCCGAGGTCACGCTGACCATTGACAACGCCGACGGCGCGCTGCCCATCGACTACTCCGAGGTGTCGATCACACGCCGGATGTTCCGCTCCGGCGAGAGCGAGTACGAGATCAACGGCGACCAGTGTCGGCTATTGGACATTCAGGAGTTGCTGAGCGACTCGGGCATAGGCCGCGAGATGCACGTCATCGTCGGCCAGGGCCAGCTCGACGCCGTCCTGCACGCCAAGCCCGAGGACCGCCGCGCCTTCATCGAAGAGGCCGCGGGCGTGCTCAAGCACCGCAAGCGCAAGGAAAAGGCGCTGCGCAAGCTTGACGCGATGCAGGCCAACCTCAACCGGATCACGGACCTGACCGCCGAGCTGCGCCGCCAGCTCAAGCCGCTGGGCAAGCAGGCCGAGGTGGCCCGGCGCGCCGCGGTGATCCAGTCCAACCTGCGCGATGCCCGGCTGCGGCTGCTCGCTGACGACCTGCACACCCTGCGGGTCACGCTGGACAAGGAGATCGCCGACGAGACGGCGGTGCGGGACCGGCGGGCCCACGTCGAGGCGGAGTTCGAGCAGATCAGCGAGCGGCTGGCCGAGCTTGAGGCGGAGCATGCCGCCGACGCTCCGGCGCTGTCCGCCGCGCAGGATCTTTGGTACAAGCTGTCCGCCCTGCAGGAGCGGTTCCGTTCCACCGTCCAGCTCGCCACCGAGCGCCAGCGCCACCTGAGCGCGGTCGAGGCGGACGAGCGGCCCGGCCGCGACCCGAAGGAGCTGGAGGAGCAGGCCCAGCGGGTCCGCGAGGAGGAGACGGGCCTGCGCGCCGCCCTCGCCGCGGACCAGACCCGCCTGCAGGAGGCGGTGGAGCACCGGCAGGAGCAGGAGCGCCAGCTCGCCGGTGCGGAGAAGCAACTTGTCCTTGCCACCAAGGCGATCGCCGACCGGCGAGAGGGCCTGGCCAAGCTGACCGGGCAGGTCAGCGCCGCGGGCGCCCGCGTGGCAACGGCCGCCGAGGAGATCGAGCGCCTGGTCACCGCGCACGCCGACGCCGCGGCCCGCGCCGGGGTCGCGCAGGAGCAGGTTGACGCGGTCTCCGAGCAGACCTCCGAGGCGGACAGGGACAATGCCGAGCTTGACGACGCCCACGCACGGGCGGTCGAGGCGCTGGAGGCGGCCAACGCCGAGCTGCGCCGCCTGACCGCCGCGGAGCGGACCGCCGAGAAGGAGGCGACCGGGTGGAAGGCGCGCGAGGACGCGCTTTCCCTTGGGCTGCAACGCAAGGACGGGGCGGGTGCGCTGCTTGCGCGCACCGGTGAGGTGCCGGGACTGTTGGGCAGCCTCGCCTCGATGCTTTCTGTCTCCAACGGGTACGAGGCGGCGCTGGCAGCCGCGCTCGGCGGGCTCGCCGACGCCGTGGCGATCGCCGGGGTGGACGAGGCGGCGGAGGCCATGCGCTTCCTGCGCATCTCCGACGCGGGGCGGGCGTCGCTGATCGTCGGCAGTGGCCAGCCGCAGTCCCGCCTGGAGGTCGCGCTGCCGCCCGACGCCACATGGGCCCTCGACGTGGTGCGTTGCGACGACCGGCTGCGGCCGGCGCTGACGCACACTCTGCGCGACGTCGTCGTGGTGCGCGACCTGGAGTCCGCGACCCGCCTTGTCGCCCAGCATCCCGGCCTGCGGGCGGTCACCCGGGAGGGTGACGACGTCGGCCGGTTC
>DASUXL010000090.1:0-20520 GCA_036377915.1 Candidatus Limnocylindrales bacterium
CCCTGACCGGCGCGCAGTACCGTTTCCGCGCAAGGCCTTTCGACCTGGTGTCCTCGCCGAGCATGTGTGAGCACTGCGCGGCCGGTTGCGCCCAGCGCACCGACCACCGCCGGGGCAAGGTGATGCGCCGCCTGGCGGGCGAGGACCCGCAGGTGAACGAGGAGTGGAACTGCGACAAGGGCCGCTGGGGCTTCCGCTACGCGACCGCGTTCGACCGGCTGACCACGCCGCTGGTGCGGGAGAACGGCGAGCTTCGCCCGGCGAGCTGGACCGAGGCGCTTTCCGTTGCGGCGCAAGGGTTGCGTGCCGCCCGTGACGGCGCCTTCGGGGTGGGTGTGCTCACCGGTGGGCGGCTGACGGTCGAGGACGCTTACGCGTATGCGAAGTTCGCGCGGGTCGTGTTGCGTACCAATGACATCGACTTCCGGTCGCGCCCGCTGTCGGCGGAGGAGACGGATTTCCTTGCCGCGTACGAGACCGGCGTGTCCTATGTGGACGTCGAGAAGGCCAAGCACGTGGTGCTGGTCGGGATCGAGCCCGAGGAGGAGTGCCCGATCCTGTTCCTGCGCCTGCGCAAGGCGGTCAAGAACCGCAAGCTCAAGGTGACCGCGGTCGCTCCGTTCACCACGCGGGGCCTGGACAAGCTCAACGCCACGCTGATCACGGTGGCTCCCGGTGGGGAGCCGGCGGCGCTCGCCTCGCTGGAGCTGGGCAGTGACACCGGCGGCGACACCATCGTGATCGTGGGCGAGCGGCTGGCGACAGTGCCGGGTGGACTTTCCGCCGCCGCGGCGCTCGCCTCGCGCTTCCAGAGCCGGCTGGCCTGGGTGCCGCGCCGGGCCGGCGATCGGGGTGCGGTCGACGCCGGCTGCCTGCCGAACGTGCTACCCGGTGGCCGCTCGGTGGGCGACGCCGCCGCGCGGGCCGATTTCGCCGCCGCCTGGGGTCTTGACGCCGGGCACCTGACGAGCCTGCCCGGCCGTGACACCGACACCATGCTGGAGGCCGCCGCGGGCGGCAGGATCGGTGCGCTCGTTGTCGCCGGGGTCGACCCGGCCGACCTGAGCGACCCGCAGCTGGCCGAGCAGGCCCTGGACGCGGTCGGCTTCCTGGTGAGCCTGGAGCTGCGAATGTCGGCGGTGTCGCGCCGCGCGGACGTGGTCTTCCCGGTCGCGGCCATCGCCGAGAAGGCCGGGTCCTATGTGAACTGGGAGGGTCGCCTGCGCACGTTCGAGCAGTCGCTTGACACCCCGAACACCGGCGCGACCCTGCCCGATGCGCGGGTGCTCGACGCGCTCGCCGCGGAGCTAGGCGTCTCGCTCGGCACGGGTGATGTGCTCGCGGTGCGCCGCGAGCTGGGTTCGCTGCCCGCGGGCCAGCCGTCGCAGGCGTTGCCGCCCACGGTTTCCGGCGGGGCACCGGCCTCGCTTGAACCGGGCGAGGCGGTGCTGGCGACGTGGCCGCACCTGATCGATCTCGGCAGCCTGCTCGACGGCGACGAGGTGCTCTCCGGTACGGCCCGCCCGCCGGTGATCCGCCTGTCCAAGGGCCGGGCCGCGGCGATGGGCGTCGCCGACGGCGACCAGGTCACGGTGAGCACCGACCGCGGTTCGATCTCGCTGCCCGCGCTGCTGACCGAGATGCCCGACGAGGTGGTCTGGCTGCCCACCAACTCGCCCGGATCGACGGTGCGCCGCACGCTCGGGCCCGCTGCGAAGGTGAAGGTGTCGCGATGAATCCGACGCTCGCCGACTTCGGCAAGGACGTCTGGTGGATCGTCCTGATCAAAGTCGTTGCCGTGTTTGTGTTCCTGGTGGTGATGACGCTGTTCACCATCTGGTACGAGCGGCGTGTCGTCGCGCGCATGCAGGTGCGCCCGGGCCCGAACCGCAACGGCCCCTTCGGTTTGCTCCAGTCCCTTGCCGACGGTCTCAAGCTGGCGTTCAAGGAAGACATCATGCCGCTCAAGGCGGACCGCGTGGTGTTCTTCCTGGCACCGGTGATCTCGACGATCTGCGCCTTCACCGCGTTCGCGATCATCCCGTTCGGGCCGTTCGTGTCGATCTTCGGCGAGCGGACCCCGTTGCAGCTGACCGACATCCCGGTGGCGGTGCTGCTGGTGCTGGCCTGCTCGGGCCTTGGCATCTACGGCATCGTCCTGAGTGGATGGGCGTCGGGCTCGACCTACCCGCTGCTGGGCGGTCTGCGCTCCAGCGCCCAGATGATCTCGTACGAGGTCGCGATGGGCCTGTCGATCGTGGCGATCTTCATCGTCGCGGGCACGATGAGCACCTCCGAGATCGTCAATGCGCAGGAGTCGCGCTGGTTCATCTACCTGTTGCCCAGCTTCGTCATCTACTGCATCTCGGCGGTGGGTGAGACCAACCGGGCGCCCTTCGACCTGCCCGAGGCGGAGTCGGAACTGGTCGGTGGCTTCCACACGGAGTACTCGTCGCTGAAGTTCGCGCTGTTCTTCCTCGCCGAATACATCAACATGGTGACGGTCTCGGCCCTTGCCACCACGCTGTTCCTCGGCGGTTGGCGGGCACCGTGGCCGCTCACCCAGCTTGGCCCGTGGGTCAACGAGGGCTGGTGGCCGCTGGCGTGGTTCACCGTCAAGCTGCTGCTCGCGCTGTTCGTCTTCGTGTGGCTGCGCGGCACGCTGCCCCGGCTGCGCTACGACCAGTTCATGCGCTTCGGCTGGAAGGTGCTGATCCCGGCCAACCTGGTGTGGATCCTGGTCCTGGCCGGCGTGCGGACGTGGCAGAACGAGAACCCGAACATGTCGTTCTGGCAGGTGGTGATCTGGGCCGGTGCCATCATCGTGGTGCTCGTTCTGGCGGTGGCGGTGTGGCCGACCAAGAAGGAGCCGCCCAAGCAAACGCTCGAAGAGCAGGTCGCTTCGCGACCGGAGGGCAGCTTCCCGGTACCCCCGCTTGATCTTCAAGTCCCAGTGAGCCCGCGCGCCAAGCGCATCACGGCGGACAGAGAGACGGTTTGACGATGCTTGATGGAATCAAGGGCTTCGGCGTGACCTTCGCGCACATGTTCAAGCCCACGGTCACGACCAAATATCCGGAGGTACCGGATCCGACCGCGCCGCGCTATCACGGCCGCCACATCCTCAACCGTCACCCCGACGGGCTGGAGAAGTGCATCGGCTGCGAGCTGTGCGCGTGGGCGTGCCCGGCCGACGCCATCTACGTCGAGGGCGGCGACAACACCGAGGAGCAGCGGTACTCCCCGGGCGAGCGGTACGCCACCGTCTATCAGATCAACTACGCCCGGTGCATCTTCTGCGGCCTGTGCATCGAGGCCTGCCCGACCCGTTCGCTGACCATGAGCAACGAGTACGAGCTGGCCCGGGACAACCGCAAGGACCTCATCTTCACCAAGGAGATGCTGCTGGCACCGCTGCTTCCGGGAATGGAGCAGCCGCCGCACGGCATGCGCCTGGGTGACAACGAGAAGGACTACTACCTGGGTGCCCTGACCAACCCCGGAACCTCTGCGGGAGCGGAGACGAAATCGTGAATGCTGTTTCGACCGGCGAGGCGGTTACCTTCTTCCTGCTGGCGCCGATCGCGGTGATCGGTGCGCTCGGCATGGTGATGGCGCGCAACGCCGTGCACTCCGCGCTGTGGCTGGTGCTGACCATGCTGAGCCTGGGCGTGTTCTACATCGTCCAGGCCGGACCGTTCATCGGCATGGTGCAGATCATCGTCTACACCGGCGCCATCATGATGCTGTTCCTGTTCGTGCTCATGCTGGTTGGCCGCGACGCCTCCGATTCGGTGATCGAAACGTTGCGGGGGCAGAAGGTTGTGGCGATCGCGCTCGGGGTGGGCCTTGCCGGCCTGCTCGGCACCGGCGTGCACCAGGCCACCCGGGACATTCCGGTCGTCGGGCTGGAGCAGGCCAACGCCAACGGCAACGTGCAAGGGCTGGCCTCGCTGATCTTCACGAAGTACGTCTTCGCGTTCGAGGTCACCAGCGCCCTGCTGATCACGGCGGCGGTCGGCGCGATGATCCTCGCGCATGTGGAGCGGCGCAAGGATGAGCGCAAGGGTCAGGCGGTAAGGATGCGCGAGCGCTTCCTGCCCGGCAACTACCCCGGCCCCAAGGCGGGCCCGGGCGTGTTCGCCGGCTCCGACTCGGTCGCCACCCCGGCGAAGCTGCCCGACGGCAGCCCTTCGCAACGAAGCATCTCGCCGATCCTGCCGACTCGCGAACTCACCGCCGCCGAGAAGGCCAACAAGCACACGGAAGGGCGATAATCCCATGACCCCAATGTGGTACGTCGTACTGGCCGCTGTGCTTTTCACCATCGGCGCGGTCGGGGTGCTGATCCGGCGCAACGCCATCGTGCTGTTCATGTGTGTCGAGCTGATGCTCAACGCGGCCAACCTCGCATTGGTCACCTTCAGCCGGATCAACGGCTCGCTCGACGGCCAGATCATGGCGTTCTTCGCCATGGTGGTGGCCGCGGCGGAGGTCGTGATCGGGTTGGCAATCATCATGTTGATCTTCCGGACTCGGCGCTCGGCGAGCGTCGACGACGCGAACCTGCTGAAGTACTAAAGGATCGCCAATGCTTTCGTCACTTTGGCTGCTGATCGCGCTCCCGCTCGCCAGCGCGGCCATCCTGCTGTTGCTCGGGCGGCGTGCCGACAGGTGGGGGCACTGGCTCGGCGTACTCGCCCCGGCCGCCTCGTTCGTGATCGGACTGATCGCCTTCATCGAGCTCGCGGGCCGCGAGGAGAAGCTGGTCGAGCAGAGCCTTTGGAGCTTCATCCCGGTCGGTACCCTCCAGGTCGACTTCGGGTTGATGTTCGACCCGCTGTCGGCGGTCTTCGTCCTGCTGATCACGGGCGTGGGTTCGCTGATCCACCTCTACGCCGTGGGGTACATGGCGCACGACGAGAAGCGGCGGACCTTCTTCGGGTACTTCAACCTGTTCCTGGCGGCGATGCTGCTGCTGGTGCTGGGCAACAACTACGTCATGCTCTACCTCGGCTGGGAGGGCGTCGGGCTGGCGTCGTACCTGCTGATCGCCTTCTGGTACAACCGGCCTTCCGCGGCGACCGCGGGCAAGAAGGCGTTCATCATGAACCGGGTCGGCGACGCCGGCCTGGCCATCGCCATCTTCCTGATGTTCGCCCAACTCGGCACGGTCAACTACACGCAGGTCTTCGAGGGGGTCGGCACGCTGGCGTCGGGCACCGTCCTGGTGCTGGGCCTGCTGCTCCTGCTGGGCGCGTGCGGCAAGTCGGGCCAGTTCCCGCTGCAGGCCTGGTTGCCCGACGCGATGGAGGGCCCGACCCCGGTTTCGGCCCTGATCCATGCCGCGACGATGGTGACCGCGGGCGTGTATCTGATCGCCCGGTCCAACCCGATCTTCTCGGCGAACGCCACGCTGCAGACGGTCGTGGTGAGCGTCGGCGCGGTCACGCTGCTCATCGGCTGCATCATCGGCGCGGCAAAGGACGACATCAAGCGGGTGCTCGCCTGGTCGACGGTCTCCCAGATCGGCTACATGTTCCTCGGTGTCGGACTGGGCGGGGCCGCCTACGCGCTGGCCATCATCCACCTGCTGGCGCACGGCTTCTTCAAGGCGAACATGTTCCTCGGGGCCGGCTCGGTCATGCACGGCATGAAGGATCAGGTCGACATCCGGCGCTTCGGTGCGCTGTCCGGCTACATGAAGATCACATGGCTCACGTTCATGATGGGCTGGCTGGCGATCATCGGTATCCCGCCGCTGAGCGGGTACTTCACCAAGGAGCCGATCATCGCGGCCGCGTTCGAGCGCGGCGACTGGACCTCGTGGCTGTTCGGCGGCGCGGCGCTGCTGGGTGCGGGCCTGACCGCCTTCTACATGACCCGGCTGTTCGTGCTGACCTTCCACGGCCCCAAGCGGTGGACCGAGGGCCAGCACCCGCACGAGTCCCCGGCAATCATGACGATCCCGCTGATCCTGCTGGCGATCGGCTCGGTCGTCGCGGGCGCGCTGATGGCCACGAGCGTGGTCGACTGGCTCACCCCGGTCTTCGCCGGGGTCGAGCCCGCCGAGGCGCCGCACTCGGTCATGCCGCACTGGCTCATCAACGTGCTCGGCATTGTCTTCACCGTCCTCGGCGCCGGATTCGCCTGGATGCTGTTCCGGCGCGGCACAGCGCTTGAGGAGCAGCCCGCCGGGCCGGTCGTGACCGCCGCCCGCAACAACCTTTACACGGACGCCTTCAACGAGGTGGTCTTCGAAAAGCCCGGCAACTGGCTCACCCGCGCACTGGTCTATGTGGACTCCAAGGGCGTGGACGGTCTGGTCAACGGGTTGGCCGCGCTCGTCGGGGGAGGCTCGGGCAGGTTGCGCCGGCTCCAAACCGGATTCGTGCGCTCCTACGCCATGTCAATACTCGCCGGCGGTGTGCTCGTGCTCGGTGCTCTCCTCGCAGTGAGGCTCGGATGAACTACCTGACGATACTGACGCTGTCTCCGCTGCTCGGAGCCCTGATCGTGGCGTTCGTGCCGCGGCGGGAACCGAAGCTGGCGAAGATCATCGCCTTGTTCTGGTCGCTTGCTGTGCTTGCCGTGGCGGTCGCCGCCTGGTTCGCCTTCGACCCGGCCAACGGCGAGCTGCAGATGCGCGAGTCCTACACGTGGATCCCGGCGTGGAACGCGAGCTTCACCTTCGCGGCGGATGGCATCGCTCTTGTCATGCTGGTTCTGGTGGCTTTGCTGGTACCCCTTGTGATCCTTGCAAGCTGGCACGACGCGGAGAAATCCCGGCGCAGCGTCCCGGCCTACTTCGCTCTCATCCTCGCCCTTGAGGGCACGATGATCGGCGTCTTCGCCGCCGCCGACGTGCTGCTGTTCTACCTCTTCTTCGAGGTGATGCTGGTCCCGATGTACTTCCTGATCGGGTCGTTCGGCAACGACGTCCCGGCCAAGCAACGGCAGTACGCGGCGGTCAAGTTCTTCCTCTACTCGCTGGTCGGCGGCTTGTTCATGCTCGCCGCCGTGGTCGGCCTGTGGGTGGCGGGCGGCAAGACGTTCGACTGGCAGGTGCTGGTCAACGCGGACTTCGCCACCGGCACGGAACGCTGGCTGTTCCTCGGCTTCTTCATCGCCTTCGCGATCAAGGCTCCGTTCTTCCCGTTCCACACGTGGCTGCCCGACGCGGGCGGCGCGGCACCGGCGGGCACGGCGGCGCTGCTGGTCGGCGTGATGGACAAGGTCGGGACGTTCGGCATCCTGCGCTACTGCCTGCCGCTGTTCCCGGAGGCGTCGAAGTACTTCGCGCCCTTCGCCATCGCGCTGTCGCTGGTGGGCATCATCTACGCGGCACTGCTCGCGGTGGGCCAGAACGACCTGAAGCGGCTCGTCAGCTACACCTCCATCGCCCACTTCGGCTTCATCGGCATCGGCATCTTCGCGTTCACCCTGCAGGCCGGCAGCGGCGCGGTGCTGTACATGGTGAACCACGGCCTCGCGACCGGACTGCTCTTCCTCGTCGTCGGGATGTTCGTGTACCGCCGGGGCAGCACCCTGGTCACCGACTTCGGCGGCGCGGGCAAGATGGTGCCGCTGCTCGCCGGTATCTTCCTGTTCGCCGGTCTGGCGTCGCTGGCCCTGCCCGGCCTGGCGCCTTTCGTCAGCGAGTTCCTGGTCCTGATCGGTGTCTTCCAGACCAACATCACCGTCGCGGTGATCGGCACGGCCGGCATCATCTTCGCCGCGGGATATGTGCTGTGGATGGTGCAGCGCACCACGCAGGGCACGCTGAACCCGGCACTGTCCGGTGTGGACGCCATGAAGCGTGACCTGACCACCCGGGAGATGGTGGTCGTCGCCCCGCTGGTGGCGCTGATCATTGCGCTCGGGTTCTACCCCAAGCCGGTCCTCGATGTGATCAATCCCGCGGTGGAGCGCACGCTCACCCACGTCACGTCCGTAGAAGCAGGTAAATGACGATGGATCAACTGAAGCTACCCGGCATCGACTACTCGGCGCTCGCGCCGATGCTCATCCTGTTCGGGATGGCGTGCATCGGGGTGCTCGCCGAGGCGTTCGTCCCCCGGAAGTCGCGCAACGTCGTGCAGCTGGTGCTGTCGCTGGCGGCGATCGTCGCGGCAATGGTCTTCGTGGCGCTGCGGGCCGGAGAGGTGACCGTGCGCAACGCCGCGACCGCGGGCGGGGCCATCGTCATCGACAACGTGGCGCTCTTCCTGCAGGGCACGCTGCTGGTGCTGGGCTTCGTGGCGCTGCTGATGTTCGGCGAGCGGTCGCTCGAGCGCGGTGGTCCGTTCGTCCCGCAGGCGGCGGTCACGGTCGGCTCCGAGCGCGACCGCGAGCTGACCGCCACCGAGAGCGGCAGCACCGAGGCGTACCCGCTGGCGCTGTTCTCCCTCGCCGGCATGCTGCTGTTCGTCTCCGCCAACGACCTGCTGACAATGTTTGTGGCGCTTGAGGTTTTCTCGCTCCCGCTGTACCTGATGTGCGCGCTGGCGCGGCGCAAGCGCCTGCTGTCGCAGGAGGCGGCGCTCAAGTACTTCCTCCTCGGCGCGTATGCCTCGGCGTTCTTCCTGTTCGGTGTGGCCATGATCTATGGCTTCGCGAAGGCGGTCGACTTCCGCGCCATCCACGACGCCGTCATCGCCGGCCCGGAAAACCTCGCCCTGATGCTGATCGGCCTGGCGATGCTGGCGATCGGCCTGCTGTTCAAGGTGGCGGCGGCGCCGTTCCATGTGTGGACGCCGGACGTGTACCAGGGCGCGCCGACCCCGGTGACCGGGTTCATGGCGGCGTGCACCAAGACGGCGGCGTTCGGTGGGCTGCTGCGCGTCCTCTACGTCGGCTTCGACGGTGCCAAGTGGGACTTCACCCCGGTGATCGGGGCGGTGGCGGTGCTGACCATGCTGGTCGGCGCGATCTTCGCGGTGACCCAGACCGACCTCAAGCGGCTGCTCGCGTACTCGTCCATCGCCAACGCCGGGTACCTGCTGGTGGGTCTGCTCGGCGGCGGCAGCGAAGGCATTTCGAGCGTGCTGTTCTACCTTGTGGCGTACGGCTTCACGGTCATCGCCGCGTTCGCGGTCGTGTCACTGGTCCGCGACGCCGACGGTGAGGCAACGCATCTGTCGCGATGGGCCGGACTCGGCCGGCGCTCGCCGCTTTTCGCCGGGGTCTTCACCTTCCTTCTTCTCGCGTTCGCCGGGATTCCGCTGACCAGCGGCTTCATCGCCAAGTTTGCGGTGTTCGGTGCGGCCATCGACGGCGGTCAGACCTGGCTGGTCATCTTCGGTGTGATCACCAGCATCGTGCTCGCCTTCCCCTACCTGCGGGTTGTCGTGATGATGTGGCTTTCCGAGCCGGGCGAGACCACACCGAGCGTCTCCATCCCCGGCGCGCTGACCAGCGTCGTCCTGGGCGTCGGCACATTCGTCACGCTGGTGCTCGGCGTCGCGCCGAACGTCATCCTTGATATTGCCGACAAAGCCGCCAACTTCGTTAGGTAGTGTGGGGCGCGTGCATTCACCCAGCGCCCGGATCGCGGGGGTCCGAATGGATCCTGCGCTGGAGGAGTCTGTCACGCGGTCCCTCGCCGCCGTCGAAACCCGGCTCCGGGAGGCGGCCGAGACCGCCGACCCGTTCGTGACCGAGGCGGCGCAGCACCTGATGGTGGCCGGCGGCAAGCGTTTCCGGCCGATGCTGGTCGCGGTCTGCTCCCACTTCGGCGACCCGACCAACCCCAAGCTTGTCGACGCGGCGACCGTGCTGGAGCTGACCCACCTGGCCACGCTCTACCACGACGACGTGATGGACGAGGCCGAAGTGCGGCGCGGGGCGGAGAGCGCCAACGCCCGCTGGGGCAACTCGCTGGCCATCCTCGTGGGCGACTACCTGTTCGCGCGCGCGGCCGAAATAGCGGCGGGACTGGGTACCGAAGCCGTGCGCATCCAGGCGCAGACCTTCGCGCGGCTGGTCCGCGGGCAGATCGCCGAGACCGTCGGGCCGCGCGACGCCGACCCGGTCAACCACCACCTCAAGGTGCTCGCCGACAAGACCGCCTCGCTGATCGCGACGTGCGCCCGGTTCGGCGGCATGTTCTCCGGCTGCCGGCCCGAGGTGACCGACGCGCTTGCCACCTATGCGGAGACCCTCGGCCTCGCGTTCCAGCTCAGCGACGACCTGCTCGACATCGCCAGCGACTCCGCCGACTCCGGCAAGACCCCCGGGACCGACCTGCGCGAGGGCATCGCCACGCTCCCGGTCCTGTATGCACTGTCCAGCCAGGACGCCGACTCCGGCTCGGTGCGGCTGCGCGAGATCCTCTCCGACGGGCCGGTAACGGATGATGCCGTGCACGCCGAGGCGCTGGAGCTGCTGCGCGAAAGCAGCGCGCTCAAGCGGGCGCGGGAAACCGTTCGGGGGTACGCGGAACAGGCGCGCAAGCAGCTTCAGATCCTGCCCGCGGGCGCGGCCCGCATCTCCCTCGAGTCGCTGTGCGACGTCATCGCCGACCGGACTAGCTAGTCGGGTTTTCAGCCCCTTCTCCTCCAACTTGCATTTGCATATGGTGTAGGACGACTGCGAGCGGGAGGTGCTGGTGAGAGAATCCGCTGTTCCGCCATCAGACCTGGTCAGCAGCGTGGCAAGGGCATTGCGAGTGCTAGAAGTGGTGGGTGAGTCACCGTACGGATTGACCACTAAGCAGATAGCGCGGCGGTGCGACATCACCGTCGCCGCGGCGTACCGCATGTTGCGGACGCTAGCCCACACCGGATATGTCCTGCGTCGTGACGACGGTGGCTACATGCTCGGGTTGGCGGTCGCCGACCGCTTCCGCGAGCTGGTCACCGCGATGCGGGGCCCGGCCGAGGTCGGCGAGGTGCTGCGGCGGTCCGCCGCGGAGACCGGCTACAGCCACTACCTCGCCAGTTTCCTCAACGGCCGGATAGCGATCACCGCCGTGGCGGAGGGGCCGAAGTCGCCGTACCTGGAGGAGCTTGTGCCAGGCTTCGACGACGGCGCCCACGCCACCGCGCTCGGCAAGGGCCTGCTCGCCACGCTCGAACCGCGCCAGCGCGCCCAGTACCTGCGCGAGCAGGGCATGCGCGCCTTCACCCAGGCGACGATCCGCTCACCCGCGGCCCTTGAGGCCGACATCGCGGCGGGTCTAAGGCGCGGCATGCAGGTCGAGATCGGGCAGTTCAAGCCCGGGGTCGCCTGTGCCAGCATGACCGTGATCGGGACAGGTGAGCTGCATCAGCGCTATGTGGTGGCGTGCGCCCTGCCCGCCGCCGATCTGATGAAGCAGGCGCCGCTGCTGCGCGACCGGCTCAGCCGGACCGCTCGCGAGCTGGCGCGCGCCTTGCAGCAGCCCACGATACAGCTATCGGCGGCCGCCTGAGCGGCGGCCGCCGATCGTTCCTTCTACTCGCCGACGTCGACCCGGCGCCGGCGCCCGAGCACGAACGCCCCGACACCGATCACCGCAAGCAGCACACCCGCTCCGGCGACAAGTCCAACTTGGACACCGGTCGTCGGCAGCGCGGCAGGCGGGGTGGATGGCGGCGGCCCGTTGAGCACGACCTCCGCCGTGTTGTTGGCGGGGTTGTCGTCCTCCCAGCAGGTGTCGCAGCCACTGGTCGCGACGGCGACGGTGCCCTTGGCGCCGGCGATGAACTCATCGATGCGCAGCTTGACCTGGAAGACCTGTTCGGTGCTCGCCCGGAACGGTGTGCTGTTGCCGTCGCACCGGATGTGCCGCGCCGCCAGGTTGCGGCGGTTTGGGTCGCCCACGAGCTCGTCGCCGACCAGCAGTCTGGCGCCGCAGGACTCCGGCATCTCCGCCAGGGAGCTGCCCGGCGGAAGGGCAAGGTCCACCGACCCGATGGGGCCGCCAACGCTGTCACCGTCTATGGTCGCCGGACCGTTGTTCTTGAGGCCGAAGCTGACCATGGTGACCTGACCCGCGGCGGCGGAGCCGGATCCACCGATCGCCGAGAGGTCAGCGTCGTTGTTGCCTTCAACCTCGATCCAGATCCGGAACCAGTTGTTCGCGGGATTGACATCGATCTCAGTGTTGGCCGCGAGCGTCTGCGGCTTGGGCACCAGGCGGAGCCGGTCGCCGGCGCCCGGCTGAGTCCAGCGGTCCGGTTGTCCCGCGGCGATGCGTTGCCGCCTCAGCTCGTCGAACTCCGTGTGGGTCATCCAATTGACGTCGACCCATTCAAGGCTGGGCGCGAGATTGTCCGGCCGCAGCTTGAAGGCCACGGCCTCGCTTGTCACATAGGTGGTCCCGGGGGCGAGCTGCTCATCGAACATGCAGCCGGTGAAGTGGTCATCGAGGAAGGTGCAGTTGCTGTACTGCTTGCCGGCAATAGTCCCGTGATCCCCGGTGAAGACCGCCACGGTGCCGTCGACGGTCCGCTCACTCACATTGCTGATCTCGAGCTTGCGCGGGACGTCGGCCCCGGGCGCCGCCGAGACCTCGACCCTGTCGGGTGCGGGGACGGCGAGGTCGACCGCCTCGGCCACCTCGACCGTCGCCTCCGCGCTGACCGGCGCCAGGCCCTCCGCCGAGACGGTCACCTTCCACTTGCCGCTCGCGCCGGGCTCAACCCCTGCAAGGGGTTTGACTTTGACCGCGAACAGGCTCCTGGGCACCGGGCCGAGGTCGGTGAACACATGCGGACAGGTGATTGACGCTCCGGATGCCTCGCACGTGGGCCATGGCTCCTGCGTGGTGATCGCGGCGACACCCGCCAGGCCGGAGGCGTCGATCTCGACTCGGAACGCCGTAAGTACGGACTCGGAGCTGCTGGCGTAAATCTGCCCCGCTGTCCCGGCGCTACTCGAGCCGACGCGCAGGTTCGGTGGTTCGATTGAAAGTTGCGGGGCGGCCGTTTGGGCGGCGGACGCCGGTGGGGTGAGGGCGCCGGTAAAGACCGCGGCGATGGCGATCGCGGCGAACCCCCGTGGTATCAACGACATTCTCGATTCCTCGGTGAGGGGGCGGAGGACCCGCTCATCGTAGGAGGCAAAGGCGTCTCCGTGGGTCCGGAGATGATCCGCCGAACGGTTGATTTCGCCCACCTCATCGTGGCCTGCCACACCCACCTCGCCTGCCGCCTTGCAGCAAGCCAACCGTTAGTTGTCGGCGGCCGCCTAAGCGACGGCCGCCGATCAGTTCCGCTATTCCACGACGTCGACCCTGCGCCGGCGCCCGAGGACGAACGCGGCCACACCCGCCAGGGCAAGCAGCACACCGACGCCCGCGATCAATCCGGTTTGGACACCGGTCGTCGGCAAGGCCGGAGCCGGGGTGTTGAGCACGACGTCGGCGGTGTCGTTGGCCGGGTTCTTGTCCTCGCGGCAAGATGGGCAGATCGTGAGCACCTCGACGGTGCCCTTGGCGCTCGGGATGACCTGATCGATACGCAGCTTGAATGGGAAGGTCGCCTGATCACCGGCGAGCAGGACAGGTTTGGGGTTGAAGCAGCGCACGTAGCGGGCGGCCAAGTTTTCCCTGACCGGGTCCCGATTGGCGTCCGCGGGCATGCCGAGCCAGGCGGCGCACTCCTCGGGCATCTCGGTCAGTGAGGAGCCGGGCGGCAGGGCAAAGGTGAACGCCCCGACACCGTCATCGCTACTTCCCTGGTCGCGCGATGCCGGGCCGAGATTCTTGACGCCCAGCTCGAGGGTGATGACCTGACCTGCCGAGCTCGATCCCGAGCCGCCGATCGCGGCGAGGTCGGCATCGTTGTCACCCTTTATATCGACCAACAAGTCGAACCAGTTGTCGGCGATGTTGACGTCGGTCTGCTGCCCCCTCGCGCCGGCCTGCGCCTTGGCCTGCAGGGCCAGCCTTTCACCGGTGCCGGGCTGTCCGAGGAAGCCCACCCCGCCGAGATCGGCCAGCTGTTTCTTCAGCTTTTCGAACTCGGCCACGGTTATCCATTGGACGGACAGCACTTGGTTTCGCGGCGCCACCAGGTCCTCCCGGAACCTGAAGGGGACGGCCTCGCTCGTCACATAGCCTGTTCCGGCCGCGAGCTGCTCGTCGAACACGCAGGTTCGCATCATGCCGTCGACGAAGGTGCAGTTGCTGTACTGCAGCTTGGAGGTGAAGCCAAAGTCCGGGTAGAAGAACGCCACGACGCCGTCGACTGCCCGCTCGCCTGAGTTACTGATTTCAAGCGAGTGCGTGAAGGTACCCCCCGGCGTGCTTTCCATGCGCAGCTTAGAGACTGGGGCCGTGAGATCGATGCCCTCGACCACACTGACCGTCGCCTCCCTGTGGATCGTCGGCAGTCCGGCGGCCGAGATCGTCACCTTCCAGGTCCCGCTGGCTCCGGGCGCCACCCCTGGCAGCGGCTTGACCAGCAGGTTCGGCGTCAGGAGAAACAGCTGTGCGCTGATGATCTCCGTGCCCCGGCACGTAAAAAGCGCGCCGGAAGCAGAGCAACCTTGCCTGGGAAAGACCGGCGTGACGGTGGCGACGCCAGCGAGTCCCGATGAGTCGACCTGGACGGTGACATCGTGCGCGACAAAGGACTCAGCTGAAGCGATGACAACGTTTGCTTGCCTGCCCTCGGAGTCCGGGGTCACAAGCACATCCGGCAGGTGGACGGCGAGCTGCGGGGCGGACGACTGGGCGGCGGACGCCGGCGCGACGGCGGCGCCGGCGAAGGCCGCCGCGATCGCGATCGCGGCGAACCCCCGTTTTTTGAACGACATTCTTTGGATACCCTTCGCTTTACGCAACGAACTTGAGCGTCCGGCGACGGCCGAGCACGAACGCCGCGGCGCCCACCAAGGCAAGCAGCACACCGGCGCCCGCTATCAGTCCGGTTTGGACACCGGTCGTCGGCAGAGCCGGGGCGTTGAGCACGATGTTCGCCGTGTTGTTGGCCGGGTTCTTGTCCTCCCGGCAGCCTTCGCAGTTCTCGGTTGGTGCCTGTACGGTGCCGGCCGCTCCAGCGATCACCTGGTCGATGCGCAACTTGAGCGGGAAGAACGTCTCGGTGCCGGCAAGGAAGACCGATTCTTCGTTTCTGCATTGGAGGAATCGGGTCTGCAGATTGTCCGGATCGGTGTCCGCGAGTGCGTCATCACCAAGGCGCTTCATTGCCCAACAACCGGCCGGCATCTCGGTCAGCCCGGTCCCGGGCGGAAGAGTGATGACCACGACTCCGGCGCCGCCACCCACGGATCCGACGTCGAAGGTCGCCGGTCCAAGGTTCCTCAGCCCCGCGTTGATGGCGACGAGATGTCCGACAGCGCCGGAGGCGGAGCCCCCGATCGCCGCCAGGTCGGCGTCGTTGTCGCCCTCGACCTCCACCTCGACAGTCATCGAGTCGTTGGTGCGGTTGATATCTGTTTGTGCGGCGCTGCGCAATTCTGGCTTGGCGACGAGCGCGAGCTTGCCTCCCGTGCCGGGCTGTCCGAAGAAGGCCGGGCGGGAGCCCTGCTTCAGCACCTCGAAGTCTGCCTTGGTGAGCCACAGGATCTGGAACGCCGCATTGCCGGGAGCAGCGGTGTCCGGCCGGAGCTTGAACGGGACCGGCTCGGAGGTCGTGTAACTTCCTCCGGGGGTGAGCTGCTCATCGAACGCGCAGCTGCGGAGCTGGCCCTCGGCGTAGGTGCAGTTGCTGTACTGCTTCCCAAAGGTGATCGGGTAGTCGCTGGCGAACCAAACAACCGCACCGTCGGCCGTCGTCTGCCCAACATTGTTTATGTCGAGCGGGATGTCGACCTGGGATCCGGGTGTGGCCTTGAGCCCGGTCGGTGCCGGCGGTACCCCGAGATCGACCCCTTCGACCACGGACACCTGAGACTCCGTGCTCACCGGCGCGACACCGTCCGCCGAGATCGTCGCGGTCCACGTGCCGTTCGCGCCAAGCGCCGCACCCGACGCTGGCCGGACCTTCAGCGGCGGAGTGAGGCTTGCTGAGCCGAGGCTGAAGATCGTGAATGAGTCGGTGACGCAGGTGATCGAGGTCGCGGTGGTCTCACATTCCTGCCCAGGACCCGTGAAGTCGGGGGTTACGGTGGCGACACCGGCCAGATCCGAGAGGTCGACCTCGAGCTTGAAGTTGTGCAGTGTCACGGCCTCGGAGGCGGTGGCGTGCACGCGCACGATGGTGCCGTCGGAGCCGGGGCTCACCAGGGCGTTGGGTAGGAATACGCCGATGTCGACAGCTGCGCTCTGAGCGGCGCCAGCGGCTGAGATTGGCAAACCGGCGAGCGCAGCGGCCAAGGCGGCAGCGAACCCCCGTGTTTTCAACGACATTTTGGGTTCCTTGATGAGGGGACGTGAAGAACCCGCTCATCCTAAGGGCCACCAGCGTTGCCGTGTGCCCACCGAACGGCCAATCAGGCCGCGCTCATCGCTGCCTGCGACACCCGCCTCGCCTGGCGGAATCCGTCCCATGTGAACACCGCCAGCGCCAGCCACACCAGCCCGAAACCGAGCCAGCGCGCCACCGGCATCGGCTCGTGGAATGCGTACACCCCGAGAATGAACTGGATCGTCGGCCCGACGTATTGGAGCATGCCGATGCTTACGAGCGGGATCCGGTTTGCCGCACCGGCGAAGAACAGCAGCGGCACCGCGGTGATCGCGCCGGACGCGGCGATCAGCAGGGTGTGGCCGAGGCTGATGGTGCCGAAGGTCATGCCGCCGGCAGCTGTCAAAAACCCAAGAGTGATCATTGCGGGTACCGCGAGGACAGCCGACTCGACCAGAAGTCCATCGGCGGCGGGCAGGTTCAGGCGCTTCTTCGTCAGCCCGTAGAAGCCGAAGGTCACCGCGAGGATCAGCGCGACCCATGGCGGCTGCCCGTAGTCGACGGCGAGGACCACGACCGCGATGGTGCCGACCCCGACCGCCACCCACTGCCCGGAACGCAGCCGTTCCCCGAGCACGAGCACCCCGAGCACGATCACGACGAGCGGGTTGATGAAGTAGCCGAGCGCGGTTTCCACCACGCGATCGACATTGACCGCCCAGATATAGGTTCCCCAGTTCAGGCCGATCAGCACGGCGGCGATGGTGATCCCGGCGAGCGTCGCCGGGCGGCGAACCAGCGCACCGATCTGCGACCAGCGCCGGATGACAGTGAGCACAATCACCATGAACAGGCAGGACCAGAGGATGCGGTGCGCCAGGATCTCCATGGGCCCGGAAGGCCGCAGCAGCTTGAAGTAGGCCGGGAAGAAGCCCCAGAGCACGTAGGCTCCGAGCCCATAGAGGTATCCGAGGCGAAGCTGATTCACCCGACAAGCGTAAGGACCAAATGGCCCCGACGCTACTGACGTCCCAGTCGCCGATCAGTCGCCGTTCTTGATGAACATGTTGAGCAACCAGCTCACGATCCCGATGATGAGCGCGCCCAGCACCGCCGACGGCCAGAAGTTCTCGACGTGGAACGGCATGTCGAGCAGGCCGGCGAACCAGCTTGTCAGCAGGAGCAGCAAGCCGTTGACGACGATGGCGATCAGACCGAGCGTCACGACGTAAAGCCCGCAGCCGACCATCTTGATGATGGGGCGGAGTACGGCGTTGACGACACCGAACAGGACCGCCACGGCGACATACGTGCCGATCGTGCCGAACGTCGTTTCCGCGTTGACCTGGATACCGGGGAGGATAAGCGTGGCTACCCAAACGGCCGCAGCGCTAGCGGCAAGACGGAGGAGGATGCCCATGGTCTGGCATCGTGCCACAGTTATTGTCTGGGCGCTCTATTCGGTGATCCGATCAGCTGCTGCTCGTACTGAGTCTGGGAAAGCGCCGCCCAGCGCACGGAACGCTTGTGTACCACGCCAATCATGCCCGGCTGCGCACGGGCCAGCCACGCCTCCTGGTCGCGGCTGAGGCCAAGGACCGAGACGGCGACCGCCGCCTCCGCCGAGTGCAACGGTTGCAGCAGAGCCAGATCGGCCCGGCCAAGCACGTCGACGTCGACCGGGGACAGGTCGTCTCGCAGCACGAGCGTGCTGTGCCAAGGGGTCCCGGGGGAACGGTCGGCGGCGACGGGACCGGCGTCGACGATGGTCAGCAGCGGGTGCAGCGGATGGCCGGGCGGGACGGTCACCGGACCCGGTGCCATCACGGTCAGCGCCGCGCCCGGGCCGAGGCCCCGGCTGAACGACTCCCACGCCCACGGCCGCGTCGTCTGCACCAGCACGTGCGAGCCGAGCGCCATGGAGCGAAGCGCCACGATCTGCGCGATGGGTACCCCACCGATGACGACGATGCGGGTCGCCTCCGGCCGGAAGACCCTGAACGACACCGGCTCCTGGTTGCGGTTGATGCCGATCATCAGGCCGCTTCCGCCGTAAGGCGTGGTCAACGCGGCGACGGAGGCGGTGCGGCGTGGCGCGCCCTGGTACACCTCGGGAGACAGGCCCGCCGGCGTGGGGCCGGCCAGCGGCAGGGTCGCGAGCAGGCCGTCCATCTGCTCGCCGTCGAGGCGGCGGGAGTTGGCGTGGTCGCCGGCGAGGGTCTGGCGCAGGGCCGTGCCCGCATTGGCGAGGCTCGCCTGGTCGGGTGTGGCGATGCGCACTGCCAGCTGCCCCGGGATGGTTTCGGTCTCGGGCGCCTTGGTGCTGCCATCCGGCTGGCCTTTGTAAGGTCCGGCGGTGAGCGACACCGTGGTCATGGTGGCGGGCAACCGCAGCAGCCGCGGCATGAGCGCGTGGCTGGGATCCGGGCTGGACTGCGGCCAGCGCTCCACCTCGTAGGTGGTCTGCAGCAGGCCGCCGACGTGCACCGCGGCCCAGCCCTCCTGGCCCGGCTGGGCGCCGTCGTGCCCGGCGAACTCACCGAGCACGCGCAGCGCGGCAACCTCGCCGAGCGGGCGGTGCGGCACGCCGCCGAGCTTGCCGCGCACCTTGCGGACGGCGCCGGAAAGGGCCCGCTCCAGGTCGTGCTCTGACCATCCCTCGCCGCGCTGGACCCGCACGGCGAGCACGGCCCGCTCGGCGGCGAGCAGGCGGCCGCCGGTCAAAGCGCGGTAGTTGGCGGCGATCGGGGCCGAGCCGGTGGTGGCGATCGCGTGCAGCAGCAGCTGGATCCGTACCGGCGGGGTGTCATTGGCCGGGGCGGGCAGCAGGGATGCCGGGGAGGGCAGGGGGTACCAGGCGCGGGCCGGGATCACGGAGGACTCGCCCAGTTCCAGCAGGGCGACGATGCCCTCGCCGTCGGCGATCAGCGCGGTCGGAACGCCCTCAATGTCGAATGTGGACACCCGGCTGCCCGGGTGCGCGTAGGACAGCAGCATGCCCGCGTCGCTTCCCTGATCCAGCAGACGGGATCTCGTCCGATATCGCAACCAAACCGTTACCCACTCCGAGAGCCAGCGGCCACGCATGCGTGCCCAGCCGAGCACCAGCATGCCGGCGGCGAGCGGGACGGCGACGGCCAGAGCGATGGTGTGGATCTCGTACCCCAGCACGAGCAGCACCAACGCCACCTGGGCCGTCACTATCTGGCCGCTGCTGAGCCCGACGACCCGCCGTGCCGGCCGTGGATGACTGACAGCGGTCATTACCGTCTCGGGGGACGGGCTCACCGTTTCCACCGACATCGCGATAACCTCCCCCTGTAAGTCCGGCCACGTCATGGTAGGACAAAGAAGACTTGTGGGGGAGGGCGCATGCCATCGCGTGGCGAACAGTTGCAGTCCTACCAGTTCATGGTGCAGCGGGTCGTTTCCGCACTGGTGTTGCGGGAGACGGATCCGCCGCAGTCGCCGTTCCGCCGTGCGGCGAGCGCGGCCTTCGCCAGCGTGCTTGTGACCGTGGTCATCGCGGCCGGGTTCGGTGTCTACAGCATCTTCACCGGCGGTGGCAACAAGAAGTGGCAGGCCGAGGGTACCGTCGTGGTGGAGAAGGGCTCGGCGGCCGTTTTCCTTGTCCATAAAGGGAAGTTGCATCCTGCGCTGAACCTGACCTCGGCGCTGCTCGCGTCCGAGTCGCCCAAGCCGACGGTGATGACGGTCTCATCAAAGTCGCTGAGCGGTGTGTCATGGGGTCCCACGATCGGTATCCCGTACCTGCCCAACTCGTTGGCCGCCAGGAAGGACCTTGTCCGGTACCCGTGGTCGGTGTGCGCCATGCAGGTAAAGGAGGGCCCGGTCTCGGTGGTCGTCGTCGGCGACACGCAGCTGTCCCAGGGCAAGAAGCTCGATTCGGACCGGGCGTTCATTGTGCGCGCCACCACACCGGGGTCCAAGCCGTTTGTCCTCTGGAACGGGCGGCTCTACGAAACCTCGGAACTAGCCGCCGAGCGGCTGGCGCCCGGCAGCCAGATGACCGCGGTCTCCCCCGCCTTCGTCAACGGCCTGCCCAGGGGTGAGCCGATCCAGCCGCACCTGCCCAACCGCGGCCCGGCCTCGAAGTTCAACGCGGCATGGACCGTCGGCGAGGTGCTGACGGTTCGCGGTGTCACGGCCGAGGACAGCTTCGTGCTGGTGCGCGAGGACGGCCTGTTCTTCGTGACCCAGC
>DASUXL010000091.1:0-14438 GCA_036377915.1 Candidatus Limnocylindrales bacterium
CTTGCGGAAAATGATGGCCATGACCATCTCAATTCCCGTATGCGGCACCGGTCAAACCGGCATTCGGGATTGGAGAAAGCGCTTTCTGGGTACCGGATAGGAATGACAGCCAACGGAATACTCAGCGCGATCCTAATCGGAATCCTGGTTGGCACCTTGGGCCGTCTGATCCTTCCGGGCCGCCAGAACATCGGTGTCATCTCGACCGTCGTGATCGGTATCGGTGCCGCCCTGCTCGGCACCTGGATCGCCGATGAGACGCGCGTCCAGGACAGGTGGTCTGCCACCTTCAACATCGACTGGGCGGACGTGCACCTGCAGTGGAGCTGGGCTGAGCTGGGCATCCAGGTGCTGGTGGCGATCGTCGGCATCGCGATTGCCGCGGTCGTGGCCAACTCCGCTATCGCACACGATCGCTCGACCCGCTCGACCCGCTCGACCCGCCGGCGCAGGAGCCGGAGCAGCACACGGTAGCCAAACGGCGTAGGGACGAAACAGCGTTGGGGACGCCTTCCTATCGACCCGCCCGCGCGCCCGGCGAGAAGATCCGGCTGATCCGTTCGCATCCGGCGGAAGCGCCCGCGATCGAGCACGGGTTCGAACACGACCACGAGCACGGGCGCCGGACGGTGACGTACGGCGAACTGGGCCGGCTCGTTGACGAGCGGGCCGCGCTGCTGCGTGCGCACGGTGGCGGCGACGGCACACTCGTGGCGGTGCGGCGGCCGAAGTCGGTCGGGTACCTGGTGGATTTCCTGGCGGTCTTCGCGATCGGCGGCGTGGCGGTGCCGCTCGATCCGGAGCTGCCGGCCGACCGCTCCGCCACCTTCATCGAGCTTGCCGGCCATAGCTGCTGCTTGACGAGTCCAATGTAGAAGTGTCCGACCACCACCAACCGTGGCAAGGACTCTCGGACGACGGCTTCCACCGGCATCCCCAAACCGGTGCTGGGGTCTGCCTTCGCCGTCCGGTCCTTTGTGGACCGGTTCTGCCCGCGTTCGGGTTCGAGCCCGGCGACCGGCGCAGCTGGTCCCGACGCAGTATCTGGCCGTCGACGCCGTGAGCCAGGCGGCCGTCCACTGATGGATGGCGTCCTGATCGGACTGTCCGGCGTGATGGTGCTCGATAGCGTCACAGTCGCGTTCGCACTGTCCACATTGGTGACCGTTCGCATCCCGGACCTGTTGTTTCGCAAGCGCGAAGTCAATCTGGAAGGAGATCGGCGGCGGCCTGCGCCACCATCGCCCGGCGCCGGCGGATGGTGGCGATGGCTGGCGCTCACCCCGGCGATGGTTCTCGCCTACGGCGACGGTGGCGGGCTGCTGAGCGTGGTGACGATGGTCGGCGCGGTCGGCTGCATCGCGGACAGGCTCGCCATGGCACTGTGGGGCGGGCGGCTTCGCGCGCCGCGCCACCGGCATGGTCGGACTCGTCGCGCTCACCGGGATCGGCATGATTCTCATTGGGTACCAGGAAAAGCCGTTCTTCCCCCTCGCCGGCTCGCCGCCGTCATGGCCTCGATCGCGCTCGCCGACGCCGTCTTCGAGCCGGCCATGGCGCCCGGCGGCTGGCTGGCCACCGCCGCGGGCGGCGTCCTGGGCACCGAAGTCGGCACCGGAGTCGGCACCGGCCCCGGGCGCGGCATGGGCCTGCTGCTGGTGCTGCTCGGCTTCGCCACGGTCGGGCTCGCCGCGATCGGCCTGCGCTGGCGGACGTTGCACCGCATGGAGGACGCGCTGCCCGACGCCGTGCCCGGCGCGGTGGTCACCTGGGACCGGGACCGGCTGCAAGGCGAAGCCGACAGACTGATTGATTAGTGCAGCGGTGTCTATGTAACCTCCGGGCACACGCCGTCCGCTGTGGGCGGCGCAACCCCCGAGGGAGGAATCCGTGTCAAGCGGACGTTCCTTGCACCGCATGCTGCTGTCCATCGGAGCCACGATGCTGGCAGCCACCGCAGCCAGTTTCGCCGTCGCCTCACCCGCCAGCGCCGGCGGCCCCTACCAAGCCATCGCGCTGCCCATCATGGCGCCGATGGCCGCACCGGACGTCGAGCTGATCCCCGACACCTACCTGGTCACCATGCGTTCCGGAGTGGACGCCGGCAAGGCGCTGGGCGCGCTCAAGGTGTCGCCGCGGCACAGGTTCGACGCCGCGGTCAACGGCTTCGCCGCCAAGCTCACCCCGGCACAGGTGAAAGCCTTGTCCCACAACGCCGACGTCCTCATGATCGAGCAGGACGCGTGGCACCACAACGTCCTTGACGTTACCCAGAGCCCGGTGCCGTCCTGGGGCATCGACCGCATCGACCAGGTGAACCGGCCACTGTCGAACAGCTACACCTACACGGCGACCGGCAGCGGTGTCCACGCCTACATCATCGACTCGGGCATCGACCCCAACCACTCGAACTTCGGCGGCCGCGCGACGTTCGACTTCAACTCCATCGACACCAACAACACCGACTGCAACAGCCACGGCACCCACGTCGCCGGGACCATCGGCTCGACCTCCTACGGCGTGGCCAAGTCGGTCCGGCTGCACGGGGTCAAATGGCTCAACTGCGCCGGCAGCGGCACCAGCTCCTCGGCGGTCTCCGCGGTCAACTGGGTGGCCAACAACGCCATCGCCCCGGCGGTCGCGAACACCTCATGGAACTTCACCTACAGCTCGACCCTCGCGACAGCGCTGACAAACATGATGAACCGCAACGTGTTCCTCGCCACCTCGGCCGGCAACACCAACGGCACCAACTCATGCGACCGCCTGCCGCGCAACCTGACCGCCGCACTGGTCGTCGCGTCGACCACGAGCACCGACGCCCGGTCAAGCTTCTCCTCCATCGGCCCGTGCGTCGACATCTACGGACCCGGATCGTCGATCATCTCTACCATCCCGGGCGGCGGCACCGGCAGCAAGAGCGGCACCTCGATGTCGACCCCGCACGCCGCGGGCATCGCCGCGCTCTACAAGCAGACCTTCGGCAACGGGTCTCAGTCCACCGTGCACACGTGGATCGTGAACAACGCCAGCCTTAACGTTGTCACGGGAAGCCTATCCGGTACCCCCAACCGGCTCCTGAACAAGCGCAACCTTTAAATCTTGGCGGTGAGCACGGAAAGTGGGGAATCGGAGATGTCGGGCCTTCGGCCCGCCACACGCGATTCCCCACCATCCGCCGCTGGGGTTTGCTACCCAGCGGTGCGCACCACATAGATCTGATTGAGGCGGGAGGCCGCCGCCCAGATCTCGCCGGGGCGGCTGAGAATCTGCCGCACCTCGGCATCCTTGCCGGGGAAGGTGACCGACATGAACGTCTCGGTCTTCGGGTCGAAGCGCACCATCGCGTTCGAGGTAAAATCGGTGAGCCAGACGATGTCCGTCTCGTCCACGTGGACCGCATAGGCGTGCGCGCTCTTGGTCGGCAAGGGCCATTCCTTCCACGCCTTAGTGGCCGGGTCGTACATGGCCACCTGGCCCGAATTCCACTGGCTGACCCACAGCCGGCCGGTGCTGTCCGTCCAAATGCGACGCGAACCCTGGTTGGCTGTCGGCGGATCGAGCACCGTGGCGGTGCCGCCCGCGCTGTCGACCCGGGCGATATGGTTGCCCGCCAACGAGGAGTAGTAGACCTGGTTGGAGGGCGTGACCGTGATTCCGTACGGCCCTCGGCCCCGCGGCGCGTCAAAGACCTGCATCTGGCCGCTCGCCGGGTCAAGCTTGCCGAAAACGCCGCCCTGCCCGGTGAACCACAGGATGCCAGCCTTGTCGAAGGCGGCGGTGTTGAGGAAAGCCGCCGGCCGGTCCGGCGGCAGCGGGAACTTGCGAACCTCACGGGTCGCGGCGTCGACCCGCACGATCGCGTTGAGACCACCATCGGTGATCCACGCGGCCTTGTCGGGACCGACGATGACGCCGTGCGGCGCCGAATCCGTGCCCAGCGGCACCTGCGTGACGTTGCCTGTGGCCGGGTCGAGATGGCCGAGATAGCCCGCACGCTGAGCGGTGAACCAAACCCCACCGTCGGCTGCGGGTGCCACATCATGCGGGTGACTGTTCGGGGGTACCGGATACGACTGCAACTTCAACGAGACCGTCCCGCCATCCGGTGCGGGAGCGGTCACCGTGACAAAAGTCGGCGCGGGCTGAGCCACCTCGGGTTTGTCCGAGGCACAGCCCGATATCACCGTTATCGTTGCGAGCGCCAGTGCGGCGCCCGCCATGCTCTGGCGGGTAGCGCCCATCGGTCCAACGTAGCTCAGATCGGGTGACGTTGGATCGCTTGGCTCCTGGCTCGCCCAAGGGGCGGCCGATTTCTGGCTCACATCGCCCGATCGGCCAGAAGCCTTGGCGCGCTTCGACGGGTACATCCGTCAGATCGGATCTGGCGCCAGCGACCGGCGCATCGCGATCCGCCGGCCCAGGCACCACGGACAGCTGCGACACGTGCGCCTCACCGTCGACCACATCCAGCCGGACGAATCCCACCGGCGGAGACCCGGCAACCAGCACGGCCGCGGACTCCGCGAGCTCCGCCGCGGTCGCGGCCGCCGGCAACGGCCAGATCGGCCCACCACGGAACACCTCGTCGGCAGCGGTCTCCACAGCAGGCAGCAACGCCAGATCCGCTTCACTTGCCATGCCGATCTGCACCCGGTCCCCCTCGAACAGTGTTCAAAATGCAGCCGTGTTGTTTCTGAGCCTAGAACGCCCCCGGTACAATTCTCATGGTGATTAGCCGTATCGCACGCATAGCCACCGTTGCCGTCCTCAGCCTCAGCCTTTTCACCGCCTGCCAGAGCGAGGGTGCAGACGTCAGCTGCGGCGTCGACCAGTGCACCGTCACGTTCGAAAAGGGCGTGGATGCCAGCGCCTCGGTGCTCGGGGTCGAGGCCAAGCTGGTCAGCGCCGAAGGCGACAAGGTCACCGTGGAGATCGCCGGTGAGCAGGTGACGCTCACCGTGGGCCAGGCCGGTCAGGAGGTCAACGGCCTCAACGTCACGGTCGAAAGCGTCACCGACACCCAGGTCGTGCTGAAGATTTCCCGCTGACGGGCCTGCTGCGGCCGGGGTTAGCACCAGCCGTTTCGGGCGGCGTGCCAGCCCAGTTGCAGCCGGCTCTCGCAGCCGGTGAGGTCCATCAGGAAACGCAGCCGCCGCTGGACTGTCCGCAGGGACAGGTCCAGCTGGGCGGCGGCGGTCTGGTCGGTCAGGCCGGCGACGAGCAGCGAGAGCAGTTTGCGGTCCAGTTCGGTGGGCGCGTCGGCGCTGTACTCGACGACCTCATCACCGTCTAGTTTGGACAATTCAAGCGGGTACGCCTGCCGCCACACCATTTCGAACAGCGCGTCGAGCGCGGCCAGCAAACCGCTGCGCTGCAACAGGACCGCGCCGGGTTCGCTGCCGGGCTGGATCGCCATCGGCACCAGCGCGAGGTCGGCATCGGCGAGCACGAGCTTCATCGGCAGCGACGGCGCGACCCGGATCTGGGCGCCTTGCTTGAGCGAGTCGGCGATCTCGGCGGTCATGCCCGGCCCGGAGATGGTCTCGCGGTCGAGCACCATCCGGAACCGCACACCCCGGCTTATCGCAGCCTCCTCGGCCGGGTTCTCCCCCGGCGGCATCGCCACGAACGGCGAGGTGACAAAGAGCCGCAGTTGCTGCGTCGCGGCGTACTGGACCTGAAGGAACCGCTGGCGCACGGCGTCCACGCCCAAAACCACCTCGATCAGGTCACCGATGGTGCGCCCGGCCATCGCCGCGCGGTGCTCCTCGGCGAAGGCGGCGAGCGCCAGTTCGGCGGAGCGCAGCTCCTCGCGGCGCTCGCTGATCAGCGAACCGAGCGCGACCGCGGGCGGTGCGGCGGCGAACTGGTCGCCGCCGGTGGCGGTGATCAGGCCGCGGCGGGTAAGTCCCGCCACGGCCTGATCGGCCTCGTGCTCGGTGAGCTGGGCTATGCGGGCCAGCTCGGCGACGCTGGAGTCGGGCCGTCCCAGCATGATCCTGTAGACGGCCTCCTCCTGCCTCGTCAGGCCGAGCACTCCGAGCATCACGACAGACCGTAGGCCCGGATGATCTCCTGCTTTATCGCGAACCCGGCGTCGGTGGTGGCCGAGGCCCGCAGCGACACGAACCCTCCGGCGCGGCCGTCGAGCTTGAGGTTCGTGGCCCACCAGCCGTCCGCGCCCTTGGCGACGTTCACCTTGCTCCAGGTGACACCGTCGTCATAGGACACGTCCACGGTGACCGAGGTGACATTGCCCGTACCCGGTGCGCCGTACTGCGGCCCTGCCTTGACCCCGAACCGCTGGACGCTGCCCGCCTTCACGTCACCGTGCAGGTTGGTGACAAGCGAGTAGTCAAGCTGCAGCATCGTCAGCGGCAGGAAGTTGTCGGCGGTGTTGCTCTCCGACATGAAGTCCCACTCGGTGTGGCTGCGGGTGGTCAGGCGGAACTCCTCGGCCGGCCGCTCAGCGTCGAGCACCAGGCGGAACTGCTGCCTGCCCGAGGGCACGGCCTGCCACTGGATGTCCGAGTAGAAGCGGTTCTCCCTGATCAGGGTGTCGCCGTGGAAGAGCTTCATGTTCGTCGGGTACTCGCCCCAGCCCAGACCGCCGCCGTGCTCCACCCCGTCGTTGCCCGACGAGCTGAACGCCTGCACGTTGATGGTCATGAAGTCGCGGTAGCGGCCGTTCTGCACCGCGTAGGCGCGGGTGAACGCGGGCCGGACCGCCGGGGCGAACCAGTTGAGCCGCGTCGTGGTGCCCTTGGCGAACGTGTCGTGGTACCCGTTGTCGGTCCAGCCGTTGGGCTGCTGGTGACCCTCGTGCCACACCTGGTCGGGCGTGACCCACTCGGTCCGGGTGCCGGGGTAGTACTCCCGCTCGAAGAACCCGAACGACGGCGAGAACGTCATGTCGTAGCGGTAGCCGCCACCCTCCATGCCCCGCACGCCGTAGTAGTTGGCGTCGATGCGGGCGAGGTCGCTCTTGCTCGGCTTGTAGGTCAGCGGCTTGTTCGGCACTGCCTCCTTGTAGTTGCGGGTCAGGTCGTAGATGTAGCTCGGGTACGGCACCTGCTTGGCCTTGAGCACCAGCACGCCCGTCCTGGCCAGCGCGATCAGCGCCGCGCCCTCGTCGCGGTGAACCGACGCGACGGGGATGGGCGACTCGCCGACGTACTCGTTGAGCGTCCCGATCCCGTCGTTGACGACGACCAGCAGCGCGGCACCGGCGGCCGCGGCCGCGGCTGTGCGCTCCGTCGGTGGCACGGCATCGCTTCGCTTGACCACCACGGTCTTGCCGCGCGCGTCGAGCTTGGCGTAGTCCTTCGCCGCCCCGTTGCCGGCATACACCGCCTTGAGCACGTCCTCGCCCGCGGTCAGCGTGCTGCCGGGCTGGACGGTGGTCTCGAAGGACAGGATGCCGAAGGCCTTCAGGCTCAGGGCCTCCTCACCCATGCGCCACCGGGTGACCAGGTCGAACCGGCCGCGCGTCATCTTCTCGGTCGGCAGCAGGTAGACGTCGTCGATGGCGACCGGTGTGACGACCATGTCCCGGAAGCGGTCGCCGTCGGCGTACGAGACAAGGAAGTCGACCCTGCTCTGGCGGGTCTCGGAGCGTTGCGGCGCAACGGTGTCGAGCAGTCGCGCCTTGCTGGCGTCGAGCACGACCTCGGCGTCCTTGTCCAGGATGGTCTCCGGGTCGATCATTGCCGCGATGCCCTTGCGGTCGGGCCGCTCGCCGCGCACGTCCAGCGCGGCCTCGCTGCTGTAGACGCCCGGCGGCAGGCGCAGGCTGATCTCACCGACGAGGTCGATGATGTACGGCCAGAAGTCGTTCTCCCGGTACAGCACGACCCGCCCGGGGGCCGGCTTGCCGTCCCGGTCCTTCAGCTTGATCGTCAGGTTGTACCGCTCCTCCTCCTTGAGGATGCCCACGGAGGTGCGGGTCATCGCGGTGCCGGTGGCGGCGTCCGTGCCGACGACGTAGCCGGTGAACGAGCCCGAGGCGATGGCGGTCGGGTCGCCGGTCACGTCGACGCTCGCGCTGCCGCCCGCGGGCACCGTCACCGACGGCGCGCCGAGGGTGAACGGGCCACCGCCGGTCAGCGACAGGTTCAGGGTCACGGCCGTGCTGCCAAAGTTGCTGAACGTCAACGGCTTTGTGACCGGCGCGTCGGACGGCTCGTGCGGCCAGTCGAAGTTGCCGAAGAACAGCGAGCCACCGGAGGTGACCGGGTTGCGCAGGGCAGCGGCCACATCGAGGCGGCCGGTGCCGACCTCATACGCCGAGTAGTAGTCGGCAAGCGGCTTGGAGCTGCTGGTCAGGGCGTCCTTGAGCTGTTGCGCCGTCCACTCGGGGTGGCGCTGCGCGAGGATCGCGGCGGCGCCCGACACGTGCGGGGTCGCCATCGAGGTACCGCTGATGGTGCGGTACATGCCCTCGCCCGTGGGCATCTGCTGCGAGCGGGCGGCGGTGATGTCCACGCCCGGCGCGGTCATGTCCGGCTTGAGCCCACCGGTGCCCAGCAGCGGGCCGGTGCTGGAGAAGTAGGCGAGGTTGTCCTGCTTGTCGGTGGCGCCGATGGTCAGCGCCGAGGCGGCCGCGCCCGGCGACCCGACGGTCTGCGGGCCGTAGTTGCCCGCCGCGATCACGAACAGCGTGCCGTGCTGGGCGGTCAGCGAGTTGACCGCCTCGGACATCGGGTCGAGGCCGTCGGAGGCCGTGCCGCTGCCCAGGCTCATGGAGACGATGTCGGCGCCCGATTCGGCCGCCCACTGCATGCCGGCGATGACCCACGAGTCCTCGCCGTAACCGTCGGGGCCGCCGAGCACCTTGCCGACGATCAGGTCGGCTCCGGGCGCGACACCCTTGTTGTCGCCGTTGGAGGCGGCACCGGTACCCACAATTGTTGAAGCGACGTGGGTTCCGTGGCCGTTGATGTCGCTGGTGTCCTCACCCGGAACGAAGCTGACCTTGTCGTCGATCTGGCTGGCCAGGTCGGGGTGGGTGGCGTCGATGCCGGTGTCGAGCACCGCGATCTTGACGCCCGCGCCGTTGTAGCCGGCGGCCCATGCCTCGGGAGCGCCGACCAGCGGCACGCTCTCCTTGAGGTTGACCTTCACCTTGCCGTCGAGCCAGACCTTCTTCACATCCGTGCCAAGGCCCTGCCAGAACCCGCGGGCCTGCTTCTTGTCGGCCCTGAGAGCGGCGCCGCCGATGCTGGCAAGCTCCCGCACGACCCTGCTTCCCTTGGGGGGTACCGATTTCGCGCCGCGTGCGCGGGAGGGCTCGAAGGTGGCGATCAGCGGTACCTCGGCCGCCTTCGCGTCGTCGTAACCCATCTCGATCAGGTCGGTCACGTTGAACAGGCGGCGGTCGACCTTGCCCGCGGTGAGCATGGGCAGCGCCTCGTCGGGCAGCACCAGCAGGTCGCCGCGGACCTCCTGGACGCGCACCCCGCCGGTGGCGCTCTCGGGCCGGCGGACCTCGACGGTCTGCTTGCCGTCGGCGAGTGTGGTGACGGTGACCTTGTCTCCGGTGATGAGGGTGACCGAGTGGACCGCGGTCACCTGCTTGGGGGTAAGCGCTGGTGCGGCGGTGGCGCGGTTTTCGGGAAGGGCCGCGATCCCGGCGGCGACGATCGCGACGGCCGAGACGGCAGCGGCCAGCTTCCACCGCAGACGGTGCAGGCTAGCGGGCAGTGAGGGGGATGGCATGTAATCGGTGTACTAGGCCGTAAACGCCTGGTGAATAGCCTGAGCTGGCGGGTTGCCGCCTTGGCGTAAACCCGCCACCCGCCGCCGGTGGTCGCGGATCGACGGTGGTACCGCCGTCCGACCGGCGTCCGGCCGGAGCCCTCGGCACCGGAACGGCTACGGTGATTGCGTTATGACGTACTTCAACAGCTTTGTGGTGCCCGGCGAGACCGGCTTCCGCGTGCTTGCCGGGCGGCGGGACGGCCTGCGGCGGCTTGTGGTGGCCAGCGGCTGGATCCCGCTGGGCGCGCCGAGCCAGATGCACCTGCACCACGGCGACGAGGTGATCCGGATAGTCAGCGGCGAGGTGCTGATGCGGGTCGGTGACGAACGGCAGACCTGCGGCCCCGGTGACATCGTCGTCGTACCGCCGCGGACCCTGCACGGTTTCCGGGTGGTCGCCGACGCGACGATGGAGGTGGTCGCCGAGCAGGACATCGGCACGTTCTGGCCGGTCCGCGACGCTAACGGCTCGACCCGCCTGGTGCAGATCCACACGCCGACGCCATGGAACGCGCCACCACCCGACGGCGTGTACACCACCGAGGAGGAGCTGGCGGACCTGCGCCGCCGGATCGCCGCCGAGATATAGCGCAACGGCGGCGATCCGGAGTGTGAAGCATCAGTACGGGTTGTAGTAGATCCTGTCCTGGCTGACGGTCGTGAAGGTCGAGCCCACGAACGTGCTGCCGTAGAGGAGGAACTCGACGTTGGAGAAGTTGGCGTAGGTGAATTCTCCGTAGACCGTGCCGGTCTGGCCGTAGCACGGCTGGCTGCTGGAGTAGCCGGCGTAGGGCGGGTAGATGTTGGTGATCCAGGTGGCGTACTTGCGCCCACCGATGACGTACGAGTTCACATTGATCGTCATGTACGGCAGCGAGTAGCTTGACTGGCGGCAGAACGTCAGGTTGTAGCGCAGCGCGCTTCCGCCGTCGTCGAACTGCACGGTCCCGTCGACCCGGCCGAGCTGCGCGCTGCCGGACGGGTAGTAGTAATAGAGGACCTGGATGTTGAGCGGAAGCTCGGCCGCCCACGCGGCCTGGGCCGGTGCGGCGGGGAAGATCAGCGCGGCGAGCAGGGCAAGCGGCAGGAGCAACGACTTCGTCGCACGCCACTTCAGCAGGGATCGCATCGATTGTCTCCTCTGCGAATGGACCGAGGAAGGTCGACTCACATGCTGGCATCCACGTTTGGACGCCGACTGAACCGCGATTGAAGGGCGAGCCTGCCCCTGACCTTCTCGGCCTCGGGCGGGTCGAGCCGCTCCAGCGTCCCGAGCGCCCGCCGCCACACGGCCCGCGCGGCGTGGGCCTGTCCCGCCGCGTCGTAGGCGTCGCCGAGGTGGGTCAGCACGAACGCTTCGAGGTGGCGGTCGCCCAGATCGCGGTATATGCCGATAGCCTGGCTGAAGGCTGCGACCGCCCGCGCCTGCTCGCCGAGATGGTGATGCGCGTAGCCGATACTGTCCAATGTGGTGGCCTGCACGGCGCGGTCGCCGAATTCCTGAAGGCGCGCAAGGGCTTGCCGGCAGTAGCCGAGCGCCGGCTCGTACTCGCCGAGCAGCGCGTGATACCACCCGACCGCGTTGAGCGCCCGCGTCAGACCGTGCGCATCACCGGCGGCCCGGAATCCCCGCAGCGCCTGCCTCGCGTTCTCCAAGGCTTGGGGGTACCGGCCCTGCCGCTCCCGCATCAACGACAGGTTGAGATAGGTGTGGCTCTGCCCGATCCGGTCGCCCGCCGCCCGGTAAAGCTCAAGGGCGCGCAGCAGTTCGAGGTGGGCGTCGTCGATGCGGTGCAGCCGGGTGTGCGCGCGGGCGAGCATGCGGTGGGCGGCGGCCTGGGCGCACGGGTCGGCATGCCGCTGGGCGGCGGCGATGGCGGTGCGCTGGACGCGGGTCAGGTCGTCCCAGTGTCCCCGCTCGTCGAGATAGGACGCCACGCAGCGGGCGAGCTGCCACGCGTGCCGCGCCGAGACGGGGTCGGCAAGCTCGACGGCGGCGACGAGCACCGGCCATTCCGCGCCGAACCACGCCGGTGGGTCCGCCAGGGCTTCCGGCATAAACGCCGGGCGCGGGCGGCGGCAGGGTGAGCGGATCCCGGGCGGCGGCGTGGGCGGAATGCAGGTAGTGGTCGAGCATCCGGAACGTGGCGGCCCGGCGGGTCCGCCTCGGCTCGCCGGACACCGCGACCTCGGCGGCGTAGGCGCGCAGCAGGTCGTGCAGGCGGTACCGCCCCGCGGCCGGCTCCGCGGCGAGGCTCGCCCGGACCAGCTCGGCCAGCAGCCTGCGTGCCTCGCAAACCGTAACGGCGGCAAGGCTTGCGGCCGCCGCGACCGAGACGTCCGGGCCGGGGTGCAGCCCGAGCAGCCGGAACAGCCGTGCCGCGCCGGCCCCGAGCGAACGGTAGGACCAGGAGAAGACCGCCCGCAGGTCGGTGCCCGGGTCGCCGGTGGTGAGCGCGTCGAGCCGGTCGCCGCCGCGGCGCAGCCGGTCGGCGAGGGCGGCCAGCGGCAGGTTGCCGCTGAGCGCGGCCCGCGCGGCGATGATGACGAGGGCTAGCGGCAGGCCCGCGCACCGGTCGAGGATCTCGGCCACGGCGGCGGGCTCGCCCGCGGTCCGGGCGGCGCCGACCCGCTGTGCCAGCAGTTCCCGGGCGTCGCCGGGGTCGAGCGGCCCGAGCGGCAGCGGGTGCGCACCCTCGGCCGCGACCAGGCTGGCCAGCTGGTTGCGGGCGGTGACGAGGACCAGGCAACCGGGCGTCCCGGGCAGCAACGGGCGGACCTGTGCCGGGTCGCGGGCGTTGTCCAGCACGACGAGCATGCGGCGCCCGGCGAGCCGGCTGCGGTACAGCGCGGCCTGAGCGTCCACGGTGGACGGTACCCGGTTCGCCGGTACCCCCAGGGAGTCAAGCGCCCAGCGCACCGCGTCACCCGGCTCCATCACCACCCCGCCCGGATCGAACCCGCGCAGGTTCAGGTAGAGCTGGCCGTCCGGAAACCTCGGCGCGACCCGGTGGGCCCAGCGCACCGCGAGCGCGGTCTTGCCCACGCCCGGCGCACCGGAGATCACCACGAGGGACGACGGCGGCAGACCGTCCAGTTGCGACAGTTCGGCGGTGCGGCCGGCGAAGCTTGGTGTGTCCGCCGGGAGCTGCGCCGTGACCGAACCGGCAGGCGCCGGCCGGTCGTCGGAGTGCAGCAGCGCCGAGTGAGCGGCCGACAGCTCCGGACCGGGGTCCACTCCCAGGTCCTCGGCGAGCCGTCGCCGTACCCCATGGAAGGTGGCAAACGCTTGCCCCCGCTGCCCCGCCGCGTGGTAGGCACTGATGAGCCGGGCCTGCCAGGCCTCGTTCAACGGCTGGGAGGCGGCGGCCTCCTCCAGCGCGGGCAACCCATCCGCCGCCCGGCCCGTGGCGATCATCAGCTCGCCGTAGCGGGCAAGCGCCGCCTGCCGCTCACCGGCCAGGGCCACCACCTTGGGGTGGGCCGCGAGGGCGGGGATGTCGGCCAGCGGCGGCCCGTGCCACAGGCCCAGCGCCTCGCCGAGGGACTCGGCCGCGCGCTCCAGCTGGCCGCAGCGCTGGGATGCCACCGCCGCAGCGACGTGGTCGCGGAAACACTGGACGTCCACTGTGGACGGTGGCAGATGGAGCGCGTAGCCGTCGCCGACCTTGCGCAGCACCGTGCTCGCGGCGCGGCGCGGCCGGTCGGGTTCGAGCATCCGGCGCAGATGCTTCACATACGTCTGGATCACGTTTGCCGCGCTTGGCGGCGGCTCGCGGTCCAGCCACAGCCCGGCCACGATCTCGTTGCGGCTCAACGACTGCCCGGACGCGAGCAGCAGCAGCCCGAGCACGGCACGCTGGCCGGCCGGGCCGAGGTCCAGCGGATCGTCGCCCCGCCAAGCGCCGGTCGGGCCGAGCAGCTGAATTCGTAACTCCGCCATGTCGCGGCTAACACCGGGCCGCGCCCACGCGACGCGGGCGCGGCCCGGCCCCTCCACACCGAAACTAGTTCGTCGGGAAGTTGTCGGGGGTACGGATACGGTTGCGCATGAAGTTGCCCGACTCGGTCAGCACCGCCGTGCCGGCATAGGTGTTGCCGTTGCACGTGCCGGGCCGGAACGCGGCGCTGCTCTCGTCGGCGTCCGAGTAGGTCCAGTTGGCATAGCTGATCCTGCGCCGGTCGAGCAGGTCCAGCCAGGCCGTACTGCTCGCCGCGTCGAACGTGCCGCCGCCGGTGAAGGTGACGGTGCCGAACTCGGTCACGAACAAGGGGATCAGGGCTGCCGCGCGGTCGACCTCGGCGCGGTAGTTGTCCCGGTGCGACGCGGCATAGAAGTGGAACGCGTACATGATGTTCGTCGCGTTGACCGGGTTGTTGATGGTCTCGTTGGCGTTGGAGCCTTCCGAGATGCCAAGCGAGGACCAGGCGCGGGTGCCGACGATGACGACGGCGTCCGGGTCGTTGGCGCGGATCACCGGGATCACTTGCTCGGCGTAGCTCTTGATGGTGGCCCAGCTGACCCCGTTGGGCTCGTTGGCGATCTCGTAGATGACGTTGTTCTTGCTGGCGTGGCGGGCCGACACCGCGGCGAAGAACGTCTTGGCGCGGTCAAGGTTGAACATCGGGTCGCCCGGCGTCAGGATGTGGAAGTCGATCATCGCGTACATGCCGCG
>DASUXL010000092.1:0-26036 GCA_036377915.1 Candidatus Limnocylindrales bacterium
GGGCGCACCCGCTCGCACAGTGCTCGCACACGCTGGGGCTGGAAACCAGGTCGAACGGGCGGGCCCGGAAACGGTACGCAGAACCCGTCAGCGCACCCACCGGGCAGATCTGCACGGTGTTGCCGGAGAAGTAGGAGTTGAACGGGACGTCGCCCTCGTCCGGACCCTCCTCGCCGCTGTAGACCTCGTCGCGGTACACGTTGATCTGCTCGGCCGACGAGCGGTCCATCAGGTCGATGAACTTGTCCCCGGCGATCTCGTCGGAGAACCTGGTGCAGCGCTGGCACAGCACGCACCGCTCCCGGTCCAGCAGCACCTGGCTGGAGATGTTGATCGGCTTGGGGTACTCGCGCTTGTCCTCCCTGAACCGGGAGTCCGCGCGGCCGGACGACATCGCCTGGTTCTGCAACGGGCACTCACCGCCCTTGTCGCACATGGGGCAGTCGAGCGGGTGGTTGATCAGGAGCAGCTCCATGATCCCCGCCTGGGCCTTGTGCGCCACCGGGGAGGTCAGGTGCGTCTTGACCACCATGCCGTCGGCGACGGTCTGGGTACACGAGGCGACCGGCTTGCGCTGCCCCTCCACCTCGACCAGGCACTGGCGGCAGGCGCCGGCCGGGGCGAGCAGCGGGTGGTCGCAGAAGCGCGGGATCTCGATGCCCATCTTCTCGGCGACGCGGATCAGCAGCGCGCCCTTGGGCGCCTTCACCTCGATGCCGTCGATGGTCAGCGTCACCTCGTCGGTGTGCTTTACGACTTCAGTCATCAGTGAGCCCCACCTTTGCTGAGGGCCATCGGGGCCTTCCTGCGCTCGATGTAGTCCAGGTAGTCCTGCTTGAAGTGCTTGATGGACGACATGACCGGGGTCACCGCTCCGTCCCCGAGGCCGCAGAACGAGCGGCCGAGGATGTTGTCCGAGGTGTCCAGCAGCGTGTCAATGTCCTCATAGGTGCCCTCGCCGGTGAGGATGCGCTTGTAGATCCGGACCATCCAGTAGTTGCCCTCACGGCACGGCGTGCACTTGCCGCACGATTCGTGGTGATAGAACTCCAGCCAGCGGTACGTGGCATAGACCGGGCAGTCCTGGTCGGAGAAGATCTGCGTCGCGGTCGTGCCCAGGATGGACCCTGCCGCCGCGACCGATTCGAATTCAAGCGGCACGTCCAGGTGGTCGGCGGTGAGCAGCGGCGTGCTGCTGCCACCCGGAGTCCAGAACTTCAGGTTGTGCCCGGGCAGCATCCCGCCGGCCAGCTCGATCAGCTCGCGCAGGGTGATCCCCATCGAGCACTCGTACTGGCCCGGGTTGGCGATCCGCCCCGAGAGGCTGTAAATCATTGGGCCGCTTGACTTTTCGGTGCCCATCGTCTTCCACCAGGCGGCGCCGCCGAGCACGATGTACGGGACGCTGGCGATGGTACCCACGTTGTTGACCACGGTCGGGCTGGCGTAGAGGCCGTGCGTCGCCGGGAACGGCGGGCGCAGGCGCGGCTGGCCGCGGAAGCCCTCCAGCGAGTCGAGCAGTGCCGTCTCCTCGCCGCAGATGTAGGCGCCCGCTCCACTGTGGACGAACAGGTCGAGGTCGAAGCCGGTGCCCATGATGTTCTTGCCGAGATAGCCCTTTTGATAGGCCTCGTTGACGGCGTGGCGCAACCTGCGGGCCGCGTGGACCGCCTCACCGCGGACGTAGATGTACGCCCGGTTGGAGCGGATCGCGTACGACGCGATGATGCACCCCTCGATCAGCGAGTGCGGGTCGTGCGTCATCAGCGGCAGGTCCTTGCACGTGCCCGGCTCACCCTCGTCGGCGTTGACCACCAGGTAGTGCGGCTTGCCGTCGTTCTGCGGGATGAAGCCCCACTTGAGCCCGGTCGGGAAGCCCGCGCCACCGCGCCCGCGCAGCCCCGAGTCCTTGATCAGCGCGATCAGGTCGTCCGGGTGCGCGTTGAGCGCCTTGCGCGCCGCCGCATACCCGTCGAGCTGCTCGTAGACGTCAAGGCGCCACGCGTCCGGCGACAGCCAGCGCTTGGTCAGCACCGGGGTCAGCTTCTGGTAAACGGTTGTCACTTCGAGGCCTCCCGCGAGGGGATCGGGGTGTTGATGTCGAACCCGGCCGGCGAGACGCCGTGCTTCTGCGCCAGCCGCAGCCCGGCGAGGGTCGGGTCGCCGGCCACTCCATCGGCCACCGCGCCCTCCCGCTCGTCGGCGAACCCGGCCAGCTGCAACGACATCTCCTTGAGCGTGCACAGCCGCGCGCCCCGGCTCGGCTGCGGCCGCTCGCCCTTGCGCAGCTGCTCGACGAGGTCGATCGCCGAGTCCGGCGTGACGGCGTCGAAGAAGTCGTAGTTGACCGTCATCACCGGGCCGTAGTCGCAGGCGGCAAGGCACTCCGCGTGCTCCAGGGTGATCGTGCCGTCGGCGGTGGTCTCGTCGTGCCCGACGCCGAGCCGCTCCGACACCGCGTCGTAGACCGCTTGCCCGCCAAGCACATTGCACATCGTGTTGGTGCAGACGCTGACGAGATAGTCACCGGTCGGGCGGCGCTTGTACATGGTGTAGAAGCTGGCCACCGCCGCCACGTTGGCCTTCTGCAGGCCGAGCTGCTCGGCGCAGAAGGTGATGCCCGCGGGCGAGACGTAGCCCTCAACCGACTGCACGAGGTGCAGCAAGGGCAGCAGGGCCGACCGTTCACGGCCCTGCGGGTACCGTGAAATGATCTCCTGAGCGCGGTCAAGGATTTCCTGGCTGAAGACTGTCATCGGTCACACCCACCCATCACCGGGTCCAACGAGGCGCCCCCGGCGATCACATCGGCCAGCAGGCCGCCCTCTGCCATCGCGGGGATGGCCTGAAGGTTGATGAAGCTCGGTTCGCGGTAGTGCACGCGGTATGGCCGAGTGCCACCGTCGGAGACCGCGTGTATCCCGAGTTCGCCACGCGGCGACTCGATCTGCTGATAAACCTGCCCGGCGGGTACCCGGAAGCCCTCCGTCACCAGCTTGAAGTGGTGGATGAGGGACTCCATCGACTGCCCCATGATTTTGGCGATGTGCTCAAGCGAGTTGCCAAGGCCGTCCTGGCCCACGGCCAGCTGCGCCGGCCACGCGATCTTCTTGTCCTCGATCATCACCGGGCCGGGCTTGAGCCGGTCGAGGCACTGCTCGACAATCTTGATGGACTCGCGCATCTCGGCCAGGCGCACCAGGTATCGAGCGTAGACATCGCCCTCGGGACGGGTCGGCACGTCGAACTCGTAGGTCTCGTAGCCGCAGTACGGCCGGGTCTTGCGCAGATCCCACGGCAGGCCCGCGCTGCGCAGCACCGGCCCGGTCACGCCCATCGCCAGGCAGCCGGTCACGTCGAGCACCGCCACACCTTGGGTGCGTGCCTTCCAGATCGGCTGGCCGCTGAGCAGGTCCTCGTACTCCTTGAGCCGCTTGGGCATGAACTTGAGGAACTCCTGGATCTTCTTGATCGCCTCCTGCGGCACGTCCTGCGACACACCGCCCGGCCGCACATACGCCATGTTCATGCGCAGGCCGGTGATCATCTCGAAGATGTCGAGAATGAACTCGCGCTCACGGAACCCGTAGATCATCATCGACAGGGCGCCGAGCTCCATGCCGGTCGTCGCCAGCCACACCAGGTGCGACGAGATCCGGTTCAGCTCCATCATCAACACGCGGATCGTCGTGGCCCGCTCCGGGATCCGGTCGGTGATGCCCAGCAGCTTCTCCACCGCCAGGCTGTAGCCGGTCTCGTTGAACAGCGGAGCCAGGTAGTCCATCCGCGTGACGAAGGTCGTGCCCTGCGTCCAGTTGCGGTACTCGAGGTTCTTCTCGATCCCGGTGTGCAGGTAGCCGACGACGAGCCGGCAGTCGGTGACCGTCTCGCCCTCCAGCTCCAGAATGAGCCGCAACACGCCATGGGTGGAGGGGTGCTGCGGACCCATGTTCACGACGATGCGCTCGTCGTGGATCGGATCGGTCCCCGAGACCACGTCGTCCCAGTCGCCACCGGTGACGGTGAAGACCTTGCCTTCGGTGGTTTCGCGTTCCGGTGCGTAACTCATTTGTACGACCGCCTCTGATCAGGTGGTGGAATCTCCGCGCCCTTGTACTCGACAGGCACGCCGCCCAGCGGATAGTCCTTTCTTTGGGGGTACCCCTCCCAGTCGTCGGGCATCAAAATGCGCGTCAGGTTGGGGTGCCCCTCGAAAACGACACCGAACATGTCGTAGGTTTCGCGCTCCTGCCAGTCGGCGGTCGGATAGACCGCGGTCACGCTCGGCAGGCTGGGTTTGTCGACCGCCACCGCGCACTCCAGGCGCACGTGCCGGCGATACGTCATTGACGTTAGTTGATAAACGACGTGCAGCCGCCGCTCGTCGGTGAGGTAGTCCACACCGGACACACTGGAGAGCAGCTCGTAGCGCAGCGAGGCGTCATCGCGCATCGTCTGGCACACCTCGGCGATCCGCTCCGGCACGATGTGCAGGGTCAGCTCGCCGCGGTCCACGACCACCCGCTCGATCGCGTCGGCGAACTGCGGGTACGCCTCCTCGAGAGCGTCGACGATCTCGTCGAACTCGCCGCCCAGCGGGCGCTGCGACTCGACGACAGCCGAACGGCGCCGCACCAGCCCGCTGAAGCCGGAGGTGTCACCGGTCCCGCCGACACCGAACATCCCCTGTTCGACGCTCACTTCGAGTCCACCCCCTGCTCGCGCTCCATCCACCGCTCGATGCGCAGCTGCTCCTCGCGACCCTCGGCCGCGGCCCGCTCCCACTGCGCGCGAAGCTTCTTGTTGAACCGGAAGCTCGACGGCATCGCGCCCGGAGCCACCACCGGCTTGCCCTCGCGGGCGTGCTTGGACTCGAGCATCTTGCGGCCCTTGGGCCCCAACGGCTCGTGCATGATCTTGTCGTGCAGGCGCAGGATCGCGTCGAGCAGCATCTCCGGGCGCGGCGGGCAGCCCGGCAGGTACATGTCCACCGGCACGATGTGATCCACACCTTGGACGATCGCGTAGTTGTTGAACATGCCGCCGGAAGAGGCGCAGACACCCATCGACAGCACCCATTTCGGCTCGGGCATCTGGTCGTAGATCTGGCGCAGCACCGGGGCCATCTTCTGGCTCACCCGGCCCGCGACGATCATCAGGTCGGCCTGGCGGGGCGAGGCGCGGAACACCTCCATGCCGAAACGGCCGGTGTCATAACGGGCGGCGCCCGTCGCCATCATCTCGATCGCGCAGCAGGCCAGACCGAACGTCGCCGGCCAGAAACTCGCCTTACGGGTCCAGTTGACCAGGCCCTGCACCGTGGTGAGCAGTACGCCCGACGGAAGTTTTTCCTCTATACCCATGGTCTTTCAGTCCCAGTCTCAGTCCCAATCGAGACCGCCGCGGCGCCACACATAGGTGTAGGCGACGAAAACGGCCACGATGAACAGCACCATCTCCACGAAACCGAACAGGCCCAGCATGTTGAAGCTCACGGCCCACGGGTAGAGGAAGATGATCTCGATGTCGAACACGATGAAAAGCATGGCGGTCAGGTAGAACTTCACCGGGAAGCGACCGCCGCCGACGGGCTGCGGGGTTGGTTCGATGCCGCACTCGTAGGCGTCCAGCTTTGCCTTGTTGTAGCGGCGCGGGCCGACGAGGGGGGCGATCGCGACCGAGAACAGGCCGAAAGCCGCCGCCAAGGCGAGCAGCCCGACGATGGGCACGTATGGCGCTAGGGACACTGCACTCTCCCCCTGATCACTTTCCTCACGGCGATCCTCACCTGTCGTCCCTCTATACAGCGGGCGCCACGCGGGACATGGCATTGATGATGCGGTCCATGGCGTCCCCACCCCGCGGATCGGTCAGGTTCGCCAGCAGCTTCAACACGAACCGCATCAACGTCGGATGCGGCAGGCCGTGTTGCGTGGCGATCTTCATGATCCGCGGATTGCCGATCGCCTTCACGAACAGGCCGCCGAGCCGGTAGTACCCACCGAAACGGCGCTTGAGCTCCAGGGGGTACGCGCGCAAAGCCAACTCGCGCCGCTGACCCGCCGGACGGGCAAGCGCCTGGATCGCGACCTCGGCAGCCAGCTGACCCGACTCCATGGCATAGGCGATGCCTTCGCCGTTGAAGGGGTTCACCATGCCACCGCAGTCTCCTACCAGCATCAAACCACGGGCGTAATGCGGCGTGCGATTGAACCCCATGGGCAGGGCCGCGCCGAGAATCTTGCCGTCTGCGTTGGCCTCGTCGCCAAGCCCCCACTCCGCCGGCGTCGCCGCCAGCCAGTCGAGCAGCATCTCGCGATAATTCGTCTGCTGGTACGCCTTCGAGGAGTTGAGCACGCCAAGGCCGACGTTGACCCTGCCGTCGCCCATGCCGAAAATCCAGCCGTAGCCGGGCAGGAGCTTGTCGCCGCCGTCGCGGGAGCGCAGCTCCAGCCACGACTCGAGATAGTCGTCGTCGGCCTTCACCGGGCAACGGTAGTAGCGCCGGACCGCAACACCCATCGGGCGGTCCTCGCGTTTGGCCATACCGAGTGACACCGGGAAGCGCCCCGCGACCCCGTCGGCCGCGATGGTCAGCGGTGCGGTCAGCGCTTTCTCACCGTCGGGCGTCTTGACCTGTACCCCCGAAACCCGGCCATCGGCATCAAGGATCGCGCCGGTGGCATTGTGACTGGTCCTGAGTACGGCGCCCGCCTTGACCGCCTGCTTGGCGAGGATGTCGTCGAAGTCGAGCCTGGTGCGGACGAGCCCGAAGTCGGGGTAGGAGGCAAGCTCCGGCCACGGCAGCTCAAGCCGCATGCCGCCACCGATGACGCGCAGCCCTTTATTACGCAGCCAGCCCGCCTCCGGCGAGATGTCGACCCCCATGTCGATCAGCTGTCTGGTCGCGCGCGGAGTCAAACCGTCGCCGCAGACCTTCTCCCGGGGGAACTCGGTCTTCTCCAGGAGCAGCACGCGCACACCGTGCTTTGCCAGGTGGTACGCCGCCGCCGAGCCACCCGGTCCGGCACCGACCACGATCACATCCGCATCGGCCTCGGTCTGGGTCATGATCACCTCCACCGGCCCTTCACGTGCACCCTAACGCTCGTGAAAGTCTTCACAAGCGGTCCGGCGTGCAGTCTAGGCCCGCGCGATCGCCACCATTTAGTTAGGCGAACCTAAGTTGCTCGGCCGAGCGTCCAGAACCCCCGCCACGGAGCCAATCCCCTCCAACCAGTTGCGCGATTCCCCGCAGATCGCGGCGACAACCGCCAGGGCATCCCGCTCATCCAGATCCAGCCGGCGCGGATAGATGGGCTCGTGATGAGCGATCCGGTTTCGAAGATGGTGCAACCGCTCGACAGGCCGCGCCACATCTGCCCGCCTGCGCGTCGCCAGGTGCGGAAAGGCATGCCGCAGCGCCGGCGTCCACAGCTGCGTCTCATACCTGCCGGCCAGCAGGTATCTCCAGAACCCAAAGGTCAGTTCCGAGACGAGCCGGCCCGGTGCGACCACGCGGCCCTGCTGGACGATCCGCCGGCGAGCCACGGCGATGTCATCGTGCGCCTTGGCCTCCAGCAACCCGAGCGGATCGTCGAACCACATGCCTGGCAAGCCAAGCCCGTGGTGCCATCCAGACATCTGCTCATGCAGGGCATTGCGAAGGATGACCTCCACCCCGTGCAGGAGGCGATGAAACTCGGCAGCGGCCCTCATGTTCCACTCGTAGAGTTCAACCGCGGGAGCCAATCCGCCCGCGATTGCCTCGTATCTTGCAAAGCGTTCCGCCGAAAGCCGCTGCTTAACGATGGCGATGTCATAGTTTGCGCTCGGGCCCCGAGAAGAGTAATCTCTCATGACGAAGACCCCGGTAGTCCTCTGCGAAAGCATGACCCGGGGTTATGGCTTTTCCGGGAACCGTGTCGAAGGGTGTTCACGGCAGAAGGTTTACTCCCGCCGGAGCACCGGTTCAACCTGATCGACTCGGGCCTGTGGATAACTTTTACAGCAGTGTCGGCTGCGTATCGTGGGGCTCCTCGTTGACCGGCTGCAGGCGTGCCGGCTCCTCCCTCGGATCCAACCCGTACCGCCGGCACGCGCGCCGCACCCGGGCGGTGATGAGCCGCTGGAAGTCGGCGCTGGCGTAGGCCCGGTCGCGATAGATGCGCTCATAGAGCGGGATCAGGTCGCGGCGTTCGCGGTGCATCCACTGCATGAACCACTCCCGCGCGCCGGGGCGCAGGTGCAGTACGAGCGGTGTCACGCTGGCGGCGCCGGCTTCGACGAGCCCGCGCACGGTGGTGTCTATCTCTTCCTCGGTGTCGCTGAGGCCAGGCAGGATCGGCGCCATCATCACGCCCACGCGCATGCCGGCCTCGGTGAACTGACGCACCGCGTCCATGCGCCGCGACGGGCTCGGGGTGCCGGACTCGACCAGCCGCCACAGCCGCTCGTCGGTGAAGCCGATGGAGAAGGCGATGGAGACTCGGGCGCGCTCGGACGCGGCCCGGATCAGCGGCAGGTCGCGCAGGATGAGGGTGCTCTTGGTGAGGATCGAGAAGGGGTTTGCCTTGTCGTGCAACGCTTCGATGATGCCGGGCATGAGCCTGTAGCGGCCTTCGGCCCGCTGGTATACGTCCACGTTGGTGCCCATCGCGATGGAGTGGCCTTCCCAGCGCGGCGCGGACAGCTCCCGCCGCAGCAACTCCACCGCGTTGACCTTTACCACGATTTTGGAGTCGAAGTCGTGTCCGGCGTCGAGGTCGAGGTAGGTGTGGGTGTGCCGGGCGAAGCAGTTGTGGCTGATGACCCCGTTGGCGATGAAGTCGCCGGTGCCCGTGGTGATGTCCCACATCGGCAGGTCGCGCCCGAGCGGCTCGATCGCGGTGACCTCGACGGCTTCCTGGTTTCGGCCGACGAGCAGGTTGCCCACTGTCAGGTACGGCCGCTTCTGGGTGCCGAACATGACGTTCGCCACATGCCGCCAGCCGCGGGTCGTGAGGAACCGGTGGTCGCCGCTGGCGACGATGCGGCGGCCGTCGGCGAGCACGACCCGGTAGGCCGACTTGAGTGTCGGCCACTTGGCCAGGACCTTGGTGATGACCTCGCGATGTGTCCGTCCATGCTGGACGGTCCCGATGATCTCATCGCCGATGGACAGGGATGCGAGCTGCCGCTCGCCGCCGTCGGCCATGAGGATCGGTGTGTCCCCGAGCAGGCAATATGTGCAGGCGTGGGAGCAGCCCCGGTAGGGGTTGATGGTGTATTCGAACGGGAGCCGCCCGCCCTTCACGTGGTTGATGATGGACTTGGCGCGCACCTCATAGAACGTTATTCCGGCGAAGCCGGGTGTGTCGAAGGTGCGCGTCACGGCGCCGGGAAGGGTCGGCTGATGGACAGGCTGTTGTCCCTGCTCTTGCTCGGTGAGGTCGATCCAGCGCACCAGCCTATTCAAACATACGTTCGAACCTCGCTGCCAGTAGTTGCGACTCCGTGAGGAACAGCGCACCGGTCAAATCCGCGCCCCGCAGATCGGCCCCGCGCAGATCCGCCCCGATCAGGTCGGCCGACCGCAGGTCCGCCCCGCGCAGGTCGGCCCGGATCAGCCGGGCTCCCCGCAGGTTCGCCCCGCGCAGGTCCTTCCCGCGCAGATCGGCACCGATCAGGTCGGCACCGCGCAAATCCTTGCCGCCCAAGCCTTTCCGCGCCAGCGCGCTCGCCCGGGTCAGCACCTCGTCCGTCGCCTTCCAGTACGGTTCAAGGTCCAGCGCCAGCAGCGCCTCCGCGTCAAGCGACGTCAGCGCCTCGATCCGCTCCTCCAGCTCGCTCGAGGACGCCAGGATCGAACGCGCCTCCCGCAGGTAGTAGAGCAGCTCGTGCAGGCGCCCCATCACCGGGAAGACCGCGAACATCTGCGCGGCAAGCGATGGCGACGACCGCCAATCCCGCCCGCCGAACGTCACCTGCGAGACCCGCTGCCCGGCGCCGAAGCAGTCATAGACCGTGCACCCGACAAAACCCTTGTCCCGCAACCGATCGTGGATGCCACACCGGAAGTCGGCCCGAAGGTTCGGGCACGGCTGCCCCGCGGGCTTGTCGATCGCGAAGTCCGCCGACTTCGAGAACCCGGGCACGACGCAGCACAGCGCGAAGCACTTTGAGCAGTCGGCCTTCAGCTCCAAGGCTCACCTGCGGGTCGCCCGGTGCAGCGCCACGATGCCGCCGCTCAGGTTGCGCCAGCCGACCTTTGCCCACTCGTTCTCGCCGATGATGGCGGCCAGTTCCCGCTGGGCCGGCCACGCCGGGATGGACTCGGCCAGGTACACATACGCATCGGGGTTGCTCGACACGCGCTTGGCCACGGCGGGCAGCGATTTCATTAAATATTGCAGATATGCGGTACGGAACAAGCCGTTGGTCGGGTGGGAGAACTCGCAGATCACCATCCGCCCGCCCGGTTTGGTCACCCGGGCAAGCTCTCTCAGGGCGGCCGGCGTGTTGGCCACGTTGCGCAGCACGAACGAGGCGGTGACCGCGTCAAAAGTCTTGTCCGCGAAGGGAAGCGCGAGCGCGTCGCCGGCCACGAGCCGGACCTCCGGGCGCACCCGCCGCCCGACCGCGAGCATGCCCAGCGAGAGGTCAACGCCCACCACGGTCGCGCCTGAGCGGGCAAGCTCCTGTGTGGACACTCCCGTCCCGGCGCCCAGGTCGAGCACGGTCTCGCCGGGTTGCAGCTTGAGCGCGGCCCGGGTCGACCGGCGCCACGACCTGTCCTGCCCGAACGACAACACGGTGTTGGTGCGGTCGTACTTCTCGGCCACACCGTCGAACATCGCCGCGATCTCGTGCGGCTCCTTGTCCATGTCCGCCCGCATCAAACATTCACAATCGAGGAGAAGTGCGACGTGACCCGGTCATCGGTCGGGTCGTCATCGGGCGTCCAGTGCACACTCAGATGGCGATACAGGGTGTCCCGCTGCGCCGGGATCCGGCCCGCGCTGCGGATCAGGTGCACCAGGTCCAGCAGGTTGGAGCGGTGCTTGGCCCCCGCCGACGAGATGACGTTCTCCTCCAGCATGATCGAGCCGAGGTCGTCGACGCCCATGTGCAGGGCGAGCTGCCCGACGTCCTTTCCGGTCGTCAGCCAGCTGGCCTGCAGGTGGTTCACGTTGTGGAAGAACAGCCGGGCCACCGCGATCAGCCGCAGATACTCCAGCGAGGTCGCCTGGGTGCGGCCCTTGAGGTGGTTGTTCTCAGGCTGGTAGGTCCAGGGGATGAAGGCCCGGAACCCGCCGGACTCAGGGGCTCTGTCCTGCACGTCTCGAATCATTCTCAGGTGCTCGATGCGCTCGGCGTTTGTCTCACCGGTGCCCATCATCATTGTCGCGGTCGACTCGATCCCGAGCCCGTGCGCGACCTCCATCACCTCAAGCCAGCGTGCCCCGGATTCCTTAAGCGGCGCAATGGCTTTGCGGGGACGATCGGGCAGCATCTCGGCGCCCGCCCCGGCGATGGAGTCCAACCCGGCGGCCTTTATCCGCTTCACCGCGTCCTCGATCGATACCCCCGAAACCTTTGCCATGTGCAAAATCTCGGAAGGCCCGATGGAGTGAATCGCCAGCTGCGGATAGGCCCGTTTGACCGAACCGAAAAGTTCCTCGTAATACTCCACCCCATAGTCGGGATGGTGGCCGCCTTGCAGCATCACCTGGGTCGCGCCAAGCTCGACCGCCTCGCCGCAGCGGCGCAGGATCTCGTCGGTGTCGTGGCTCCAGCCCTCGGCGTGCTTGGGCGCGCGGTAGAAGGCGCAGAACTTGCATGCCGTGACGCAGACATTGGTGTAGTTGATGTTGCGGTCGATCAGGTAGGTGACTATGCCTTCCGGGTACCGCCTGCGGCGCACCGCATCCGCGGCCTCGCCGAGAGCGTGGAACGGCGCGTCGGTGTAGAGGGTGAGCGCCTCTTCCTCGGTGATCCGGCCGCCGTCGGCGGCACGCTGCAGGATGTCGTCAATCTGCGCCGTCATGCCCCGAGACTACTTCGCGCAGTCGCGCCGCCAGCCAGGTGGCCCAGTGATGCGTGACGCGTTGCGACTCCAGGCCCATCTTCAGCACCGCGTAATTGCCGAACCGTGGGTGGGCGGGGTCGTCGTACCCCTGGTCGGCCATTGTCTTCAGCTCGGTGTCCCACGCCTTGACCTGCTCGCCGGCCTGGTCGGCGATCGCCTGGTACATGGTGGACATGGCCACCGGGTCGGCGCTGTTGACCGCGTAGGCCTTGAGGACCAGCTCGCTGCGCGGGGTAAATGCCGGTCTTTCCGGCAGCCAGCTGGCGAGCGCCGCGCGCCCGCCCTCGGTGAGCGTGTAGGTCTTCTTGGCCCTGGGCCCCGGGCCGTCGCCCTCCTGCACGTCGACGTGGCCGGCGGCGGCGAGCTTGGCCAGTTCGGGGTAGATCTGGCTGTGCTGCGCGACCCAGAAGTACCCGATCGGCTGGCGCATGCGGCGGGTCAGGTCGTAGCCGGTCGCCGGTCCGCGGGTGAGCAGGGACAGCAAGGCGTAGCCCAAGGTCGACACACGGCTCATTGTCTCCCGCCCTCTCACTATGTAACTTCTGACATATGAAACGTGCCCTTGCGCTCCTTCTGTTCCTGGCCGGCTGCTCGGCGACGCCGGCCGGGACGGCCCCGTCCCCTTCCCCCGCGCCCACCCTGCCCGCGGAGAACCCGGCGCCGGGCAACCACGAGACAGCCTTCCGGGACGGCCAAGGCACCCTCCGCCGCTACATCGTGCACGCTCCCCCCTCGTACCCCCAGAGCAAACCCCATCCCCTGGTGCTGGTGTTTCACGGCAGCCCCGGTGTCGCCGAGGAGATGCCCCTGCTCACCAAGATGAACGAGGTCGCCGACGCGCACGGCTTCCTGGTCGTCTATCCGCGCCACATGTACGACACCGCCGCCATCGCCGCCCTCATCGACCATCTCACTCCAAAGTGGAATGTCGACCCGAAGCGGGTGCACGCGGCCGGCTTCTCCCGCGGCGGGACCTTCATCTACGAGCTTGCCGAAAAGCTCCCGGAACGCTTCGGCTCCGTTTCGCCGGTCTCAGCATCAGGGGGTACCGGAAACGCGCTCACCAAGCCGCCATCGCTGATCACCTTCCAGGGCGGGCAGGACCGCTTGCGACAGGCGTGGAGCTCGACGAACAGCAACTGGGCAAAATCGGCCGGCTGCTCGGGCGAGAAGGTCAGCAGCATCACGATGGAGGGCGGCCCGACCCACATCTATGCCACCACGTGCACCGGCGGCGCCGAGCACGTCGTCTATTCGGTCACCGCCATGAGCCACCTGTGGCCCGCCGACGCCAGCAAACTCATCTGGGACTTCTTCAGCGCGCATCCATTGGCCTGAAGCTATTTCTGAAGCTTCGCGCGAGACCATCGGCTGGCGGCCCATCCAGGTCGCGGCGGAAGGACCTCAGATGAAAGCAAACACCGCGAATTCGCGCCGAGCCGATGGTCTCGCCGTGTGACGGCGGGAACGCGGGCCACGGGAACGATCGCCAACGTCCGGTTCAAACCCTCAGGCGCTGTCCCGCCGTCACGTGTTCCAGCTTGCCCGCCCAGCGTCCCAGGCAGACAGGGGTGGGACCGCGCATAATCCGTGCACCGCCTTGCGCATTGAATTCTGGCCTGTATCAATGGGTTGAGGAACCTTCGTTCCGCGTGGGGAGGGCGGATGAAACGAATACAGTTCGCGCGGCGGCGTAAAACCGTTGGCCTGAGCCAAGAAAAGCTCGCGGAACTACTCGGTGTCGACACCTCCACGGTACGCCGATGGGAAGCAGGTACGACCGAACCACTGGCTTGGATGCGCCCTCGCCTGGCCAACGTCCTGAAGGTTTCCGTGGACGGATTGGCGGGACTGCTCGGGTATGACGACGACACGCGACGCGACGACAACGACCAGCTCGCTGTGATGGCCACCGTCCTGGCCGACGCTTGGGGCATCCCGGCACCTATTGATCTCACTCCTCCTGAGCGTCTTCCGCTCGCTGCTGCCCAACTGCATCCTGGGACCTGCGGTCGTACCCTGAAAGAACTCGGAATCTTTGTGAGGTACGACATGCTGTCCAGACGTGAAACCCTCACCCATGCGGTCAAGGCCTTGTCCGGTCCCGCACTACTCGCCGGCTGGCTCGACACCCCACCCGACGAAGTCGAAGCCCGAGACCATGGCACACAACGCATCGGCGCCGCCGACGTCGAAGCCATCGAGCGCTCCACACGCTTCTTCGCCTCCACCGACGCCGAGATCGGTGGTGCGCTCAGCCGCGAAGCAGCGGTCGGCCAGCTCAAGTACGCCGTGGACTTGGCACGCTACGCCAGCTACAACCAAGCCACCGGCAACCGGCTGCTGGCCGTCATCGCCGAGCTGTCCGGGCTGGTGGGCTTCATGTGTGTCGACTCGGCAATGGCTGGTCCGGCGCAACGCTATTTCACCTTCGGCCTGCGGGCCGCCCGTGAATCGGCCGATCCCCGCGCCCCGCTGCTGGTGGTCAGCATCCTGTCGGACATGGCCCAGCAGATGCGCTGGCTCGACAAACCCAAAGCCGCACTCCGTCTGCACGACCTCGCCGCCAGTCAACTCCCCACCGATCGCACTCGCTTCAACGTCATGCGCGCGATCCTGGCCACCAAACGCGCTGTCGATGCCCTCAGCTATCTCGGAATCTCGTGCTTACCCGAAGTCCGCGACACGCTCATCATGTCCCATGACCTTTACGCCCGAGCCAACGAAGAAGACCATTCCACCGCATCGCACCTTTGGCACCGCGCAACTGACACGTCCTCGATCGAACTTTCGGGCATGGCCGCCACCGCCTACCTTGTCCTGGCCCGGCAGGATTACCGCCTGGCGGCTGAGGCCGAAAAACACACCCTTGCCCATCTCGCTGCTATCGGTCCGAGCCAGGGCCGAAACAAAGTCTTCTCGCACATCCGGTTGGCGTGCGCACGCTTCATCGCTCACGAGCCAGAACAGGCCAGCGACGACGGCGACCGCGCCATCGAGGCCGCCGAACGCACTTCCTCCGCAATGATCAGGACTCGGCTCCGCGAGCTGCTGACTGAGTCTGAACCATACGCTGACACGCCACGGGTCATGGAACTGCGCGACCGGTTGCGGACAACCATTGCGCCTTCGGACTGACGATGCTTTGAGCTCTCGGCCCCAAAGTGCCCCGACCACGAGATCGTTCACACAACTCGGCGGCGCAATCGGCTACGCAAACTTCACTGCAGTGCAGGCTGGGGCCGACGCTAGTTAAGTGGCACGAGACGCCGACCAAGACCCAAGGCGATGGCGACCTGCGGTCACTTGCGGGCAGCGCCTACTTACTTCGCCTCCGCCGCCACCGCCTCGGTGTTCCTGATCAGTTTGAAGGCACCATATCGGTCAGACGCGCACTCCGACTTCACTCGGCCGCCCAGGCGCTGTCGTTATGCGCGTCGAAGGCGTCCAGGGCGGCGCGCTCTGCGGGGTCAGCGGAAGAGTCCCACGCTCGGTAGGATTCGAGCGCCCTGGCTTCAAGGAAGTCGACCAGGGCGTCGTTGACGGTAGCCGAGTAGTTGGCGCCAGGGGTGCGCTTTATGTAGTCGACCAGCATCTGATCGATTTCCGGGTGTCAAGCGCGATCCTTGTCGCGCTGAGTGCAGGCCGCTCCAGGTCACGGGCTTGTGATCTACCACAGGCGCGACACCGATCTCACCCCAACACCCGATGCGACATCGATCTCGGCCCCAACAACGCTTTTATGAGCGTCGCTGGGCAGCCAAGACCGCGAGCACCTCCCGGCGTACCGCGTCCGGCCCGGGCATGCCGGAAGCGATGACCACCTCAAACCACGACGCCGATCATGACCATGCACTACTAGGCGTCGTAGTCCAGGGCGATCTTTGCGCTCGTCGGCACCGACTGGCAGGTCAGGACGTAACCGGCGGCCAGCTCGTCGGGTTCCAGCGCCCAGTTGCTGGCCATCTCGACCGACCCGCTGACCAGCTTGGCCCGGCATGTCGAGCAGACGCCGCCCTTGCAGGCGAAGGGAAGTTCGCCGCGGTGGCGCAGCGCGGCATCGAGCACCCGCTCGCCGCGGTCCATCGCGAACTCCGTCGACCGTCCATCTAGGACAATCGACACGTCGACCTGGGGGCCGCCGGCAAGGATCGGTGGCGGCGGCGTGTCCTCCGCGTGGAACAGCTCGGTGTGCACCCGCCCGGTCGCCCCCACCGCGGCAAGGGCCTCCTTTGCCGAGCGCACCACGCCCAGCGGCCCGCACAGGAACCACTCCTGCACGTCCTCGAGGCCGAGCGCCTTGATGAGGTTGGAGACGCGCTCGGCGTCAAGCCGTCCGGAGAGCAGCTCACTGGGTTGCATCTCGCGCGAGAGGACATGCAGGATTTGCATTCTCTGGGGGTACCGGTCCTTCAGCTCTGCCAGCGCATCGGCGAACATGACCTCGGCCGCGCCGCGGTTGCCGCACACCACAGTGAAACTGCTCGCGCGCTCGACCGCGAGCACCGTGGCGACAAGGGAAAGCACCGGCGTGATGCCGGATCCGGCGACGATCGCGGCGTAGCGGCGGGTGCGGGCCGGGTCGATGTCGGTGGTGAAGTGACCGAGCGGCGGCAGCACCGCCATCACCGCGCCGGGCTGGAGTTCCTGCGCCTTGGTGGAGAAGGCTCCGGTCGGCACCCGCTTCACCCCGACCCGCAGCACGCCCCGCTCGCGCAGCTCCGCCGGGGTGGAGCAGATCGAGTAGGACCGGCGCAGGTCGCCGTCGAGGAAGGTGAGGTGCTGCCCGGCCCGGAAGCTGAACGTCTCACGCAACTCCTCCGGCACCGCGAGGGTTATGGCGACCGACACCTGGGTCAGCCGCTCCACATCGGACACCGCCAGATCGTGGAACCGTACGCGGCTGCTCATAGGGTCTTCACCAGAGGGAACGGCTCGTGGCAGCCCAGGCATTTGAACAGCGCCTGGCACGGTGTGCTGCCGTACCGGCTGATCTGCAGCGTGTGCCCGGAAGAGCACTGCGGGCACTCGTGGCTGCCAGGGGGTGCAATCCCGTTGCGCGCCAGCGCCTCCCGCCCCGACTCGGTGATCATGTCGGTGGACCAGGCGGGGCTGAGCGAGGTCACCACGTCCGCGCCCTCATATCCGGCCCGGGCAAGCGCCGACCGGATGTCATCGCGGATGGCGTCAATCGCCGGGCACCCTGAGTAGGTGGGCGTGATCGTCACCCGTACCCGACCGTCCACAACCGACACGTCGCGCAAGATACCCAGCTCCGCGATCGTCACCACGCGCAGCTCCGGGTCGACGACGGCGGCGGCCGCCTCATACGGGGTCACCATGGCGCCCCCGGATGCGCCCGGTGCAGCGACTGCATCTCGGCCAGCAGGTAGCTCAGGTGCTCGGTGTGCCGGCCTTCCCTTCCGCCGCTCGGCTTCCAGCCGTCCTCGCCGGGCTGCGTCAGGGTCGCCCTCGCCAGCACCGGCTCCACAATGGACAGCCAGCGCTCGCGCACGCCCTCGGTCAGCTCGTGCGTGTACGGCCAGTACTCGTCGATCGCCGCCTGGATGCGCCGGCGCGACTCCTCCGTCCCGTCACCGAGCCGGATCGTCCACTGAGTCGCGTGGTCGAGATGGTACGCGGACTCCTTGACCGCCTTGGCCGCCACCGCGTCACTGCCCGCCAAGTCCTTGTAGCGCAACGACTGTGCGGCCGACAGGAACAGCAGCCAGGCAACCGTCCAGCCGAAGTCCAGCTCCCCCCTGTACCCCCCCAATGGCAATTCAACGAGCAGGCAGTTGCGGAACTCGAAGTCGGAGCGCAAGTAGGCAAGCTGATCCTCGTCGCCCAGGCCCTGAAGCCACAGCCGCGCCGCACCCAGCTGGTCGAGGGCGATGTTGGCCAGGGCGACATCCTCCTCCAGCGTCGGGGCGCGCGAGACCCACTCGCTCAACCGCTGGGCCGCGATGAGCGCGTCGTCGGCCAGCTCCAGAGGCTTCACAGGTGCTGCACCCCCTCGGGCAACTCGTAGAAGGTGGGATGGCGGTAGACCTTGTCGCCGGCCGGGTCGAAGAACGAGTCCTTCTCGTCGGGGCTCGACGCGGTGATCGCACCGGCCGGCACCACCCAGATCGACACGCCCTCCTGCCTGCGGGTGTAAAGGTCGCGGGCGTGGCGTAGCGCCATCACCTCATCCGGCGCGTGCAGGCTGCCCACGTGCGTGTGCGACAGCCCGCGCCGCGGCCGCACGAAAACCTCCCACAACGGTTCCGTTGTCATCTGAGACCTTTCGCCGCATGGGCCGCGGCCGCCTCGCGCACCCAAGCCCCGTCGTCGTGTGCCCGGCGGCGGTGCGCCATGCGCTGGCGGTTGCACGGCCCGTCGCCCTTGACCACGCGCATCAGCTCGTCGAAGTCGGGCTCGGTGTAGTCGTGGTGCCCGCGCTCGGAGTTCCATCGCAGCGCTGGATCCGGCAGCGTCAACCCCAAAATCGAAGCCTGCGGCACGCACATGTCCACGAAGCGCTGGCGCAGATCGTCGTTGGAGAAGCGCTTGATCTTCCAGGCCATGGACTGGGCCGAGTGGGTCGACTGCGTGTCGGGCGGGCCGAACATCGCCAGCGACGGGTACCACCAGCGGTCCACCGCGTCCTGCGCCATGCTCCGCTGCTCCGGCGTGCCGTTGGCGAGCACATAAAGCGACTGGTAGCCCTGGCGCTGGTGGAACGACTCCTCCTTGCAGACGCGGATCATCGCGCGGGCATACGGCCCGTAGGAGCACCGGCACAAAGGGACTTGGTTCACAATCGCCGCACCGTCGACAAGCCAGCCGATAGCACCCATGTCTGCCCAGGTCAGAGTGGGATAATTGAAAATCGAACTATACTTTTGCCGGCCTGTCAGGAGCGCTTCGGTCAGCTCCTCACGAGCCACCCCTAGCGTTTCGGCGGCGGCATACAGGTAAAGGCCGTGACCCGCTTCATCTTGAACCTTCGCAAGCAGGATCGCCTTCCGGCGCAGAGAAGGGGCCCTGGTGATCCAGTTCCCTTCGGGCTGCATGCCGATGATCTCCGAGTGCGCGTGCTGCGCGATCTGCCGGATCAGGCCTTTGCGGTATTCGTCGGGCATGGCGTCGCGTGGCTCGATCTTTTGGTCGGCCTCGATGACCGCCTCGAACGAGCCCGCGCCGGCCTTCTCGGCCGCTTCTCGCAGCGCCGCCTCGGCCTGCTCGACCTCGCCGAGCAGTCCGTCGGCACCGTGAACTCCGGGGGTATCCACGGATCCAGTGTTACAGAAATCCCCCGACAAGGGCAACGAGTGTCACATGCCGTTCGAGAGTTCGATCACGGCGGCAGCGCGACCGGCGGTCCGAGCCCAGGTCATGCCCAGGATCGCGACCTAAAGTCGAGGTCGACTCGCGATCCCCCGCAAACCCCCTCACGAACGGAGCCACCCCTCGTGCCCCGCCGCCGCAAGTACCTGACGCTCGCGCTTATCGCAGCGACGCTCGCCGTACTCGGCCTGCTGGTCCCGGCGGCTGTGGCAAAGGAACACGCACAGTGGATCAACCCGGCGCCCACACCGACCCCGACCGTCGACGCCCCCACCGACGCCCCCGCGGGCGGCACGGGCGGTTCGGCCGGGGATGCTGCTTCCGTGGTGAACGTGGACTTCCAGGGCGAGTTCCTCGGCTGGGCCATGCAGGACAGCAAGGGCGCGCTCGTGGGCGAGAACATGACCGAGACCAGCAGCACCGAATCAATGGTCAAGACCTGGCTGGTCGCCGACTTCCTGCGGCAGCACACCCCGAGCGAATACGACCTCTACCGGGCGGGCCAGGCCATCCGCTGGTCAGACGACAACCACGCGCAGGTCCTTTACGAGGCCAACGGCGGCGACGAGTCGATCGAGCGCATGATCGAGATGTGCGGCCTCAAGGACACCACCGTCTCTGAGGGCTGGTGGAGCCGCACCCAGATGTCCCCGCGCGACGCGGTCGCGCTGGGCCGGTGCCTGGCAGACGGCACCGCGGCCGGTGCGACCTGGACCCCGTGGCTGATCAACGAGATGCGCCACGTCGAGGGCACCACCGCGGCCGATGAGCAGTGGGAGACCCGCGGCGGCGGCCGCTGGGGCATCATCGACGGCGTCCCCGCCTCGTCCGCGGACACGGTCGCCATCAAGAACGGCTGGACGTCGGTCGGCTCCGACGGCAGCTGGCACCTGAACTGCCTGGCGTTCACCGACGAATGGACAATGTCAATCATGATGCGGTACCCCTCCGGGCTGGGCCTGGATTATGGCGCCGGAGTGTGCGAAACCATAGCGGCCCAGTTGCTCCAATAATCGCGAGCTAGGGTGTTCAGGTCCCCCATCCACCCCCGGAGAACTCACCCCCATGAAACGCAGAGCCTTGTTGGCCGGTGGTGTCGGGCTGCTGGCCGGCGGTGCCGGTATGGTCGCCTACGCCGCCAACCGTTCGGGCAGCGGCGTGCTTGGCGGCGGCCCTCCCGCACCGAAGCCCGCGCAGGAGCCGTCTCCTTCGCCCGTGCCGCCGCCGTTCGACCTGTCCCGGGTGGACGCGTCCAAGCTGGTGAGCGTCACCACGGAGGCCTGGTTCAGCTGGGCGTTGCTGGACCGCAAGAACGGTGCACTGATCGGTTCGGAGAACTTCGCCGAGACCAACCGCACCTGCTCGATGATCAAGTCTTGGATCGCCGCCGACTACCTGCGGCAGAAGCCGAGCCCGAGCAGCGCCCGGCTGGCCGACATCGACATCATGATCCGGGACAGCGACAGCGTCTCCGCCGACCGGCTGATGAACGAGATCGGCCGCGTGCCTTCGTTCACGCGCATGCGCGACCTGTGCAAGACAACGGATTTCACGCCGCGCAACACGTGGAGCCAGGCGGTCGTGTCGGCGCGGGACATGTGCCGCGTCGGTGACACGATCGGCAAGGGCGGCGTCGCGAATCCACAGTGGACGGAGCATTTGCTGGAGCTGATGCGGACCGTGCGCCGAGGTTCCTGGGGGGTGAGGGAGGCTTTCCCGGCTGAGCTGCAAGGACGCATCGCGATCAAGAACGGTTGGGACACCACGACGGCGCAGGGCACTTACCACGCGAACTGTCTTGCCGTGCATGAGCGTTGGGTCATGGTGGTGCTGACCCGGTACCCCCTGAAAATCTCGGCAACCGAAACCTACGGGGCGGAGATCTGTAAATCCGTTGGGACGCAATTGTTCCAGAGCTCCGACTTGCGTCCCCTGTTCACCTAGGTATGGTGCGGCAAATGGCGCGACATAATGTTGGCCCCCGGAAAAGCCGGCGCGCACTCCTCGTCGGCGGTGTCGGTCTGCTGCTCGGAGGCGGTGGCCTGATGGCCGTCGCCGGTCAGCGCGCGCTTGGAATCAATTGGGGGCAAGGCAATGCGCCGTTGCCCGCGCCGGCGCCCGAGTCCAGCCCCACCGGGCCGCCGCCCCCGCCGCCGTTCAGCCTCGCCAACTTCGATGCCGCTAAAGTCGCAGAAATAGTGAAAATTGAGGCTGAAGGCTGGCATTCGTGGGCGTTGCTGGACCACAAGGACGGGGCGATCGTCGGTTCGCAGACCCAGGCAGAGGTCGCCCGGACCTGTTCGGTAATCAAGGTGTGGCTCGCCGCCGACTACCTGCGCCGCGCCGCCGAGAAGGGCAGCACACCCAGCTCCAGCAAGCTGTCCGCGCTCTCCAAGATGATCCGCAACAGCGACAATGCCGTTGCCACAACCACCTTCGCCGAGCTGGGCAAGACCGCCTGCTTCACCCGGCTGATGGAGATGTGCCAGCTCACCGACTTCAAGGCGGCAGGCTCGTGGGGTCAGTGCCAGATGTCGGCTCGTGACCTCGCCCGGCTTGGCGCCACCGTGATGAACGGGACCGCCGCCGGTCCGAAGTGGACGGAGTGGCTGCTCAACGAGATGCGCCTGGTAAAGCTGGGCACGTGGGGGATCCGCGAGGCGTTCCCGGCCGAGCAGGCCGCAGCGCTGGCGATCAAGAACGGGTGGGACACCACATCGGCGACCCAGACCAAGCACATGAACTGCATGGCTGTCACCCAGCGCTGGACCATGATCACGATGACCAAGTACCCGATCGCCATGCCCGACCGCCACGGCCAGGAGATCGACAAGAACGTGGCGGCTCAGCTGCTACAGAGCAACGAACTCGAGCCCCTGTTCAAAGCCGCTTGATGGGACAGCGCCCACCTCGGCGGCGCGGCGGGCGAAGGCGCGCAGCCCATCGAGCTGCCGGGCGCCCAGCGAGAAGTCGAGCACCCGGAAATACGACGCGAGGGTCGCCGCGTCGAACGGCTCCCACCGCGCGGCGGCCGCCGCCACCTCGTCAAGGTTTGCCAGGCACAGCTCACGCGAGCGCACGAACGCCTGGTGCACGTCCTTGACCAGGCCCGGATGGGCGGCGGCGAACTCGCGCCGCACCGCCCAAACGGCAAAGACCATCGGCAGCCCGGTCCACTCCCGCCACGCCTGCCCGAGATCGGTGACGGCAAGACCCCGCTTGGGCGCCTCGAACAGCGCCCGCAGCGCCACATCGCCGATGAGCACGGCCGCGTCCGCCTCCAGCAGCATCTGGGTCAGGTCGGGCGGGCAGCTGAAGAACTCCGGCTCCACGCCGTAACGCTCCAGCAGCACCAGCTGCGCGAGCAGCACACCCGTGCGGGACGTGCTGCCCAGCGCCACCCGCGCCCCGTCGAGGTCGGCCAGCGGGCGGGTGGACACGACGTTGACCGACAGCACCGGGCCGTCCGAGCCGACCGCCAGATCGGGCAGGAGCAGCAGCTCGTCGGTGTGGCGCAGGTACTCCACGAGCGAGATCGGGCCGATGTCGAGGTCACCGCCGACCAGCGCCTGGTTGAGCCGGTCCGGGGAGTCCTTGAGCAGGTCGACGTCGATCAGGGCGCCGGAGCGCATCAGGCCCCAGTAGAGCGGAAGGCAGTTGAGGAACTGGATGTGCCCGACCCTGGGACGCCTGAGATGACTCACAACCAGTCAGCCTAATGCAGGTTCGGGCACGGTTTCCTGGGTGGGCGTTTCCTGGGTGGGCCGGACGGCCCTGAGCACCACCGGCGTGACGGCCAGCACCACGACCAGGCCGAGCAGGCCGGCGCCGAGGTACATCCAGCGCGGCGTCACCACCTCCAGCAGGACGCCGCCGGCGAGGAAGCCGACGAGGGCCAAACCGTTGACCCGCGACTGCATCGCCGCGGCGGCCCGGCCACGGGCGTCCGGGGGGACGCGGCGGCCCATGAGGGTACCGATGACCACGTTCAGCAGCCCGTTGAGCGCCCCGCCGACCAGGAAGATCGGGACCAGCCACAGCACCGCCTGCACCGTGCCGACCAGCACGATCGCCGCCGACAGTAGACCGAGGCTGAGCAGGTTCCAGCGCACGAGCGACTCGTCCGTCGTCTTTGGACGGATGGCGCGGGCGATGAGCCACGCGCCGCCGAGCATGCCGGTGGTCCACATGGCGTCGACCACGCCGTACATCGTGGCCGAGCTTTGCAGGGTGCCGCGGATGAAGAAGACGCCGACGACGTTGACCGCCGACAGCGAGCCGACGATCAAAGCCAGCCCCCACACCACAACCCACAGCTGCCGGTCCTGCCGTATCTTCCAGCCGGTCAGGGTCTGCTTCTCGGCCGTGCCGGAGGTCGCGGCGGCCCTCATGCCGCGCCGTGTCCGCAGCGCGAAGCCGGCCACGATGGTGGCGATGAACCCGAACGACGCGATCTGCAGGGTCTGCCGCACGTCGCCCGCCCCGACCAGCAGTCCGGCCAGCGCCGGTCCGGCCATCATGCCGACGGAGCCGGCGGTCTGCCCGATCGCGTTGGCGCGTGGCAGGTCGTCGACGGTGACCATCGCGGGCAGCAGCGCGCTGCGGGTCGGCCCGGCGACGGCGGTCGCGGTGGCAAGGGCCACCCCGCCGACCAGCACCCACCCGAAGTCGGTGGCCCGCACCAGCAGCTGGCAGGCGAGTACCTGGGCCAGGCCGGCGAGCACGAGCAGCCACCGGCTGTCGTAGCGGTCGGCCAGGCGCCCCATGACTTTGCCGAGAGCGGCCATCGGCAGCGCCTCAGCGATGATCAGCGCGGCGACCTGGAGACCGCTCGCGCCGCGCTCTTGCAGCCCGAGCACCAGGGTCACCATCACCAGAAAGGCACCTGTCGCGCCGAAGAGCTGCACGGATGCCGAGATGTAGACGTCAGACCAGCGCGACTTCGTGACCGGAGATGTGAAGGACATACTTCGAAGTATTCACTTCATATCTCTAGAAATCAAGGGCACCGCCCTGAGCTGGAACGTCACCGCCCGGCTGCCGGGCGGCGCTGTGCCGCTCTTCTGCCGGTCATTAAATGGATCAACGAGCTCCTTGATCTTTGATAGCAAGTCGGCAAGCTCCTCCGCGGTCGCCGCCAGGGTCAGGTCCATCAGCGACGCGGCGTTGTACCACTCGGACCCCTGCTCCCTCGCCGCGCCCAAGTAGCGCCGGACCCGCTCGTTCTGGTGTGCCATGACCGCCTCGGCCATCGCCGACTGCGCCGCGTACTCCTCCGGCGCGGTGTCGAGATCGGTGGAGAACGAGTAGCTGGTCTGCTTGCGCCGCCACACGCGCTCGCGCCCGTCGCCGCGGCTCGGCGCCTCCTCGATCATGCCGGTGCGGGCAAGGGCCCGAAGGTGGTAACTGGTGGCGCTGGGGGACAAGCCCACCACCTCGGCGCATTCCGTGGCGGTCGTACCCTCCTTGTTCAGCAAGAGATGGTCAAGGATCGCCAGCCTTGCCGGGTGGGCCAGGGCACGCATCATCGCCGGGTCGCTTAGCGTCGACTGCTCTTCTGTCACACCATTAGAAAACCACGTGTGCCGCGCGGAGCCCGTGGCGACCGCGAACGGACTGCCTATCCAGGCTTGACGGGCCCGATCACATCCGGGTCGATCACGTCGCCCCCGTCCGGTACGAACGGAAGCTCGAACTCGGCGAAATCCCCCGGCCAGATCTGAAGGTACGGCAGCACCCTGCGGTCGTCCCCGTCCCCTTCGACGGTGCTCAGGCGCCTGACCATGATGCTGGGGACGAGCCGCCGCGAGGTCACCCGGATGCTCACCCAGTACGGGGAACCGGAGACGTTCAGGGGCCTGGCGTGCGCCCACACCTCCCCCGGAGCGACGATGCCGTTGGCGGGACCGCCTAGCGGGACATCCACATCGCTGTCGAAGTCTTTCGTCTCGCGCACGAAGCCCACCGCGCGCACCACACCTTGCGCGGTCCCCTTGTTGATCACGGAGATGACGATGTCGCCTCCGTACGGGATGAACACGCCGCTGACGTACTCGAGCCGGTAGAACACTGGCGATGTCATGATCTCATTCTTATCCCGGCCCCGATGCCCGCGGAGGCGTTTGTCGGCACCGGCCAGCCCCGGCCGATTCGAGATCACTGAAGTAGTGTTGATGTATGACCATCGTGCCCCTTGAGGCCGTTGCCTTCTCCGAGCTGCTGCGCGAGCCCACCGCGACCGCCGACCGGCTCAACAGGGTGCGCGCGGTACGCCTCCGCCGCCGCGACGCTGACGATCTTGTCCTGATGTCGGCCGACCGTGCCGAACAGGAAGGTGAGGTGATCGATCTGACGGTCAGGTTGCTGTCCGAGCTGGCTCACCGGGAGCCCGATCTAGTCGGTCGGTTACTTCACCATGCGTTGCCCTGGATGCGATTCCTGCCCGCCGGCGCAGCCGAGGAGTTGGCCACGGAGTTTGTCGAGACCGCCGCGGCGGCCGGCTCCATCGGAAATATGGCGCCCATGTCGCAGCTGCTGACGGCGTGGCGGCACACCGCCGAGATCTACTCCGATCCAGAGTTGTACGCCGCGCTCAAGGCCCCAACCAGCGGTGGCTACGGAACAGTACCGATAC
>DASUXL010000093.1:0-14220 GCA_036377915.1 Candidatus Limnocylindrales bacterium
GCCCTTCTCCGAGGTCTTCAGGCGGGTCCGGCGGGCATGCTGCGCCAGCATCGCCCGCTCCTGCAGCACCGGCCCGGCGTAACGCAGCACCCGGTCGACCGGCACCCCGGCGATCCGGGCCACGTCATCGGCGCTCTCGCCGGAGCGGATGCGCGCCTGGATGTCCCGCGGGGACAGCGTGTTGTTGCCGTGGTCGTAAGGCACCGCGGCGATGGTCACCGTGCCCGAGCCGCCCGCGCGTGACGGGTCAAGCGCGGTGGTGACCCGCTCGTCGATGGGTAGGGAAAGGAGACGACCCACCTCGTCGGCTAGGACAAGAGCTTGGCCGTCTTCGGAGAGGGCAACGAACCTAACGGGTCGCACGCTGTCCTCCGTCCCCTTGTCTCAGCCGCGGCGCCCGTCGAATGGGGGGCTGGGTCCACGGCATGACGTTCCTCCGAGACACCGTACGTGGCGACCGCCGAGAATGGCACCCGCCACGCCGTAATATTGGCGCGTGCGAAGCAACGCGCGGCGATCGCCCCTTGAGGGCGCTGACTTCCAAGCCCGATCTTGGGCCTTCGGCCCAGAGATCGTCAGGAAGTCACCGCCGGGCGATCGCGTTTTTACTGGCTGCTGTGGTCAACCACGTAGTCGATGCAGGCCGTCAGCGCCATGACATCGGCGGGTTCGACCGCCGGGTACAGGGCGATGCGCAACTGGTTGCGGCCCAGCTTGCGGTACGGCTCGGTGTCCACAATCCCGTTGGCGCGCAACGTGGATGCAAGCTTCGCCGCGTCCACCTCACCGGTGAAGTCGATCGTGGCCACGACATTGGAGCGCAGCCCCGGATCGGTCACGAACGGCGTGGCCACCGGCGACTTCTCCGCCCAGCCATAGATGATTTCGGCGCTTTCGGCGGTGCGCCTGACCGCCCAGTCCAGGCCGCCCTGTGCGTTCATCCAGTCGACCTGCTCGGCGGCGAGGAAAATCGTCGCCAGCGCCGGGGTGTTGAGCGTCTGCTCCTGCCGTGAGTTTTCGATCGCCGTGACCAGGTCGAGGAACGCCGGGATGTACCGGCCGCCCGCCTTGATCTCATGCGCCCGTTCGATCGCGGCCGGTGACAGCAGCGCGATCCACAGGCCGCCGTCGGAGGCGAAGCACTTCTGCGGCGCGAAGTAGTAGACGTCGCTCTGGGTCAGGTCGACGGCGATCCCGCCGGCCGCCGAGGTCGCGTCGTGCAGCATCAAGGCTTCCGGCCCGCCGACGCGGCTCACCGGGACCGCGACGCCGGTGGAGGTCTCGTTCTGCGGCGTCGCATAGGCGTCGACACCCTCCTCGGCCACCAGGTAGGCGGCGGAACCGGGCTCTCCTTTGTGGACAGTCGGCTCGGCGAGGAACGGCGCGTCCTTGACCGCCTTGGCAAACTTGGCCCCGAACTCACCGAACGTGGCGAACTGGGCCTTCTCCTTGATCAGTGAGAACGCCGCGACCTCCCAGAACGCCGTGGTCCCACCGTTGGCGATGATGACCTCGTAGCCCGCCGGCAGCCCAAAGAAGTCGGACAGCCCGCGCCGCAGCCTCGCCACCTGGTCCTTGACCGGTTGCTGGCGGTGGGACGTGCCAAGCAAGCCCGGGGCGACAGTGCCCAGCGCCTCCACGGCGGCCTGGCGGACCTTGGACGGACCGGAACAGAAACGGCCGTCGACCGGCAGCAACTCTGTTGGGATTTGTAACGGCATGTCAGCATCTTTCCATAGCGGGCTATCAGCGACCGTGGGGGATGGAGTCCCAGCCTTCCACGTCCAAGGCGCCCCGCGGCGCCGGTCCGACATACTTCGCCGACGGGCGCACCAGCCGCTGCAGCTTCTTCTGCTCGAGGATGTGCGCCGACCAGCCGGCCACCCGGGCGCAGGTGAACATCGAGGTGAACATGTGCGCGGGGACCTCGGCAAAGTCGAGCACGACCGCGGACCAGAACTCGACGTTGGTCTCCAGCACCCGGTCGGGGCGGCGGGCGCGCAGCTCGGCCAGGGCCGCCTTCTCCAGCGCCTCGGCCACCTCGAAGCGGGGCGCGCCCAGCTCCTTGGCGGTGCGGCGCAGCACGCGGGCGCGCGGGTCCTCGGCCCTGTACACCCGGTGGCCGAAGCCCATCAGGCGCTCACCGCGGTCCAGGACACTCTTCACGTAACCTTCCGCGTCGCCCGAACGCTCGACACTCTCGATCATGTGCAGCACGCGGGAGGGCGCGCCGCCGTGCAGCGGACCGGACAGCGAACCGATCGCCGAGGAGATGCACGCCGCGACGTCGGCGCCGGTGGAGGCGGCGACGCGGGCGGTGAAGGTGGAGGCGTCCATGCCGTGCTCGGCGGCGGAGATGAAGTACGCGTCGACCGCCTTGACGTGCCGCGGGTCGGGCTCGCCACGCCATCGCTTCATGAACCGCTCGACGATCGTCCGCGCCTTGTCGATCTCTTTCTGCGGTACGGCGGGCAGGCCGAGGCCGCGGGCGGACTGGGCGACGAAGCTCAGCGCCGTGACGGACACGCGCGCCAGGTCCTCGCGGGCCTGCTCGTCGGAGATGTCAAGCAGCTGGCCCAGCCCCCAGTACGGGGCGAGCATGGCGACCGCGGACTGGACGTCGACGCGGATGTCGCCGGAGTGCACCGGCACCGGGAACGGCTCGGCGGGAGGCAGGCCCGGCCCGAACTTGCCGTCGACCAGCAGCGCCCAGACGTTGCCGAAGGAGATCTGGCCGATCAGGTCCTCTATGTCAACGCCGCGGTACCGGAGCGAGCCGCCCTCTTTGTCTGGCTCGGCGATCTCGGTCTCGAAGGCCGTTACGCCCTCGAGGCCCGGCTTGAAGTCGGACATCTTCTTACTCCAGGTGTTCGTCGACGTTGACTTATGAATCGTTTCGAGCACATCTTGCCGCGACGGTCGCCGATTGGCGACCCAACAGCCGTGTGTGGCAGCCGACATTATCGCCGATTGCCCGGCGGCGCTCAGGTGCCGTCTCTGGGGGCAATCGGCCGGCGCGTTGCTTGTACGCGCAAAATAGCCCAGTGAGCATAAGCACACCTGACGACCTGGCCCGGATGCGCAGCGAGTATGCCGGTGGGTTGCGCGAGGTGGATCTCGATGGCGACTGGGTCGCCCAGTTCAGCCGGTGGCTGGCCGAGGCGGTGGGCTTCGGTATGGCCGAACCCAACGCGATGGTCGTGGCGACGGCGGCTCCGGACGGCCGGCCGAGTGCGCGGACCGTGCTGTTGAAGGGGCTCGATGAGCGCGGGTTCACTTTCTACACCAACTACGACTCTCGCAAGGGCCGGGAGGCGAAGGCCAATCCCTTCGCAAGCCTGGTTTTTCCTTGGTACCCGATGCATCGCCAGGTCGTGGTCTGCGGCACGCTGAGCATGGTCGATCGTGCGGAGAGCGAGGCGTACTTCGCCGTGCGCCCGCGCAATTCCCAGCTCGGGGCGTGGGCCAGCAACCAGTCCGAGGTTCTGGCGGGTGGCCGGGGTGAGCTGGAGCGGGCTTTCGCCGAGGCGGAGGCGAACTTCCCGGAGGAGGTGCCGGCCCCGCCGAACTGGGGTGGCCTGCGGGTTGTGCCGGAAACGGTGGAGTTCTGGCAGGGCCGGCCGAGCCGGCTGCATGACCGTTTGCGGTACCGCCGCGAGGGTGAAGGCTGGACGATTGAGCGACTAGCACCCTAAGGTGCGAGATCGTGGCAGCCAGTGGTGCACAGTGGACCATCCAGCGGGGCAATCAGATCGCCGTCGTGGTGGAGGTCGGTGGGGGTTTGCGCTCCTACTCCGCGGACGGTGAGGAGATCGTCGACGGCTACGGCGAGGATGAGCTGGCCCCCGGTGCCGCGGGCCAGATTCTTTTTCCGTGGCCGAACCGCTTGCGGGACGGCGCTTTTCGTTTCGGCGGTGGGTTCCATCAGTTGCCGCTGACCGAGCCGGAGCTGCACAACGCGATTCACGGCTTGGTGAACTGGGTGCCGTGGCGGGCCAACGGCATCATGTCGGATTCGGTGACGATGGAGTACAAGCTGCACCCGCAGCCGGGCTACCCGTGGAAGCTGCTGCTGAAGGCGAAGTACACCGTGGGTCTCAACGGTCTGCGGGTGACGCATACGGTGCAGAATCTGGGGGAGGAGGCGGCCCCGTTCGGGCTCGGTGCTCATCCCTATGTGCGGATTCCGGGGGTACCCCTAAATGACCTTGAATTGAGCGTGCCGGCGAGGACCAGATTGCTCGTGGACAGCCGCCTGCTGCCGATCGGCGCGGCAAAGGTCGCGGGCGGCGAGTTCGACTTCACCACGCCCCGCAGGCTCGGTTCGATGGAGCTGAACACGGCCGTCGGCGACCTGCTGCGAGACCATGAGGGGCGCTCGGAGGTGACGCTTACCGCCTCCGACGGCCGCGGCGTGCAGGTGTGGGCGGATCAGGGCTTCAAGTGGTGGCAGCTTTACACCGGCGAGGCGCTCACCGGTGATCGGCGGCGGCGGGCGATCGGGGTGGAGCCGATGACGTGCCCGCCGGATGCGCTGCGCTCGGGACGGGATCTGATCACGCTGCCACCGGGCGACAGGTGGACCGGACAGTGGGGAATCAGCCGGGTGATGGGGCAGGCCTCGACCCGGCTGCTGGAAAGGTTGGCGTGATGGAGTTCGCGAAGGTTGTCCGCAGGCGGCGGATGGTGCGTAGCTACGACCCGGACAGGCCGGTGCCGCGGGAGGTGGTGGAGCGCCTGCTTGATCACGCGACGCACGCGCCGTCGGCGGGTTTCTCGCAGGGCTGGGCGTTCCTGGTGCTGGAGAAGCCCGAGGAGCGGGAGAGGTTCTGGGCCTCGACGGCGGGCAAGCGGCCGCAGCTGACGAAGTGGCTGGAGGGCATGCGCACGGCGCCTCTGATCATCGTGGCGCTCTCGCACAAGGACGCGTACCTCGACCGCTACGCCGAGGCGGACAAGGGCTGGACGGACCGGGACGAGGCCCGCTGGCCGGTGCCGTACTGGGACATCGACACCGGCATGGCGTCCCTGCTGGTGCTGCTGACCGCCGTGGACGAGGGCTTGGGCGCGTGCTTCTTCGGGGTGATGCCCGAGCAGATGGAGGAGTTCAAGGCGGCGTTCGGGGTTCCGGCCGGCTACACGCCCGTGGGAGCGATATCGGTCGGCTATCGGAAGTCCGACAATCTGCGCGGGTCCACCCATCGGGGACGCCGCTCATGGCGGGAAGTGACGCATTTCGGGCAGTGGAACTCTCCGGATACGCTGTCTTGAAGTCCACTTGGCGGTTTAGGGGGAGACGTGATCTTCAAGGCGGTGAGGGATGGGCGTCCATACCCGGCGCACGGGTACACGCTGAAGCAGTGGGCTGAGATCCCTCCCCGTCCCGTCCGCCTCGACCAGCTCGTCACCACCAAGCTCGAACTCGGCCTCGACCGGGTGCTCGCGCAGGACTCCACGTTCTATGGCGACCTGTTCCCCCACGTCGTGGAGTGGGAGGGCGAGCTTTACCTGGAGGACGGGCTGCACCGGGCGCTGCGGGCCGCGTTGCAGCAGCGCCACCAGATCCACGTGCGCGTACTCGTCCTCAATTAACTGAAGGCGCTCAGGCCGGTCAGTTTCTGGCCGATCACCAGCTGGTGGATCTCGGACGTGCCCTCGTAGGTAAGGACGCTCTCCAGGTTGTTGGCGTGGCGCAGCACCGGGTACTCGCCGGAGATGCCGTTGGCGCCAAGGATTGTCCGGCACTGCCGCGCGATCTTCAGGGCTTCGCGGACGTTGTTGAGCTTGCCGATGCTGACCATCTCGGGCGTGAGCCCGCCCCGGTCCGCGCTCCGTCCTAAGTGGAGTGCCAGCAGGAAGCCCTTCTGCACCTCCAGGGCCATGTCGGCGAGTTTGGCCTGGGTCAGCTGGAAGCTCGCGATTGGACGTCCGAATTGGACCCTCTCGGCCGAGTATTCGATCGCGGTGGTCAGGCAGTCAAGCGCCGCCCCCAGCGAACCCCACACGATGCCGTACCGCGCCTCGGTCAGGCAGCTCAGCGGACCCTTGAGCCCCTTGACCTCCGGCAGCACCGCCTCATACGGCAGGCGCACGTCGTCGAGGATGACCTCGCCGGTGGAGCTTGCCCGCAGCGACAGCTTCTGCGTGATCTCGCGTGCCGTGACGCCGGGCGTGTCCATGGGTACCAGGAACCCGCGCACACCCTCCTCGGTGCGCGCCCACACCACCGCCACATCGGCGACGGGTGCGTTGGTAATCCACATCTTCGAGCCGTGCAGCACCCAGTCGTCCCCGTTGCGTATCGCGCGGGTCGCCATCGACGCCGGGTCGGAGCCGTGATCCGGCTCGGTCAGGCCGAAGCAGCCGATCAGCTCGCCGGAGGCCATGCGCGGCAGCCACTGCTGCTTCTGCTCCTCGGAGCCGTACCGCCAGATCGCGAACATGGCCAGCGACCCCTGCACGCTGACCAGCGACCGTACCCCCGAATCGGCCGCCTCCAGCTCCATGCAGGCAAGTCCATATGAGACGGCGCTGGCACCGGCGCAACCATATCCACTTAGGTGCATACCTAACAAACCGATCTTCGCGAATTCGTTTGCCAGGTCTCTGATCGGGGCATGACCCTGTTCGTACCAGTCCTTGACATACGGACGGACTCGTTGATCCACGAGCTTGCGCACCACCGAGCGGATCTGCCGCTCTTCGTCGGAGAGCAGGTCATCGAGGTGGAGCAGTTCGAGCGGAGAAACGGCGCTGTTCACCATTGCAGGTTAGCTTTAGGGTTTACGCCATGACCGACCCCACGAAGAAAATCGCGGACGAGGACGACCGCACCGAGAAGCTGCCGTCGCCGGATCGCGGCCGCTTCGGCCGGCGCGTGTTCTGGACGTTGCTGGTCGTCGGCCTGGTAGGGGCGGTGCTGATCGGGGTGAGCGCGGTCAACCTGATTCCCGGGTTCAAGAATCCGTTCGCGCCGCAGGTCACCGACCGCAGCCAGCCACCGATCCTGCTGTCCATCAAGGACCTCGCGCGTTTCGTCGCGGCCGAGGGCAACTTCGAGGTGGTCATCGACCTCAAGCGCGACCGCAAGTTCGTGCCGGACTGGCTGCTCAACGAGCGGACGCTGTTCGTGGCGGCGGGCTCGGTCGAGGCATACGTCGACTTCTCCGGCCTGACCGACGACAAGATAAAGGACTCGGCGGACCATAAGACGGTGGAGATCACGCTGCCCGCGCCGCAGCTGGCCGAGCCCAAGCTCGACCTTGAGCGCAGCTACGTGTTCGCCGAGGAGCGTGGCCTATTTAACAAGATCGGCGACTTCTTCGACGGCGATGTCAACCGCCAGCGCGAGACCCTGCTCGTGGCCGAACAGAGGCTGGCCGCGGCGGCCAAGGCGAGCACGCTCACGCAGCGGGCGCAGGAGAACACACGCAAGGCGCTTGAGGGGATCTTGCACTCACTCGGCTACACGAGCGTGACGATTATTTTCCAAGATGCGTAAACTCGTCCGGTGATCAGCGTCTTTGACCTCTTCAAGATCGGCATCGGGCCGTCAAGCTCGCACACCGTCGGTCCGATGCGCGCTGCCAACATCTTCGTCTCAGGTCTCAAGGCGGATGGGCGCCTGGCCGAGACCTCGCTGATCCGGGCCGAGCTTTTCGGTTCGCTCGGCGCCACCGGGCACGGCCACGGCAGCGACAAGGCCGTGCTGCTGGGCCTGGCAGGGGAGGATCCGGAGACGGTCGACGTGACCACCGCCGAGCAGCGGGTCGCCCAGATCAAGGCCGAGGGCAAGGTCGCTCTGCTGGGCGTGCACGAGGCCGCCTTCGAGCTGACCCTGCACCGCCGGCGCACCCTCCCGTTCCACCCCAACGGCATGATCTTCACCGCCCTGAGTTCGGATGGCTCCATCCGCCAGCGCACCTACTATTCCGTCGGCGGGGGCTTCGTCGTCGACGAGGCGACCGGGCAGCTCAAGGCGGACGACACGCCGGTGCGGTACCCCTTCAACACAGGCGCTGAGCTGCTGGCACACGATCTGCCCATCAGCGAGCTGATGCTCGCCAACGAGTTGTCCTGGCGCTCCTCGGCGGAGGTGGAGGCCGGGCTGCTGCGCATCTGGCATGTCATGCAGCAGTGCGTGCAGGCGGGTCTGGACACAGAGGGCACGCTTCCCGGTGGGCTGAAGGTCGCCCGGCGCGCGCACGCCATGCGCAAGCAGCTGGAGAGCGAGCACTTCGCCACCGACCCGCTGCGGGTGATGGACTGGGTGACGCTGTTCGCGCTCGCCGTCAACGAGGAGAACGCGGCCGGCGGGCGGGTCGTCACCGCGCCCACCAACGGCGCGGCCGGCATCATTCCCGCGGTACTGCACTACTACACGCGCTTCGTGCCGGGCGCCTCCGACGAGGGCGTGGTCCGCTTCCTGCTGACGGCCGGCGCCATCGGCGTGCTGTTCAAGGAGAACGCGTCGATCTCCGGGGCCGAGGTGGGCTGCCAGGGCGAGGTCGGCTCGGCCTGTTCGATGGCGGCGGCCGGGCTGGCCGAGGTGATGGGCGGCACGCCGGAGCAGGTGGAGAACGCGGCGGAGATCGCGATGGAGCACAACCTTGGGCTGACCTGTGACCCGGTGGGCGGTTTGGTGCAGATCCCGTGCATCGAGCGCAATGCGGTGGCGAGCATCAAGGCGATCACGGCGGCGCGGCTGGCGCTGCGCGGCGACGGCAATCACTTCGTCTCCCTCGACAAGGTCATCAAGACCATGCGGGAGACCGGCGCCGACATGAAGGTCAAGTACAAGGAGACCGCCCGGGGCGGATTGGCCGTCAACGTCATCGAGTGCTGACCCAATCCCAATCCCAATCCCGCTCCCACTCCGGCCGCCATGATCCGGCAATTTGCCTGGCAATTCGCGGGTTGAGGGGCCGCTTAGCGCGGGATTGCCAGGCAAATTGCGCGATCATGGCGGTGGGCGCTGAGCGAGTTAGTAGCCTGACCGTATGGGTCACAGCGTGGTTGCGGTGTGGAGTCATCGCAGCGTGCTGCGCACTTTGGTGCGCCGCGACCTGACCCTCAAGTACCAGCAATCCATTCTCGGCTACCTATGGTCTCTGATCGAGCCATTGACGATGGCCGTCATCTACTGGTTCATCTTCGGGCTGCTGTTCGACACCCAGCTGGTCAACGGCGGCTCCTACCCGATGTTCATCATCTCGGGCATCTTCGCCTGGGCCTGGTTCAACAGCGCCATCAACGAATCCACCGGCGCGCTGACAGCGCAGAGCGGCTTGGTCACCACGATCAACCTGCCGCGCGAGATCTTCCCCATCGGCCGAGTCATCGGGCGTTTTTTTGAATTTCTTGCGGGGGTACCCATCCTGCTCGCCTGCGCCGTGATCTTCGATGCGCCCGCCTCGTGGCGCACGCTGACCGCCCTTCCGCTGGCGATTCTCATGCAGTTCGTCCTGTTGATCGGCGTCTGCCTGTTGCTGTCCGCGCTGACCGTGATGCTCAGGGACATCGAGAGGTTCATCAGGCTTATCACGCGGGTGCTGTTCTACGCCGCGCCGATCATCTATCCGCTGAGCAAGGTCTTCGAGTCGACCACGCTGCCCGGCTGGGCCAAGCAGTTGTACCTGGCCAACCCGCTGGTGGGCATCTTCCAGCTGTACCACGCCGCCTGGTTCCCGGATGAGTGGCCGTCGCGCCGGGTCCTGATCACCGCGATGGTGGGGTGCGCGGCGGTGGCGGTCGCCGGCTGGTGGGGGTTCCGCAAGCTCGAGCCGTCGGTGTTGAAGGAACTCTGATGATCCGCGTCCGCGATCTGGGGATCGAGTTCCATCAGGGGCGGCGGCGCCACCTGCGGGTGCGGGAGCTGCTGTTCCACGGGTTCAGGCGGTCGCCGCACCGCGGGACGTTCTGGCCGCTGCGGCACGTCGACTTTGACATCGCGCCGGGTGAGGCGGTCGGTGTGGTGGGGCGCAATGGGACTGGGAAGAGCACACTTCTCAAGCTGATCGCGGGAGTCCTGGTACCCGATGAGGGAAGCGTGCGGCTGAACGGAAAGGTTGCGCCGCTGCTTGAACTTTCGGCCGGTTTCGCCTATGACCTTACCGGCCGCGAGAACGTGCACCTGGTCGGTGCGCTGCACGGGATCAAGCCGGCGCAGATGCGCAAGAAGTTCGACCGGATCGTGGAGTTCGCCGGGGAGCAGGTGCAGCGCTCGCTTGACTCGCCGGTCAGGCATTACTCGTCCGGGATGCGGGTGCGGCTGGGCTTTTCCGTCATCGCCCAGCTTGAGCACCCGATCCTGCTGGTCGACGAGGTGATGGCGGTGGGTGACGCGGAGTTCCGGCAGAAGTGCTACGACACGATGGAGAGCCTGCTCGCGCAGGGTCGCACGCTGCTTCTGGTGTCGCACAACGAGGACGACCTGACGCGCTTCTGCACGCGGGGGCTGTTCATCAACGAGGGCGGGCTGTGCGTGGACGGGTCGATGAACGACGCTTTGCGCGCCTACAAGGAAGCCGTTGCCGCGTCATGACGGCGGCGGCTGTCCCGGCGCTGCTGACGTTGCTGCTCGGTGCGCTGGGGTTGGGCCGGCAGGCGTGGCGGGACGAGCATGCCACCTGGTGGGCGGCGTCCATGCCATGGACCTCCCTGCCCGAGCATCTGTCGCAAATGGACATTGTGCTGCTGCCGTACTACCTGTTGATGCGCGTCTGGATCTTTGTCTTCGGTGACTCGGTGGTAGCCATGCGGCTGCCCTCGCTGCTGGCGATGGCGGCCGCGGCGGCGCTCACCGGGATGTTGGGGCAGCGGCTTTACGGCCCCGCGGTGGGGCTTGCGGGCGGCTGCCTGTTCGCGGTGGTGCCAAGTGCCAGTCGGTATGCGCAGGAGGCGCGGCCGTACGCCTTCGCGATCGCGTTCGCGGTGGCGACTTTGGTTGTGCTGCTTTGGGTTCTGCAACGGCCGACGTGGCGGCGGTGGGCGTTGCTGTCGGTGGTCGTGGCGCTGACCGGCTTCGCCCACCTCGTTGCGCTGCTCGTGCTGTTCGCCCACATTCCGGTGGTGCGGCACAGGATGCGGCCCTGGCTCGTGGCGGTGGGGGCGGGACTGGTGCCGGTGCTGCCGCTGGCTGTCCTCGGTGCGCGCCAGACCGGCCAGGTCTGGTGGATCGAGGCGAGCTGGAAAAGCCTTGCCTCCCTTCCGCTTTCGCTCGTACGGTCGGCGGCGGTCGCCGGAGTGCTTGCGGCGCTCGCGATTGTGGGCGTGTTCGGCAGGAGGTGGGACTGGCGGCTGACCATGCTCGCGGTGTGGGGCATCGCCCCGCCACTTGTCCTGTTCGCGCTCGCGCACGACATCTTCTATTACAGGTACCTGCTATTCGTCGTGCCCGCGTGGGCGATCGCGGCCGGGCTCGCGCTGCGCGGCCGGGCGATGCTGGTGGCCGCGGTCGGGGCGGCCCTGCTGCTGGGCGGGCGGGATCAGGTCGCGGTGCGCCGCGACCCGCTGCCGGGGGATCAGGACTACCGGGCGGCGGCATCGTATGTGGCCGACCACATGAGCCCTTCGGATGGGATCCGCTTCTCGGGGTACCCCGATAATCGTGAACGACTCGGGTTCGCCTATGAGCTGCGGCGCCGCGTCATGCCGCCGGAGTGCGAGGAGTGTGCCGGCCGGGTGTGGCTGGTGTCCAACCGTCCGAACGCGACACTCAACGGGTTCACGGTGGTGGAAACCAGAACCTTCCCTGGCATCTATCTCTTCCTGGCCACGCCGCAGTAGCCGATGTTGAGTCTGGGCTGGTCGGTCTCGGACAGCTCGGGGTGCCAGTCGTCGAGCAGCGACAGCCCCGGCTCCACCAGCTCGAAGTTGGCGAACAGGGAGGCGATCTCGGCGTGGGTGCGGAACTGCATCGGGTTGCCGCTGCGGGCGTAGAGCTGCATGACCTTCTCGGACTGCTCCGGCTCGATGTCGTGGGTGGCGTGGCTGATCGCCAGGTAGCTGCCCGGGGCGAGCACCGACCCGTACGTCTTCATCAGGCTGTAGGGGTCGTCGGCGTCGGTGATGAAGTGCAGCACCGAGATGGCAAGGATCGCCACGGGCTGATCGAGGTCGATCTGCCAGCGCAGGTCGCGGTGGTTGAGCACCAGCTCGGGCTGGCGCAGGTCGACCTGGAGCACGGTGGCGTAGGGGTTGCCGACGAGCATGAGGCGGCTGTGCAGCACCGCGGTCGGGTCGATGTCGACATAGACGACATGCGCCTCCGGATCCACCGACTGGGCGACCTCGTGGACGTTGCCGATGGTGGGCAGGCCCGAGCCGAGGTCGAGGAACTGCCTGATCCCCGCGTTGGCCAGGTAGGTCACGGCGCGGCGCAGGAAGGCGCGGTTGAGCCGCAGGATCGCGGGCAGGGTGGGGTAGGCGCCGACGACCCGCTGGGCCATCTCGCGGTCGGCCGGGAAGTTGTGCAGCCCACCGAGGTAGTAGTCGTACATCCGGGCGACATTGGGCACATCGGTATCGACGCCGTCCTGGCCCCAGTCATCGGCTCGCACGAGGAGAATCGTCGGCCTTAATTCAGCGACAGTCAATACGGGATACGGGATACCCTTACGTGAGCTAATCTCACAAAGTGCCCTTCATAAGCTTGGTGGTGCCGGTTTACCAAGTCGAGGCATACCTTCAGCATTGCCTCGAATCGATATTGGAGCAGCCATACGGCGACTTCGAGATCGTGGTGGTCGACGACTGCTCGACCGACCGGTCCTCAGAGATCATCGCCGATTTTGCGGGGCGCGATGCGCGGGTACGGCCGCTGCGGCTGGAGGCCAACTCAGGGCTCGGGCCGGCGCGCAATGCCGGGCTGCGGATGGCGCGCGGCGAGTACGTCTGGTTTATCGACAGTGATGACTGGCTCGCGCCGGGCGCGCTCGCCGCGGTCGCCGACCGCCTGCGCGAACTCAAACCCGACGTGCTCGTGGTGGATTACGCCCGCGTGCACGTCGGCGGGCGGATCGAACCCAGCGCCGGCGGGCGCATGCTCAGCGATGCTCCAGAAACATTTTCCTTATCCGGGTACCCCATCCTGCTCACCGGATTCTGCGTCGCCTGGAACAAGGTGGTGCGCACCCAGTTTCTCCAGGACGCGGAATTGAGTTTTCCCCCCGGCTGGTACGAGGACGTTCCGTTCACCTATCCGCTGCTGGCCAAGGCCGACCTGATCGGCACCCTCGACCGGGTGTGCGTTTATTACCGCCTGCGCCGCCACGGCAGCATCCTGGGCACCACAAGCCGCAGGCATACCGACCTGATCTACCAGTACGAACTGGCGCTGGCGCGGATCGAGCGCGAATGGGTGCGCGATTTCGTGCGCCGTCAAGCCGTGCGGCACGGACTGAACGTGCTGGGCATCCCCGGCAGGCTGCCACCCGAGGCGCGGCGCGAATTCTTCACCCGGCTCGCCGCATTCGCCGACCGGCACGACGCCTACCACGGCGGAATCCGCGACTTCCTGCTGCGGCACCGGGCGTGGGGCGTCTACCGCGGGATCCAGCTGGGCAGACAGGCCGTCGGGCGAACGCGCAAGCGGCTGGAGGACGCCACGGCGCGCGGCGTCGCCCGCAAGGTCAAGCTGATTCCGGCGCTGGGCTACTACTGGTGGCAAAGGCGACTCCCGCTCGAGGATCTCGCCGTTTACAGCAGCTATTGGGGCCGGGCGTACGAATGCAATCCGGCGGCGATTCACGCCGCCGCGGCGCGGCTCGCGCCGCAGGTGCGTTCGGTGTGGGCGGTCAACCCGGACCAGGTGACGCGCTTGCCGCCGGATGTCGGTCATGTGGTGGTCGGCAGCTTCCCCTATTACCGCGCGCTGGCCCGGGCGCGATGGTTGTTCAACAACGCCAATTTCGAGGGCGAGATGGTGAAGCGGCCCGGCACCATTCACGTACAGACTCACCACGGGACGCCGCTGAAGTTTATGGGCGTCGACGAACCGGTCTACTCCGACGACTACGAAAAGCTGCTTCGCCGGTGTGACAGATGGGATTTCAGCCTGGTGTCGAATCGCTATTCGGAATGGGTGTGGCGCCGGGCGTACCCGTGTCGATTCGAGTTCCTTGAATACGGCTATCCGCGCAACGACGTTCTGGTGAATGCGACCCCCGATGAGGTAGCTCGATTGCGGCAGTCCTATCCGGACGGTTTGCTGATCCTGCA
>DASUXL010000094.1:0-3556 GCA_036377915.1 Candidatus Limnocylindrales bacterium
ATGTCCCGGGTGGTGTCGAATATCGCGGTCGCCCCTGCCCGAGCGCGTTCGGGCACGTACCCGCGGTACTCGTCGGCCACCTGGATCACGCCGCCGGCGTTCACCACGTAGTCCGGGGCGTAGAGGATGCCGCGCCCGGCCAGGTCCTTCTCCACGCCCGGGTGGGCCAGCTGGTTGTTGGCGGCGCCGCAGACGACCTTGGCGGTCAGCACCGGCACGGTGGCGTCGTTGAGGGCGCCGCCCAGCGCGCAGGGCGCGTACACGTCGAGGTCCTCGATCTGGATCAGCGTGGCGGTGTCCGCGACCACGGTGACCCCGGGGTGGGCGGCGCGGACCCGCGCCACCGACTCCTCGCGCACGTCGGTGATCACGACCTCGGCGCCGTCCTCGACCAGGTGCTCCACCAGGTGGTGGCCGACCTTGCCGACGCCGGCGATGCCGACCTTGCGGCCCTGCAGCGTCGGCTCGCCCCACAGGTGCTGTGCGCTGGCCCGCATGCCCTGGAAGACGCCGAAGGCGGTGAGCACGGAGGAGTCGCCGGCGCCGCCGTTCTCGGGGGAGCGGCCGGTGGTCCACTGGTTGGTGCGGGCGACGACGTCCATGTCCTGCACGTACGTGCCGACGTCGCACGCGGTCACGTAGCGCCCGCCCAGGGACGCGATGAAGCGGCCGTACGCCTCGAGCAGTGCCTCGGACTTCAGCGTGTCCGGGTCGCCGATGATCACGGCCTTGCCGCCGCCGTGGTCGAGGCCGGCCAGCGCGTTCTTGTACGACATGCCGCGGGAAAGGTTCAGCGCGTCACGGACGGCGTCCTCGTCACAGGCGTAGGCGTGGAAGCGGGTGCCGCCCAGGGCCGGGCCCAGAGCCGTCGAGTGCACGGCGATCACCGCCCGCAGACCGCTGTCGCGGTCCTGGCACAGCATGACCTGCTCGTGGCCGCCCTGTTCCGAGCGGAAGAGCGTGTGCAGCACCCCGTCGTCATTGACGGAGGTGGGACGTACGTCAGCCACGGTGGTGACTCCTGTAGGTCGCGGGGAGGTTCGCCCTCCGAGGGGTGGGGGAGAGCGATGCTGTCATGTTTCGGCAGCAGCGTACGACCTGTCGGGGTCCCGTGGGGACCGCCACAGTGCCACGATCGTCATAGTCGAGTACCCCTCCAGCGGCGCGGGAGGGGAGATGCGGAGGAGAGAGCGTGCGGCAGAGTCCCGCGGCAGTGATCCCGTACGCGGCCTACCTACGGGTGTACGAGCCGCTGGCGGCGTTTCCGGAGCCCGAGCGCGCCCACTGGGCGCGCTACGCCCGCCGGGAGAAGCTGCCCACGGCGCAGGACGAGCTGCGGCGTGCGCTGGCCGACCTGCTGCCGGTGCCGCCCGTGGTGGTGCCCGTCCGGGAGAGCGGGGAGGCCTTCGTCACCGAGGTGAACGGTGTCACCTGCGTCTGCCCCTGGCGGACCCGGCTGCGCGGCTGGCAGGCGCTCGCCGCGCTGCCCGGGATGCCCGGCCCGCTGGTGCCCGAGATGCCCGCTCCGGTGGTGGACGCTGCTGTGCCGCCCGTCGTCCGCCGGCAGGCGATGGCGGACTACGACCGGTGGCGGGAGCGCAACCCGGACGCCCGACCGTGGATCCGCTCGGCGCTGTGGCACGTACCCGTCCGGTGGTTCGCCCTCTTCACGGATGCGGAAAGGGAGTTTGCGAAGCCGGAAAGCGGTGAGGAGAGCGGAAGTCAGCAGTCCGTCCTGCGCTACCGGACGCCGATGGTGGAGGCGCGCCGCCGTCTCGCCCGAGGGCTGAAGGTGCTCCGTGAGGAGTTGGAGGACGGTCCGCTCGTCGACGGGCTGGTCGACGTGGGCCGTTGGCTGGAGGAGTTCCATCCGCGGTCACTCGTCGAACTGGATTACGGCGGTCTCGCCCATGTGATCCCCGAGGAGCAGCTTGCCGAGGACCACTCCGCCGGTGACGTGGCGGAGGGCATCGCGGCGCTGCGTCGCGGGGACGGGGAGGCGGCCGGCGTGGCGTACGAGCGGCTCACGGACCGCTGGCGTGCGGTGCGGGACCTCCAGTTCGCGAACTGACCGCCGGGAGCCGGCGGCCGGGGCGCACGGGGCACACAGGACCGGGACCAATGTCCTGAACCGGGCTATCGCCGCAAAGGTGATGCACAGCACGTTTTCCGGGTCTTGCTCTCAGACCCCGCTCTCGTGTCAAAATAGGACAACGAGCCTGGAGGGGGTCCTTCTGTCCCAGTAGGGACGGAAAGATCAGAGTTGCACTTCTTGGCGGGTCTTGTGGCACCTGATCCCCCTGTGACCCATCGTCACTGGGGGGTAACTGTCCGCTATGGCACGGTCCATCGGTATCCGTCGAGGTTGAACACCTGAGAGGGCAATTCCATCGGTTTGGCCGACGTGGCTGGACAGATGGTGTAGTTGTAGTGCCGAGGACAAGCCGTTCGTCCTATAACCGACTCGACCCGCGCAAGCCATTTCGGGCAACGCGGGTCAAGGTGCAGAATTTAGAGGAAAGAACCGTATGGTTCGGTTCTCCCGAGGAGGCCGCTCATGACCGCTCGCACCCCTGATGCCGAGCCGCTGCTGACCCCGGCTGAGGTCGCCACGATGTTCCGCGTGGACCCGAAGACGGTCACGCGCTGGGCGAAGGCTGGCAAACTCACGTCGATCCGCACGCTCGGAGGGCACCGCCGCTACCGCGAGGCGGAGGTACGCGCCCTGCTCGCGGGTATCCCGCAGCAGCGCAGCGAAGCCTGATCGTCAGGTCGTACAGCGAAATAACCGCATAAACCGGCGTCTTGCGGGCCCCACCCGAACGACGCTCCGCAGTGCGAGGATCGCGCTGGGCTCCGCCGGGTCCAGCGCGATTTTCTGTGCGGGCCGGCTCCCGTGCCCGGCGCGGACGCCCTCACGCGGCACCCTCCTGACCTCGGCGGGACACCTGTCGCGGCCCGTCCGGCCGTTCGGAGGCCGCGTCCGACTCGCCCTGCGCGGGGCCGAGTTGAGGTTTCCCGGGGGGTCCGAGGGGTACGCCGGAAACACTGCGAGAAGCGGTGCAATTGCACATATTAAATTGAGGCTGTGTAAGAGGTGCGTAAGTTCCACCTCTGGGTAGAGCATTTCGGTGAGTCCCGTCACACCGCTGAGGTCTTGCCCTGTGCCCGCATCCCACGATAGAGGGAACATCCCCCGATGGCGGGGTTCTTCCGTCACTTGGTGGAGGGACTTCCGTCCTCGCTTCCCTCGAGCGCGAGGCGCAGCAGGCGATGGCAGACCGGACAGCGCCGTATCGCGTGCCGGTAGCGCGCGGCGGCCGCGAGGTGGGCGCGCAGCAGGGCGCGGGTCTCGTGCCGCCGGGGGTCGTGTGGAGCCGCCATGGGCACACCTCCCTGCCTCTGTTGGTACCCCCGCCCCCGCGCCCCGTCAACAGCCCCGTCAGCAGACCCCGTCGAGACGCTCCGGGCGCGCACACGACAGTGGCCCGCATCCCTGACGGGTTGCGGGCCACTGCACAGAATGCGGTCCTGACGGGATTTGAACCCGCGGCCT
>DASUXL010000095.1:0-8995 GCA_036377915.1 Candidatus Limnocylindrales bacterium
TAGCCCGCTCACCCTCGGCCACAAGACGCTCAAGCTCCTCGACCGTCACGCCCTCGGGCTGCAGGCCCTCGTCGAGCAGGTGCTCTGCGTAGAGTCCCGCCTCGACCGCCTTCGACAAGCCCACCTCGGACGCGGCATCGAGCAGCGGGGTACGAGAGATCTCGTGCAGGTAGACGCCGACGAGGGCGCGCTCCTCGGCTACCTGAGCCGTGCGCAGCATGGTCATGTTCTCCACGTTCGGGTCCTCCCCCGTAATCGCCGCAGGGGCCTGCGGTGCTGACACCTGCACAACAGATGACGCTCGGAGATGATTCCGCGTTGCCCCTGAAAGTGTCACGAAGAGCTGTGAACTTCCTGATATCGGATGTGTGGAAAGCTGATGGGCCCACGAAATGCCCGTTTTATGACACCAGCCAGGGAGCCATGAACACAGCGACGCAGGTCACTTAGCATCTGTGAGCTTCATCGCCCTATATTCGTGGCCGAACGGGTTTCGGACTGGCTATGACGCCGTTGTCCTTCTTTTGCCTGACGTATTTCTTCCCCGAATCGCCTCGGCTGTAACGTCCAGCGCTCGCTGCGCCTTCCCCTTCGTCCGGGCGGCGAGGGCGACGAAAAGGCAATCCAGCACCGTCAACTGGGCAAGCCGACTGGCGAGAGCTCCTGACCGATAGGTCGTTTCTCTCGCCGCAGTGGTGACCACGAAATCGGCCACCTCGCTGATGTTCGAGCGGGGGTAGTTCGTCAGGGCGACCGTGGTGGCGCCGTTGGCCCGCGCCCGGGCCAGCATCTCGATCGTGTCCCGGCTCGTGCCGGTGTGGGAGATCCCGAAGGCGACATCGCCGGGGCCGAGCAGCGCCGCCGAGGCGATCGCGCCGTGCACATCCGGCCAGTAGTACGCAACGCGGCCCAAACGGTGCAGCTTGGCCTGAAAGTCGGCGGCGACGAAACCGCTCGCACCGGCCCCGAACACGTCGACACGGGACGCCTTGAGCAAGGCGTGCACGATCTGCTCGCAGGTCTCCGGGTCCAGCTGCTGCGCGGTCTCCTCCACCGCCCGCGCGTCGTTGAACGCGACAGTCGCGATGATCTGGGACAGATCCGCGCCCGGATGGATCGACCCGCCCGCCACGCGAGCGTCGACGGGCTCCACCCTTCGGGCAGCCTCCGCCGCCAACCGGATCCTTAATTGGGGGTACCCGGTCAGCCCGATCGAACGGCAAAAGCGGACAACGCTGGCCTCGGAGGTCTGAGCGGCCGCCGCCAGATCCGTGATGGTGCGGCGCGCGGCATCGGCAGGGTCAGCCAGCACGATCCGCGCCACCCGCTGCTCGGCCGGGGACAGCGCAGGCATCAAGCCGTTGATCTGCACTATCAGGCCGGCGGGCTCCTGCTCCGCGCTGTCGCTTGTCTTCGCTGTCCTTGCCACGACTGGAAACTTACCTCCCTTTGCTCACTTACCGGTGACCGCCGCACTCATTGTCCGATGGTTGTCTTCGCCAGCTGTCCAATATGCACTTCGTGGCTGAGGTTCATCACTTCGCGTTTGGCTGGTTCAACCCGGTGGCCGCCTATCTGATGGCGTTCCTGGGTTGCCTGCTTGGCCTGGTTTGCACAAGCCGCGCAAGGGCGCTGCCCCAGGGGCGCCATCGCGTGCGCTGGCTCGTGCCGGCCGCGGTGTCGATCGGCGGGGGTGGGATCTGGCTCATGCACTTCATGGCCATGCTCGGCTTCGACGTCCCGGCAAGCGCCGTGCGCTACGACCCAATGGTAACGGCTGTAAGCCTAGTCATGGCCGTACTGACGGTCGGGGTTGGACTGTTCATCGTAGGATTCGGGCGCCGTACGGTCGCCCGGGTCTTGCTGGGTGGGCTGTTCACCGGGCTCGGCGTGGTCGCCATGCACTACGCCGGGATGGCGGCGATGCACGTCAACGGCGTTGTCACCTACGATCCCGGGCTCGTCGGCGCCTCCGTCATCATCGCCGTGCTGGCCGCGACCATCGCCCTGTTCTTCACCGTGACCGTCCGCGGCACCGGCGCGATCAACGCGGCCGCCGCGGTGATGGCGGTCGGCGTGTCCGGAATGCACTACACGGCGATGGCGGCGGTGCGGATCCAGATCTTCACCGCGGGCGACGGCCATGTGGCGGGAATCAGCCCGTTCGTGCTGGTCGTCCCGATCACCCTGCTTGCCGCGGTCGCGCTCATCGCCACGGCCATCAGCGGCCTCGCTTCCATGACCCAGGAGGAGTTCCATAGCGCGAGCGCGCGTCGTATATAAACATTCTTCATGGAGTCCGCCCCGGGGTACTTGCGCACGATGCCGCTGCACGCGATCACCGAGGTGTACGGGGAGGCGGGCTTACGCGACCGGTTCGCGCTCGAGATCGGCGAGCTGCCCGAGGCCGATCGGGTCAGGCTGCGCGAGGCCCTCGACCTGGCCGCGCAGCTGCACCGCGACCAGCGCCGGGTGCGCGAGCCCTACCTGAACCACCTGCTGCGGGTCGCCCTGCGCATCCTGATCTACTACCGCGTGACCGACGTCGAGGTGCTCATCGCGGCGCTGCTGCACGACTCGGTGGAGGACCAGCCGTGGGGGCTGACCGGCCGCCCCGAGACCGACCCGCCGCCCACCGACGAGGCGCTCGCCGCCATCTCGCACCGGTTCGGGTCGCGGGTGGCCACGCTCGTCGGCGCGGTCACCAACCCCGAGTGGGATCCGCGCCGCGACCGCAACGAGCAGTACAGGGCGCACGTCGAGGAGGCGCTCGAGTACGAGCCGTGGGCGCGCGTCATCAAAATCTCCGACTTCACCGACAACGGGGTGGGAGTGATCCACACGACGGGTCCGAAGGTGGTGTCGGCCGCGACGAAGTACGCCCCGCTCGTCCCGGCGCTGCGCGAACTGATCGCCCGGCCGGACACCCCGCTGTCCGGCGAGGTCAAGCAGCACATCTATGGCCAGCTCGACCTCGCCGAAAAGCGGTTCAAGGCAATCCTCGGCTAGAAGTACCGGCTAGAAGTCCTCGTCCAGCGAGACCGAACCGGCCACGGCCACCTGGTAGGCGGTGACCCGCCGCTCGAAGAAGTTCGCCAGCTCCTGCACGTCCTGCAAGGCCATGAACGGGAACGGGTTGCGGGAGTGGTAGCGGACGGGCAGACCCAGCCGGGTGAGCCGCTGATCCGCCACATACTGCAGGTACTCCCGCATGTCGGCGGTGGTCATGCCGGGAAGCCCGGCGCCGCAAAGGTCGTCGGCGAAGGCCAGCTCGGCCTCGACCGCCTCCTCCAGCATGAGCGTCACGGCCTTGCCCATGTCCTCGTCGAACAGCGAGGGCTCCTCCTCACGCACGACGTCGACGACCGCGAACGCGAAATCCATGTGCATTGATTCGTCGCGGAAGACCCAGTTGGTACCCGCTGCCAGGCCATCGAGGAGCCCCCGGGAGCGCAACCAATACACGTAGGCGAATGCGCCGTAGAAGAAAAGCCCCTCGATGCACGCGGCGAAACAGATCAGGTTCAGCAGGAACTTGCGCCGATCCTCCTGGCTTTCAAGCGACGGCACGTCGAACACGGAGTCGATCCAGCGGAAGCAGAACTGCGCCTTGCGCGCGATCGAGGGGATGTTCTCCACCGCCGCGAACGCCTTGGCGCGCTCGGCGTCGTCGGGCAGATACGTGTCGAGCAGGGTCAGGTAGAACTGGACGTGCACCGCCTCCTCGAACAGCTGGCGGCTCAGGTAGAGCCGGGCCTCGGGCGCGTTGATGTGGCGGTACAGGTTGAGCACGAGATTGTTGGCGACGATGGTGTCGCCGGTGGCGAAGAACGCCACCAGCCGGTTCACCAGGTGCCGCTCGCCCGGCGACAGGGTCGCGAGGTCGGGCAGGTCGCTGGAGAGGTCGACCTCCTCCACCGTCCAGGTGTTGCGGATCGCGGCCCGGTAGCGCTCGTAGAAGTCCGGGTACCGCATGGGCCGCAGGGTCAGGTCCAGCCCCGGGTTCAGAAGGTGCTTCACTGGCATGCCTCGCAGATCTCCGGGTTCTCCACATCGAGCTGGATGGCCAAAGTGGCTTTGGCGATCGCGGTCGCCGGGCGGGAACGCAGGTAGTAGGTGGTCTTCAGGCCCTTGCGCCACGCGTAGGCGTACATCGAGGAGAGCTTGCCGATCTCGGGCGAGGCCATGAACAGGTTGAGCGACTGGGACTGGTCGACATACGGCGCGCGGGCGGCGGCAAGGTCGATCAGTGCCCGCTGCGGCAGCTCCCACGCGGTGCGGAAGCGGGCGCGCAGCTCCTGCGGGATCTCGGCGATCCCGGCGATGGAGCCCTCGGCGCGCACGATCCGGTCACGCAGCGCCGCCGTCCAAAGGCCGTGCGCCTTCAGCTCCTCGACCAGGTACCGGTTGACCTGAAGGAACTCGCCGGAAAGGGTCTCGCGCTTGAACACGTTGGCCACGGGCGGCTCGATGCACTCGGCGCAGCCGGCGATCGACGCGATGGTGGCGGTGGGTGCGATCGCGATCAGCAGCGAGTTACGCAGCCCGGTGCGGGAGACCTTGTCGCGCAGGGACGCCCAGGCTTGCGGGCGGGTGGGTCGCGCCTCCGACCAGTGGTCGAGGTGCAGCACGCCGCGAGCCGCCCGGGTGTCCTTATAGGACGGATGCGCGCCCTTCTCGACGGCAAGGTCCGCGCTCGTGTCGTAGGCCGCCAGCGAGATCTCCTCGGCGACGCGGGTCGACAGCGCGAGCGCCTCCGCCGAGTCGAAGTCCAGCTTGAGGGCGAAGAAGACGTCGGCGAGGCCCATCACGCCAAGCCCGATCGGGCGCCACCGGTTGTTGGCACCGGCCGCCTCGGAGGTCGGGTAATACGACAGGTCGATGGTGCGATCCAGGACCCGCACGGCCGTGCGGACGGTCTCGCGCAGCCCGGTCCAGTCGACGCCATCGCCGATGACGTGCGCGGCCAGGTTGATCGAACCCAGGTTGCACACCGCGGTCTCGGAGTCGCTTGTCACCTCAAGGATCTCGGTGCACAGGTTGGACAGGTGCACGGTGTTGCCCGGGATCGCGGTCTGGTTGCACGTCCGGTTCGACTGGTCCTTGAACGTCATCCAGCCGTTGCCGGTCTGCGCGAGCGTGCGCATCATCCGGCCGTAAAGCTCGCGCGCCTGGACCTGCCGGACGGCCAGGCCCTCCTGCTCGGCGGCGCGGTACGCCTCGTCGAACTCCTTGCCCCACAGGTCGACGAAGTGCGGCACGTCCTTCGGGTCAAACAGCGACCAGGCCGAGTCGGCCTCCACCCGGCGCATGAACTCATCCGGCACCCAGTTGGCCAGATGCAGATTGTGGGTACGCCGCGACTCCTCCCCTGTCCCGTCCCGCAGTTGCAGGAACTCGTCGATGTCGGCGTGCCACGTCTCCAGGTAGACACAGGCCGCGCCCTTGCGCCGGCCGCCCTGGTTGACCGCGGCGACACTGGCGACCAGCGTGCGCAGCCACGGCACGATCCCGTTGGACAGGCCGTTGGTGCCGCGGATGAGCGAGCCGCGCGAGCGGATGCGGGCCCACGAGACGCCGATGCCACCGGCGTACTTGGACAGCCGGGCGATCTGGCCGTAACGCTCGTAGATGGACTCGAGCTCGTCGCGCGGGGAGTCGAGCAGGAAGCAGCTGGACAGCTGGGGGCGGCGGGCACCGGCGTTGAACAGCGTCGGGGAGCTGGGCAGGTAGGCAAGGCGGGACAGGGCGCGGTAAAGCTCGGCGACCTCGGCGACGCTGCCCGGCAGGGTCACGCCGCCGGTGCCGGCGCTGCCGACCTGGCCCATCAGCCCGCAGGCGACGCGCAGCAGGAAGTGCTGCGGGGTCTCCAGGACCTTGCGGGTCGTGGGGTGGCGCAACAGGTACCGGTCGTAGACGGTGCGCAGCCCGAAGTACTCGAACCTGTCATCGGCTTCAGGGTCGACCAGGTCGGCCAGCTCACCCGCGTTGACCGCGACGAACGCCGCCAGGTCGTCGGCAAGCAACCCGAGGTCGTGCCCGGCGCGCACAGCGTCCGGAAAGGACACCACGCCCTGCGACGCCGCCTCGTCGGCGATGTGCACGGCGAGCAGGCGGGCGGCGAGCCGGCTGTAGGCGGGCTCCTCCACCACCAGCGCCGCGGCGGTCTCGATCGCGCGCATGCGCACGTCGGCTTCGGTGGCTCCGGGCCATCCGCCCACCCGGGCGGCCGCCGGATCTACGCCGGAAAGACCTTGTGCGGCAAAGGCAATCGCCTTGTTGAGTGAGTCCGCCGGTGCTTCGATCGTGCTGGTCAACTGCGCTCCCCCTGGAGAATCGGGGCGGATTCCGGGCACGGCAAAGCAGCGCCTTGGGCGCGCGCTTCACCGTGGACCGTCCCGCCGGGTCCGTGTGCCAGGGTGCGTCGCCGCGCAGCCGGTACGGGCGCGCATCACCTGACCAATCCTTCCGCCAGACACTACATGTTGTGTCGGGTCGTCAAAAGCGACCCCATATCGTCCGGGCGTGTCGCGTGAGCGAGCGTCGATACGCTCCAGAATCGACCGTCAATAAATGAACGCTCAACACCCGCATCACGATTGACAAGTTAGCACATGCGTTCGATAGAGTCAGCGGGTGGAGTTGCTCGAACACTGGTGGCATGACAGCACGCAAGGCGGGCCAAGGCAAGAGGTTCTCATAAGACACGACCCCGACACCGACGAGTTCGAGGTCGAGCACCGGGCCGGGCGCAAATCGACCACCCGGCGCTACGACACCGAGCCCGACGCGCGTTACATCGCCGAGGCGCTGCGGGCCGGCATCGTCGGGTGGCGCAACCTGATCCGGCGCCACGACCTGGAGCACTGACCTAGAGCAGTGACAATGAAGTAACCGGTTCCCCGTCCAGTTCCAGCACGACGATTTCGTTGCGGCCCATGCGGAGCAGCGGCCACGGCAGATAGAGGCGATCCTGCGGTCCGGCGTTCCAGTAGCGGCCGAGCAGGAAACCGTTGACCCAGATGTAACCCTTGCACCCCGGCGTGGCGATGGCGGCGTCGCCGGGCTCGTCAAGTTCGAGCCAGCCACGGCTGAAGACCGGGCCGTGCGCCGAAACCTGGGACGCCGCCCAAGGCAGGGCGGAGATGTCGTTGAGCGGGAAGGGAGTCGCCGTGAAGCCGTGCACGATCTGCTGGCCGTGCCGCACCTGACCGAGGCCCTTTGTCTCACCGAGCAGCGGGCCATAGTTGGTGCGCCCCATCGACTCCACGACCGCCGTGAAGTCGGCTCGATCCCCTTCCACCGCAACGGAATCAGGCACACCGGTGACCCAGTCCGCGACGATTTTCAGGGGGTACCGCTGGCGGGGCCCCGGAAGCGAGAAACGATAAATGACAAGCCCGTGGTCGATGCCGAGGTCCTCGAAGCTCGGCGGCGCCGGCGACTCCACGCTCGGCAAGCCGTCGAGGGCATCGAAAAGGCGCAGCCGCTGGGGCAGGGCAACGGTCTGCGGGGCGACCCGAGGGGTGGGCTCGGGCAGCGGCGGCAACGGGCGCCGTGTGTACCCCCGGAGAATCTCTTGAAATAGAAAGAACTTCTCGGTGGGCCTGCCGTGCTCGTCGATGGGCGCGTCATAATCGTACGAGGTGACGTCGGGTTGAAGGGCACCGCAATGCTCCGGCTCGCCCCGGTTCGCGCCCGCCCACGTGCCGAAGTTGGTGCCGCCGTGGGCCATGTAAATGTTTACCGAGGCGCCGGAGTCGAGGATGCGCCGCAGCGTGCCGGCGGCGTCGGCCGGGTCGCGGGTGGTGTGCTCGCCGCCCCAGTGGTCGAACCAGCCGCACCAGAACTCCATGCAGAACAAAGGATCCTTGGGCCGGTGCCGCCGGAACACCTCGAATGCCTGCTCCGGATCGGAGCCGAAGTTGACGGTGGCGAGCACGCCGGGGATGGTGCCACCGGTCAGCATCAGGTCGGTGGGACCGTCCGATGTAAACAGTGGCACGTCGATCCCCCGGCGCCGCAAACCGTCCGCGAGATGCCGAAGGTAGGCCAGGTCGCTGCCGTAGGAACCGTATTCGTTCTCGACCTGCACCATGAGCACGTTGCCGCCGCGGGTCACCTGATGCTCGGCGAACTCCGGCACGAGCCGGTCGAACCAGCTGTCAACCGCCCCGAGATAGGTCGGGTCCATGCAGCGCAAGGCGATCCCGGGCCGGCCGGTCAGCCAGGCCGGCAGCCCGCCGTTGTCCCACTCGGCGCAGATGTAGGGCCCCGGCCGCACGATCGCGTCGAGCCCCTCCTCCTTCGCCAGGGCGAGGAACTCACCGAGCCGGCCCAGCTCGCTGAACTCCCCCGGCCGCGGCTCGTGCAGGTTCCACGGCACGTAGGTCTCGACACAGTTCAAACCCATGGCGCGCATGGTTTTCAGGCGGTGCCGCCACTGCTCCGGCAGGACCCGGAAGTAGTGCATCGCGCCCGAAAGCACCCGATGCGGCTCCCCGTCGCGGACAAACGCGCCCCCGATGACCTCGAACTTGCCCACTGCGTCTCCACCTTTAGTAACCGTTTACTGCGCCGCTCAGGTTAGACGGCCGTTCCGGTCCCGGCAACCCCTCCGAACGGCCTAAGCTGGCCCGATGGAGATCGTGCTGGCGCTTGGCGCGGCCGCTTCCTACGGGCTGTCGGATTTCGTGGGCGGCGTGCTGACCCGCCGGGCGCACGTGCTCACCGTCTCCCTGCTCTCCCAGCTGGTCAGCGCGGCCGTGATCGGGGTCGCGGCGCTCCTGTGGGCGGGCCCGTACTCGGCACCGGGTCTGGCCTGGGGCCTCGCCGCCGGGATCGCCGGGATCGCCGGGACCATCCTGCTTTACCAGGGCTTGGCGCTCGGCCGGATGAGCGTCGTCGCCCCGATCACCGCCGTGCTTGGCGCGGGTTTGCCGGTGCTGTTCGGCTTCGCGACGGGCGACCGGCCCGGAACGGCGGCGATCGCCGG
>DASUXL010000096.1:0-27394 GCA_036377915.1 Candidatus Limnocylindrales bacterium
GGCGCGATCCGCATCCTCATCGACGGCCAGCCCGCCGTGCCCACGGTCAGCCAGCGCGCGCCGGTCAACAAACACCACCAACTCCTCGCCCGCATCGGCGGACTGCCCGACGGCCCGCACACGCTGCGCATCGAGATGGATCCGGCGGGGACAGCGGTCGGGCAGTGGACGATGGTCGACTACGTCCGCTCCTACGCCGCCACCGAACTGCCGCCCGGCGCGCTGATCGAAGCGGAGCAGCTGGTGCCACCGGTCGCCGCGACAGCACCCTACAGCGTCCAAACCGACTGCTGCGGCGTGCTCTGGTCGGGCGGGCGGCAGGTCTGGTTCCAGGCCGCCGGCGTCGGCGACAGCCTCACGCTGGCGTTCACCGTGCCGCGCACGGGACGGTACAACCTGACCCTGTTGTACACCAAGGCGTGGGACTTCGGCATCCAGACCCGCACCCTTGACGGCGTGCAGCTGGGCGGCTCCTACGATCACGGGATCGCCTCGGGCGTTTCGACCGACAGGCAAACCCATGCGGGGGTACAGCTTTCGGCCGGCCAGCATCGGATGGTGTTCACCGCGACCGGCAAGCGCCCGACTTCACCCCGATACGGCTTCGGGATCGATGCGATCCTGCTTGATCCGGTACCATGAAATGGAGCGAAACGTGCGCAGAATCCTGGCTTTCGGAATTGTTCTCCTGCTCGCCGGATGTTACGGCGACACCACTCCCGCCCAGAATGTCACGCCCACCTCGGCCACGCTGACCGCCTGGGGCGTCGCGGAGACAGCCTCGACCGACTTCTATTTCGATTACGGCACAAGCACTTCCTTCGGGCAGCGCACGCCAGTGCGCCACCCGGACGGGCTGCAGCCGGGCCGCACCTACCCGATCGTGGAGACGGTGACCGGGCTGACCCCGGGCAACCGCTACTTCTTCCGCTTGTGCGGCAAGGAGCGCACGGAGTCCTCCTACCGCTGCGGCAACACCCGCACGTTCATCACGAGCGTCTTCTCCAACCCGCCGCGCGCCAACAACTACAACTCGTTCTGGAAGTCCTACTCGATCGGCGACTACCGGCAGGGTGACGTCAAAATCGTGCGGGTGGACGGGCGCTACTACGGTTCGGGCAGCGGTTGCACCATCCGCGTCTCCAACGACCTGCTCAATTGGGACTATGTCGCCACGCACGACGACGGCACCGGCCTTCAGGTCCCGACCGAGGTCTGCGGCTCCGCGGCCGGCATGCACCCGCCCAACGGCACCCTCAGACCGGTCTCCGGCGACCAGAACGTCAACTTCTGGGGCACCGAGGTGATCCGGGTCGGCCAGACCTGGGTCCTGGTAACCAGTTTCATGCGCCCGTGGAGCATCGCGGGACGGCACGCGGGCTACAGCCGTGGTGCCATCTATGTGGCGACCGCGAGCAACCCGGCCGGCCCCTACACCTGGGCCGCCGACGCCACCGTCAAGGACTCCGACTCGACACTGATCGACCCGTCCGTCTTCGCCGACCCGAACATCGGGCGGATCTGGCTGACCTACGTGCAGCACCGCGACTATCCGAACTGGACACTCCACAACGAGCTGCGGGCGATCGAGCTGAACCCGGCCAACCTCACCCAGCCGCGCGCCGGAGCCACGTCCACCCTCCTGATGTCGACCGCGATCAACCCGCAGCCGCGCGAGGTCGCCTTCCCCGGTTCGGGGCAGCGCATCATCGAGGGGCAGGGCGTCTTCGTCCACGATGGACGGTACTTCTTCTATTACGGTGCTGGGACGGTGGAGTACGACTACACCTCCTTCGGCGGCGCACCGTACACGCTCAACATCGCCAGCAGCACAACGTTCCCCGCGTTGTTCACCAAGCCGGCTCAGCCAATCCTGTCCGGCGGCAACGGCTGGCGCCTGCCCGGCCACGGCGCCTTCTTCACCGACGGCGACGGCGCCTGGTGGACCGCGATGAGCCCCTACCGCGACGCCGAGCCGGGGTGCGAGCCGACGAAGACCGCCTTCTGTGGCTTGGCGCGCACCGTCTTCCTGCAGAAGGCGGCGTACCACCACGACTCCCGCACGTTCACCGTCGGCAACGGAATCCTGAACCCCGGTCCCCTCGGCGTGCCTGTCCCCTGATCGCTATGGCAGGATCCTCCGGGTGTCGGACACGGGGTGGCTTGATACGGGGTGGCGCAGGGACTTCAGGTGGAGGTGGGCCGCTCAGGCGACAAGCGATTTCGGCACCGCCGTCGGTTACACGGCGCTGCCGATCGCCGGGGTGCTCCTGCTCGACGTCTCCGACTTCCAGGTCTCCCTGCTGACGGTGATGTCGTCGGTGGTGAGCGCGCTGCTCGTCCTGCCGCTCGGGCCGTGGATCGAGTACCACCGCAAGCGTCCCGTCATGATCGGCGCGGATCTGCTGCGCTTCGCCGCGATCGGGTCGATCCCGCTCGCCGCCTGGTTCGGCTGGCTCACCTACTGGCACCTTTGCCTGGTTGTCATCGTCAAGATGGCGGGTGATCTGGCGTTCAGCTCGGCGAGCGTGGCCGACCTGCGCACGCTGGTGCCGCCCGGGTTCCGGGCCGAGGCCAACAGCCGCTTCGAGACGACACTTTGGACGGCCAACACCTTCGGGCCGCCCGCCGGTGGCATGCTCATCTCGTGGCTGGGCGTGGCCGCGTCGCTGGTGGTCGACGCCCTGAGCTACCTTGCCTCCGCCTTGGGTATCCGCCAGCTGCGCACGCCCGAGCCCCCGCCACCCCAGCGCCTTCCCTCTGGGACGATTGCCGGGCGTTTGCCAGGCACTCGCCCTTTCTGGCGGCGCGCCGCCGATCGGCAGACGTATGGGGACTTAATCGCGGGCTGGCGCTACATTCTTGGCCACCGCGGCCTGGCCGCGCTGTTCTGGAACTCGCTGATCTTCGGCGGCTGCATCACCGCCGCCTCTCCCCTGCTGATCGTGTTCATGCTGCGCGACCGCGGTTTCGAGCCGTGGCAGTACGGACTGGTCTTCGGCGTTCCCGGGATAGCCGGCATCGCCGGGACGCTCATGGTCGGCCCGGCCCTGCGGCGGTTCGGCCGGCGCCGGGTGCTTCTGGTGTCCGGGGTCGGACGCAACCTGTGGCTGGGCCTGATCCCGTTCGCCACGCCGAGCACCGCGGGCCTGGCGCTGATCGCCGCGTCCGAGCTGATGCTGCTGCTGTTCGTCGGGTTCTTCAATCCCACGTTCGCCACCTACCGGATGGACGCCACCGACGACCGGCACATGGCCCGGGTGGTGATGGCCTGGGCGATCAGCTCCCGTACCTCCTGGCCGCTGTTCATCGCGGCGGCCGGTCTGCTCGCCGCCGCGACCAGCGCGCGGACCGCCCTGTTCGTGCTGGCCGCGATCCTGGTGTGCGCCAGCGCTTTGCTGCCCTGGCGGGACGCCTGAAACAGCTGCTCGTGCGGCCGGGCCCGGCTGCGTTCGCGGCCGGGCCCGGTTGGGGCGCCGGTGGTCACCGACCCACCGGCGAGGAGGTTGCCTCCTTGAGGTTCTCCAGCGCGTCGGGCAGCAGGATGAAGCCTGCGCGCAGGTTGTGCAGATCGGCGTGGACGACGGCCCGGACGTAGCGGCCGTGCGACGGGTAGAGCCGGTCCAAAGTGGACTCGTCGAACGGCCGGAAGGTACCGAACAGCACGCAGAACGACGGACCGGTGTTGTCTCCGGTGTTCAGCGCGGTCGGCGCGGCCACCTGCGAGAGGCGGATCCCGCCGACGGCGAGGCCCAGCTCGTCGCGTTGCTTGGTGCCGTCGGGGTTGAACGCCAGCGGTTCGGCGGTCGGCGGCGGCACCCCGTGCTCGACCCAGCGCGCCAGATGGTGGTACGCCGCGGCGGTCACGTGGTGCACAGGCACCCGGCTGAACGGCGGGTTGACGCAGTTGTACACCGGCGCCTCACCCAGGTCGCGCACCTGGATGGGCCGCCTGTACTCCTGCCCGTTCCAGCCGGAGTGCGCCCCGCCGGCCACCTCCCACCGCCGGAAAAGGTCGGTGTCGGCGGGCCGTTGCGGGGTACGGACATCGGTTTCGGAGAGCACCTGGAAGATCGGCTCGGATCCGGCGCGCGCCGGCGCGGATCCGACGATGAACCCGTACCCGTCAAAGATCGGTGTCACCTGGGGCAGCACCCGGTCGAAGTAGACGGTCATCCGGCCGGCCGACTGCGACGCCCCGATCGCCAGCAGACGCTTGGCCCGCAGCCCGCCGAGCACCGTTCTGTGCTCGGTCACAGCCCGGCCGGCCTGGGCGAAAATGTCGTAGGACAGCTGGTCGGTGAGGTAGGCCCCGCCGCCGGTGACGTCGAGCGAACCGTAGCGGGTGGGGCTCCAGCCGCGAAGCTGGTTGACGCCGACGCGCTGCGCGGAGACACCGACCCAGGCGTAACCGCCCCGGATCACGGTGTCCGCGTTCCACAAAGCGTCGAGGTCGTAGCCTGCCGTGACGTTCTGCCACTCCACGAGGACGGTCCCGCTGAACCGCTGGGCGTGCTTGGGGCGGCGCACCACCATCCGCGTCGTGTAGGAGATGTCCTCGGCCACCTTGGCACCGTTGGTTTCCCAGCCGTCGGCGGTGCCGGACAGGTAGAACTCCTCCTCGACGTAGCCCCGGGCGGCCAGGTCGTCGGGTGTGGAGAAGAACGGATAGGTGTCTTCAAGCCGATCGGCCAGGCGGTCGCCCGGCACGGTGCCCGGGATCGGACCCATCACGGTCGGGGGTGTGCCGGTCGCTGCCGGAGCCGCGGCCGGGCTGAGCGCGACACCGATGACGGCAACGGTGAACACGGCCACGGCCCGGCGCCGGATCAGGATAGCCATATCCCGACATTAAGCAGCCACGATCGCGCATGTCATCAGCGCCGGGCAACCCTGAGACACCCGTCGCAACAAGCAATTTCGTACCGGCCAGCCCCGTCTCGGTCGCGCGGTGCTCACTACCGAGTGATCGGTACACGAGCACGGTATGTATCGCCGCTTACAAAATCTGTTCATCGCGCTTACGGCGCGAGCGCGCCCTTCTATAGACTTGTTCAAACGTGGGGAGCACCTTGTTCCGTCTGCTCGGTCCATTGGAGTTCTGGCGCGACGGTGAGCGACATGCTTTACCGCCGCGCAACCAGCGGTGGATGCTCGCCGTGCTGCTGCTCGCCGGCGGCGAGCCCGTACCCGAGAACCGGCTCGCCGACTTCGTCTGGGGACCGGCCGGGACGACACCGGGGGCGTTGCACACCACGGTCTCGCGGCTGCGCTCCTGGCTGGGCGCCATCGGATGCACGGTGGAGCACAGCGGTGGCTCATACCGCCTGATCGCACCGTCGCTGCGGGTGGACGCGCACGAGTTCCGCGAGCTCATGCGCGAAGCGACCGGCCGGCCCGACGCGGAACAGATCGACATCCTGCTCAAGGCGCTGGAGCTGTGGCGGGACGTGCCCCTGGCCGGTGCACCGGACTGGCTTCGGGCCAGCCCTCTGGTCACCAAGCTCGAAGCGTCCAGAAGGGACTGTGCGCTGCGCCTGGGTGTACTCGCAGCGGCCACCGGCCGGCCCGAGGTGGCCGTGGCATCGCTGAGCGGGATCGTCGCCGCGTACCCGCTCGACGAGCCGCTGCACGCGACGTACCTGCAAGCCCTCGCCGCGGCCGGACGGCCGGCGGACGCACTCGTGCATTTCGACGAGTTCCGCAAGCGCCTGGGCGAGGAGCTCGGCGTCGATCCGAGCGACGCGGTGCAGCGGGTCTACCTGTCCCTGCTCTCGACCGACCAGCGGCTGGACTCCGCGATCGACGCGGTGACGCGGGCACCGGCCCAACTGCCCGCCGCGGTACGCGGATTCACCGGCCGAGCCGACGAGCTGGCGTGGCTCGACACGGTGGCGGCAACGACCGGCTCGGGAATGGTCGTCGCGGTAGTGTCCGGCACCGCCGGAGTCGGAAAGACCGCGCTCGTTGTCCACTGGGCCCACCGGATCGCGGACCGGTATCCGGACGGGCAGCTCTACCTGAACCTGCGCGGCTTCGACCCCACCGGACCGCCGGTGGCGCCGGCCGAAGGCATCCGGGTCCTTCTCGAGGCGCTGGGCCGGCCACCGGACCAGATCCCGGCCAGCATCGAGGCGCGGGCCGGGCTTTACCGCAGCCTCCTGGCCGGACGGCGCATGCTCATCGTGCTCGACAACGCCCGCGACGCCGAGCAGGTACGCCCGCTGCTTCCCGGATCGCCGGCCTGCCTGGTCGCGGTGACCAGCCGCTACCGGCTCGGCGGGTTGGTCGCCGTCGAGGGCGCGCACCCGATCAAACTGGACCTGCTCAGCGCCGCCGAATCCCACCAGCTGCTGGTCAGCCGCCTCGGCGAGGAGCGGGTCCAGCGTGAGGTCGCGGCCAGCCAGGACATCGTCGAGCGGTGTGCGCGGCTGCCGCTGGCACTTGCCATCGTCGCCGCGCGGGCCGCGACCCAGCCTCGGGTGCGGCTCGCCGATCTCGCCGCGCAGCTGGGCCGGCGTGACGACACGCTGGAACCGTTCGTCGACGAGGACCTGGACCTGCGGGCCGTGTTCGCCATGTCCTACCAACGGTTGCGGCCCCCCACCCGGCGGCTGTTCTGCTTGCTGGGCCTGCATCCCGGTCCGGACACGAGCGTGCCCGCGGTGGCCAGCCTGGCCGCGATCCCGCCCGGTGAAGCGCGGCATTACCTCGCCGAGCTGATCAACGCCAACCTTGTCACCGAACCCGCGCCCGGCCGGTACTGGCTGCACGACCTGCTACGCAGGTACGCGACCGAGACGGCGCACGCGGACGCCGCCGCGGACGAACGCCACGAGGCCATACACCGCTTGCTCGACCACTACCTGCACAGCGCGCATCGTGCGGCGGTCCTCCTCGAGCCGGTCCGCCAGCCGATCGCGCCGGACAGCCCGCTGCCCGGCGTCATCCCGGAGGGGCCGGCCGGCTACGAAGAGGCGATGGCCTGGTGCACGGTCGAACGCCCGGTGTTGCTTGCCGCCGCGCACCTCGCGGCGACCGGTGGATTCGACACGCATGCCTGGCGTCTTGCCCGTACCCTCGCGGACTTCCTGCAGCGGCGCGGCTACTGGGACGACCAGCTCACCGTCGGCCAGCTCGCGGTGCAGGCCGCGGGCAGGCTGGACGATCGGCTCGGCCAGGCCGAGTCGCACCGCGGCGTGGCGCGCGCCTTTGGGCGCCTCCAGCGCTACCCGGAATCGTTGCCACACCTGCATCGGGCCCTGGAGCTCTACCGCGAGCTGGGCCACGACGCCGGGCAGGCGTCCATCCACATGGGACTGAGCTGGACCGCCAACCGCCAAGGCGACGCGCCGACCGCCCTGGACCAGGCCGAGCAGGCACTCGAGATCTATCTCCTCACCGGCGACAGATCCGGCCAGGCCACCGCGCTGAACTCGATCGGCTGGAACCAGGGCCTGCTCGGCCAGCACGGGCAAGCGCTTGACACCTGCCGGCGAGCGGTGTCAATCGTCCGCGAACTCAACGACCGCAACCTTGAGGCGCACACCGTGAACAGCCTCGCGCTCCAATACCGGCACATGGGCGACTTCCCGAACGCGCTTCGCTCCTATCAGGAGTCCCTCGACCTGTTCCGCGAACTCGGCATCCCCTATGAGGAGGCGAGCACGCTGATCGCCATCGGGGACGTCCACGCCGCCGCCGGCGACGGCGACTCGGCGACCAGGTCGTGGCACGACGGCCTGCGGATCCTGGAGGAACTCGGCTCGCCCCACGTCGACGAAATCCGCAGCCGCCTCCTACAGGGCGGACAGCAGTGATCTGGCGGCGCGCTCGGCGATCGCCGGGTCGAGCGGGCGGCCGGCCAGAAGCTCGGCATAGAGCGCCGATTCGACCATTCGCACGTAAAGGTAGGCAAGGTCGGGGCAGGCGCCCGCCGTCCCGGCCTCAAGCAGGATCTGGTGCTGCGCGGCCACGACCCGGCGGTGCACCCCGCCGCTGTCGGTGAACAGCACCCGGGCCGCTGTCGCCGGCTCTGCGGCCAGAAATGCCCGGAAAGGCACTGACTTGCGCAGCTCTCCACAGAACCGGCTGGTCACCTGGAGTACACCGTCCACTCCGGACCGGGTCCGGCCGCGCCGCGCGTCGGCGAGCAGCCGCTCGCCCAGCCGCCACAGCACCGCACCCAGCAGCCGGTCACGGCTGTGCACCACCCGGTAGAGGGTCGCCCGGCTGATCGACAGCTCAACCGCGAGGAGGTCCATGTCCAAAGTGGAGTGCCGCAGGAAGTGGCGACACGCTCCGAGTACCACCTGCGGTTCGCTGATCACGCGCCGGGCGGCGCGTTTCGCGCCCACAGCCTCTCACGCTACCGCTTCCGGTGCGCCGGTGGGATCAGGAGAGTGCCTTGCGGGCCCAGGTGCTGGGCTTCAAGATCTTTACCCGATAGGGGCAGGCTTTCCCCGTAATCTCCATATAGGCCCGGATCGCCCGGTAGGCCGCGTCCTCCGCCTGCTCCGCGGCTGAGACGCCCTTTCCCTTGTTGCGGAAGAGGGCGCCATAGAACGCCGAGCAGAAGACCGTGCCCTCGTGCCAGCCGACCTGTGCCGATGTGCCGATGTAGGTCACCTGGTCGTGCAGGCAGTCGCGCACCGCCGTCTGCCAGGCACCGGTCCCGGTCTTGCAGCCGTCGGCGAGCACGGCACCGGCGCGGATCCCCTTGCCCTCGTCCGCGGCCAGCAGGCCCAGCTTTTCCATGGCCACCGCGGTCGTGCCGTCGCTGCTGCTGAACGTCGGCGACTCACTCTGGTCGCCGTGCGCCATGACGTGCAGCACGTCGCAGTTGGCGGTGAAGGCCGCCAACACAGTCCCCAGGTCGCGGGAGCGGATGAAGTCGATGTCGACGATCGGCGCGTGCCAGCCGGCGTTGATGTTCTGCAGCGTCGACTGCACAAAGGTCATGGAGGCGTCGAAAGACGTGTCGAGTCCGATGTCGAGCAAGTTGACGCGGCGGTTCCTCATCCCAGCTGTCCTCCCATTGGCAGATTCTGGCACGGCGGTCTGACATTCCATGGCTAGAATGACGGCGGCTGCCAGGAAGCCTCCGGTCCGCGGAAATGGGCTCAGCCCACCTGGCGTGAGCACGACGTGTTACCGTCGCTCTCCTTTCGGCCTGACCGAGCGGACATCAGGCAGACGAGAGGAGGCCATCGTGCCGACCCAGGCCATGCCCGACCGTCCCCACGCGGACAGCTTCCGCAGGCAGGCCCGTGCCCTGCAGCGGGCGGTCCGGTCCGGCGACCCGGACGCAGCGGCGCGGATCGCGCGCCATCATCCCGGCGCAATGCCCGACGACGCCAGCACCCTCCAGCTCAGCGCGGCACAGCTCGTCCTCGCCCGCGAGTACGGGTTCGCCAGCTGGCCCAGGCTCATGCGGTACCTGGAAACGGTGGCCGAACACACCTGGGAGACCAAACTCGGCGCGGCGCCAGCGGCCGACCCGGCGCAGGAGTTCTGCCGCCTCGCCTGCCTGACCTACAGCGACCAGGACGGGCCGCAGCGCTGGGCGCAGGCCCGGCAACTGCTTGCCCGGCATCCCGACCTGACCAAGGCGAACATCTGGGCCGCCGCCGCGGCCGCAAACCCGGACGACGTCGGCCGGCTGCTCGCCGACCGGCCGCGCCGGGCCGCCGATCGGGCTGGCGCAGGGCAGACCGCCGAGCGGGGTGGCCCGCTGCAGGCGACCGAGCGGGGTGGCGCAGGGCGGGCCGCCGAGCGGGGTGGCCCGTTCCGGTGGCGGCCGCTGTACTACCTCGTCTACTCGCGGTTCGACCCGGACGTGCCGGCCGAGCGTGTGCTCGCGGTCGCCCGGCAGCTGCTCGACGCGGGCGCCGACCCCAACGAGGGGTACCTCTTCGACGCTTTCCCGTCGCCATTCACCTTGCTGACCGGGGTGTTCGGCAACGGCGAGCTGGGCCCGCGGCGCCAGCCCACCCACCCGCACTGGCAGGCGCTGGGCCGGCTGCTGCTTGACGCGGGCGCCGAGCCCAACGACGCCCAGACCCTCTACAACCGCATGTTCTCGCCCGACAACTCGCACCTGGAGCTGCTGTTCGAGTACGGGCTCGGGACCGGCGACGGCGGCATGTGGAGGGAGCGCATCGAAGGGCTGGGCACGCCCGCGCAGATGCTGCGCGTCCAGCTGCGCTGGGCGGTCGAGCACCACCAGCCCGGCCGGGTGCGGATGCTGGTCGAGCACGGCGTCGACTTCCGCTCCCCGTTCGAGGGTGACGGGCCGGCGTGGAGCCCCGGCGACGGCCAGACACCGGTCGAGCTGGCACAGGTCAACGGCGACACCGAGATCGCCGAGTACCTCCTCGCGAGTGGTGCCGCACCGCCCAGCCTCGATCCGGTGCGCGAGCTGATCGCAGCGGCGTTCCGGGCCGATCGGTCCACATTGGACCGCATCCGCACCGAGCACCCCGATGCCGTGGCGCAAGCCCTCCGCGACCGCCCCGGGCTCATGGTGTGGGCCGCGACCCAGGCACCGGTCGAGACGGTCACGTTGCTGGCCGAACTGGGCTTCGACGTGAACGCCTACGGGCGCGGCGACGCACCGGTCGAACAGCCTTGGGAGACCGCACTGCACCAAAGCGCCGCCAACGGCAACGCCGAGCTCGCCCGCCGGCTGCTGGACCTGGGCGCCGACCCCACCCTGCGCGACCTTCGCTTCAACGCGACCCCGCTTGACTGGGCAAGGCACATGCACCAGCCGGCGACCGCCGCGCTACTCGATCAACTAGGATCGCAGCCATGAAGGCCGTCGTGTACGAGCGTTACGGGTTGCCGGATGTGCTCCGCCTGGCGGAGGTGCCGACGCCCTCGCCCAAGAAGAACGAGGTGCTCGTCAAGGTACGGGCGGTGTCGCTCAACCTCTCCGACTGGGAGGTGTTGCGGGGCAAGCCGCTCTACTCGCGCATCGGCGGCCCGCTGAAGCCCCGGCGGCACATCCTCGGGTCGGACATCGCCGGGCACGTGGAGTCCCTGGGTCCAAACGCGACTCAATTCCGGCCAGGAGATGATGTTTTCGCAGACATTTTGGGTACCCTCGGAGGCTTCGCCGAATACGTCAGCGTCCCCGAGAACGTGCTGAGCCGCATGCCAAGCGGCATGACGCACGACGAGGCATCCGCCCTGCCCCAGGCGGGAGCCATTGCGCTGCAAGGGATCCAGGAGCGAGGCCGGGCGCGGCCGGGCGCGAAGGTGCTGATCAACGGGGCCGGGGGCGGGTCGGGCATGTTCGCGATACAGCTCGCCAAACTGAACGGTGCCGAGGTGACCGGCGTCGACAACCCGGGCAAGCAGGAGTTCATGCGCTCCCTCGGCGCCGACCACGTCATCGACTACACGCGGGAAGACTTCACCCGCAACGGAAACACCTACGATCTGGTGCTCGATCTGGCCGGCTACCGCTCGGTGCGTGACTATCGCCGCGCGCTCGCCCCCGATGGGCGCCTGCTGTGGGTCGGCGGATCGGTGCCCACCCTCCTGCGCGTAATGCTGATGGGCGGCAAGAGGATTCGGATCCTGCCCGTGCGGCTCGGCACGAAACACCTCGGCCCGCTGGTCGAGCTGTGCCAGAGCGGGCAGATCACGACGGTCATCGACCGGCGGTACCCGCTGGAGCAGGTGCCGGAGGCGTTGCGCTATCTCGGTGAGGGCCACGCCAAGGGCAAGGTCGTCATCAACGTGAGCTGAAATGCGATGGGGTGGACCGTCCGGCCCACCCCATCGTCCTCATGCGACAGTCTTACGGTGCGCTACAGGTCGGGCCCTGCGGCAGCTGCGTGTTGCCGCTCGGCCGGGTGGCCTGGAAGCCCCACGTCGTGCTCGCGCCCGCGCCGAGGGTCGCGTTCTGGCCCGGAATCCCGCGTGCCGTCACGGTCTGCCCGCTGACGGTCACGGTGGCGTTCCAGAATCCGGTGATGCTGTGCCCGGCGGGCAGGGTGAAGGTGACCGTCCAGCCGGTGATCGTGCTCGTGCCGGTGTTGGTCACGTTGTTGGGCTGCATGACGTACCCGTTGTTCCACCCGTTCTGGGTGACCAGTGTCGCCGAACAGCCGCCGCCCCCGCCCGTGGAGGTGGTGGTGGCGTTGACAATGTTGGAGTAGCCCGAGTTGCCGGCCGAGTTGGTGGCCCGGACCCGGTACCGGTAGGTGGTGTTGGCTGCCAGACCGCCGTCCGTGGCCGACGTCGTCGTGGACGTGGCGACCTGGGCGAAGTTGGTGCACGTTGCCCCGGTGCACCGTTCAATCTGGTAGTTGGACACGGTTCCGCTCGACGCGCCCCACGCGAGGTTGACCGTTGACGCCGTGGTGCTCGGCGCGGTCAACGTGCCCGGCGTGCCCGGGGGCTGGGTGCCCGTGCCGGTGGTGGTGACGTTGACGATGCCCGAATACGGCGAGTTGCCGGACGAGTTGACCGCCCGCACCCGGTAGCGGTACGTGGTGTTCGCGGCCAGGCCGGAGTTGTTGACGAAGGTGGTCGACGTCGAGGTCCCGATCTGAGCGAAGTTGGTGCAGGTCGCACCCTGGCACCGCTCGATCTGGTAGTTGTTGACGGTCCCCGACGAGGCCGACCAGTTGAGGGTGACGGACGACGCCGTGACACCCGAGGCCACCGGCGTGCCCGGTGTGCCGGGTGGGCCTCCGGTGCTTCCGCCGACCGCCTGCGAGAACGAGTTGACGGTCAGGCCGACGCCACCGATCCATGGCTCGAATCCGGCCTGCACACTGGTAAGCCACCAGGAACTGGTGCCGTACTGGCTTCCGCGGCTGAACGTGTCGGTGACGAAGTTCATCACGTCAAAGCTGAAGCTCGTCAGAGGTGAACCCTGGAAAAGGTACGACACCACGTTGTTCTGGCCGTTGTTGCCGGTCCAAACTTGCCAGGTGCGGCCGGCGATGCTCGCCGTGCCGACGGCCGAGCCGATGGGTTGGATGTTGCCCGAGGACGTGTTGCGGTTGAGCCAGATCATGATTTCGGTGTCCTGGACGCCGGTGGTGTTGTTGTCGGCGTTGATCCAGATATCGTAGGCGGCGTTCCAGCTTCCGCTGCCTGGATAGCTGAGGCTGATGCTGCCGTTGGCACTTCCGATGGTGCTGATCTGGCGCGGCAATGCCGAGCTCGGGCTGCAGGAGCTGTAGTGGCAGCCGAGGTAGATCGCCGGGTACGCCGTCGGCGCACCCTGAAGGTTCCCGATGCCATCCTGTTGCGTGATGGAGAACCCGTTGGCGGTCGTGTTGATGCACTGGGTGGCGCTGGTCCCCCAGCGGTTGTTCATAATGCGGTAGTCCCCGGCGGTGGTGCTGCCGAACTGCTCGCAGATCGTTACCGCGGCGGCCGGTTGAGCGAGGGTCAGGCTGGCGGCGATGCCGCCGAGCGAGAGCAGCCCGGCCATGGCGACGGAATGTAGTCGCCGTTTCTTCGTATTGCGCATGTTGCTCCTTGGGCTAGGAGGGACGGGGCGGGCTGCCCGGTTGGGAGCGCTTCCATGCAAAAGATAGAACAAGTTCGACCGCTTGAGAACTGCGGATTTCTGGAAGTGCTCAGAACTGAGCAGACTGTTCCGTTCCGCGACGGCATCCTTATCTCAGCAAGGACAACCGCAACAGCGTCGAAAAGCCAACAGCCCCAAGGAGGTGTGTCACCATGCAGAAGCTGATCGTTCGCAAGCTCGAGCCCGTCAAGACCAGCGCCGCCGCGCCGTGCGCCGCCGAGGTGTGAGCCCCAACCAACCACAATTCCAGGAGCCGGAACCCCGTTGGGTCCGGCTCCTGAAGCGTCTCCCCTGCCGTCCGCTACCGTCACAAGATGATCGAGTGCGGGCGGCACCGTATCCGGTCCAGGTCCTGCCGCCTGACCCGTCACGGGCCCAGGAACGCCTGGCACGGCTGGAGATTTCGCAGCGTTCGTGGCTGGGCGGCGGATCGGCGCCGGCTTTCGTCAAGGGTGATGCTCCACATTGGTGGATAACATTGGCACCATGATCCTCTCCCTTGGCGGCAAAGTCCGCCGCTCCCGCCCCGCGCTTTTCGGCATCGCCACCGCCACCGCCATCGGCGCTCTTGCCGCACTGGCCGGTTGCACGGCCGGCAGCGAGCCCGGCACCGGGTCCGGCGGCACCGCGTCGCCCGCGTTGCCCGCGCCCACCGCGCCCACCGCGACCGAGGCCACGACGCTCTACGAGGTGGCGTATGCGGACATCTCACCCAAGCATCGGCTCGACTTATACCTGCCCAAACCGGCGGCGAGCCCGGCGCCGCTTCTGGTCTGGGTACACGGCGGAGGCTTTCGCGTGGGCGACAAGGTCTCGGTCACGTCCAGGTACGATCCGTCCGCTCCCCCACCGCGCCAACCCTCGGAATGCCGTGAGGTAGTGCAGGTGCAGGCGCCCGACGTGGCGGCGCTCAACGCCAAGGGATACGCCGTGGCCGCCGTCAACTACCGGCTGGAAGCCAATCCGGTCATGGCTTTGCAGGATGTCAAGGCGGCGGTGCGTTTCCTGCGGGCGAACGCGGCGCGCTACCACCTCGACGCGGACCGGTTCGCCGCGTGGGGAGACTCGGCGGGCGGGTACCTGGTCGTCATGCTCGGCGTCACCAGCGGACAGAAGACCAAGTTCGACGATCCCAAGCTGGGCAACCCCGACGTTCCCTCCACGGTCCAGGCCGTCGTCGACTGGTTCGGGCCGACCGACGCGAACAACATGCCCGGCGATCTGGGCCAGGAGGACAGCCCGTACACCTACATCGCGGCCGGGCGGCCGATCCCCCCGTTCATGATTGCCCACGGGGACAACGACTGCGTGGTGCCGGTGGACGCGTCCCGGCGCCTGGCGGACGCCCTGACCAAGGCGGGCCTGACGGCGACGCTGACCGTAGTGCCCGGCGGCATCCACGAGGATCCGGCGTTCATGCGAACGTTGATGACCCCCACGTTTGCCTTCCTGGACAAGACTTTCGGCCGTTGAGCAGCTGACGGGCGCCCGGGAAAACATCCCGGGCGCCCGTTAGCCAGCGCGCTGCGCGTCAGCTGGTCGTGCCGGTGACCGTGCTCCCCGACTTGGTCACGAAGTAGGTGACCCTGGTGCCGCTCCAGAAGTGGAAGGTGAGCGTCACCCGGCTACCCGCGTTGACCTCGTTGAAGAATTCCGGCTTCAGCGCGATGTTGGCGGCGCTGTAGTTGGGCGCGAACGTGTAGTCGAACTCCTTGAAGGAGGTCCAGTTCTGCGGTCCGGCGTTGCTGCCGTCGGCGTACCTGGCCTCCATGGTGGCGAGCACGTCACCGCGGAACGTGGTCGGGATGGTGAACGAGCCGGTCTGGCCCGTGGCGTTCGACATCGTCGGCGGGTCGTAGGTCAGGAAGTTGATCCGCCATGGAACCCCTTGGGAGAACACGACATTCACCGAGGCGTTGACGCCGTAGGCGCGGCTGCCGGACAGGCGGGTGATCGCCGCGGCGGTGAACGTGAGCGTGCTGCCCGAGATTGTGTAGTCGCTGCCCTGGGCGAGGTTGGTGCTGCCCTGGCGCACGGCCGTCACCGACGCCCCGTTGAGGTTGAGGGTCACCGACTTGGCCGTGATGGAGCTTGCCCGCGCGCTGAAGATCTGGTCGGACGACGCGGTGCCGGAGCGGACGGTCCAGCTGGACCTGATCTGGTTGAACAGCTCCGGGTCGCTCCACTGGAAGGACGTCCGGCCGAAGTGCTGGCCGTTGTCCCACAGCATGGTGGTGATCCGCTTCGACCGGGCGTAGAAGCCGAAGTACTCGAAGAACTTCAGTTTCTCGCCCTGCTCGATGGTGCCGGTGTGCCGGTCGAAGCCCAGCAGCCCGTACTCGCCGAGGATCACCGGGATGTTGCGGGAGATGAAGGCGTTGGCCATCCGGTCGAACTGGGCGACCAGGTCCGCCTGCACCTCGGCGTTGAAGGTGGTGAAGCCGGCGATGTTCACGCTGAACGGCCAGAACCCGTAGAAGTGGAAGGTGGCCACCAGGTTGCGGTCGTTGAGTGCGGTGAACGTGCTGAGCAGTGCGTCGATGGCAGCCTGCTCGGTGTTGGTGTGAATCGTGGGCAGCACGAGCAGCCGGGTGGCGTTGTTGCCGCCGGAGGCGCGCACGATGCGGTGGAAGTTGGTGTTGAGGTCGTTGAGCAGCGGCGCGTTTTGTGGGTCGGTGCCGCTGCTGAACTGCGGCTCGTTGATGCTCTCGAACAGCAGCTTGGCCGAGGAGTTGCGGAACGTGCTGGAGACCTGGGTCCAGATCGCGTTGAAGCGGTTCAGGACGTTGGTGCGGTCGCCCGGCATGTTCGCCACCCACTGCCACGAGTCGTGGTGGACGTTGATCAGTACGTAGAGGTCGGCCGCGAGTGCCCAGTCGACGACCTCTTTGACCCGGGTCAGGTAGGCGGCCTCGATGGTGTAGCTCGGCGCGCCGCCTTGATGCTGGCCCCACGTCACCGGGATCCGGATGCTCTTGTATCCCTGGGCCTTGACGTTGTTGATGAGCGCCTGGGTGATGCGCGGGTTGCCCCACGATGTCTCGTCCGAACCCGTGGCGTCAAGGGAGTTGCCGAGGTTCCAGCCCGGCTGCATCGCCGCGACGGCCGCCATGGCGTTGCCCGGCGGCTGGCTCGACGGGGAGACGCTGGGCGAGACCGACGCGGACGGGGACGGCGGGCGCGGCGAGCTGGGCGAGGCGGTTGGCGAACCCACGTTCCCATTACACGTCACGCCGTTGAGCGCGAACGACGTCGGGGCCGGGTTGGAACCCGACCACGTTGCGCTGAAACCGAACGACACCATGCCGTTGGTGGGGATGGAGGCGTTGTAGGGCATGTTGGTCGCGGTGACGGTCGCCGCCGGCTGCGTGTAGCTGGCGTTCCACATGCTGGTGACGCGCTGGCCGGCGGTGAAGTTCCACACCAGGTTCCAGCCGTTGATCGGGTCACCCAGGTTGGTGATCTCGACGTTGGCGTTGAAGCCTCCGGGCCACGGATTGGGAGCCGAGTAGACGACCCGGCAGCCGGCCGCCGCGTAGGCGTTGGAGCCGGCGACCAGTCCGGCCGCGCCGAGCGCGGCGGCGACGCCGGCCGCGACAAGGCTGACTCTCCACCGGGCGGATCGCAGCGAGTTTTGCATAGCCTTCATGACTTTTCCCTCGCAGAATGAGGCGGGTGCGTGTCGGTGGCCCGGAACACCTCAACGCAGCGAAGTGATTAACGCTGATCCCGCAACATTAAGTTTGGGCTCTAAACTTTGTCAACGTTTAGACGTTATTTAAGGGGGTACGGGCGTTTTGTGGAGAGGAGGCAATCATGCAATCCGCTTCCGTTAGTACATACCAGCGAACCGGCCAACCCGCGGCCCTGCGCACCGCAGCCACCGTCGTGGGGGCCGCCTTCCTCATCGTCGGCGTCCTCGGCTTCATTCCGGGGATCACGACCGGATACGGCGGCATGACCTTCGCCGGTCACGAGTCCACCGCCGAACTGCTCGGCATCTTCCAGGTTTCGGTGCTGCACAACATCGTGCACATCCTGTTCGGTCTTTTCGGGCTCCTGCTGGCGCGCAGCGCCGCCCGCGCCTACCTGGTGGGCGGCGGAATCATCTACCTGGTGCTGTGGCTCTATGGTTTGTTGATAGACAAGGAAAGCAGCGCCAACTTCGTACCGATGAACACCGCCGACAACTGGCTGCACCTGGTCCTCGGCGTCGCCATGATCGCTCTGGGCGTGATCCTGGGCGGAAGCAGGGCGCGGCGCTAACTGACGGGACGCGCCTGGCCGTACACCCAGATCCACTCATGGTCTTGGCCGTCCCGGCGGATGGTGCAGTCCCAACCCAGCCGGCGCAGCCTGGGTTCCAGCTCTTGCGGATCCACAAAGTTCTTGACCACGCGGAAAGTGCTGCCGTCGTTCAGCCGCCGCTCAACGATCTCATCGAGGCCCGGGACATACGCCTCCTTCGGGCGCTCGTCGACGTGCTCGTCGATGAACAGCACCCGGCCGCCCTCGGCCAGCACGCCGCGCAGCCAGTGCCAGAACCGGTCGAACCGGCTTGACGGCACGTGCGAGAGCCATGCGGAGAAGAAGATGACGTCGAACCGAGCCTGCGGCTCCCACGAGAAAACATCGGCAACCTCGAAGCTGACGTTCGCCGACCGCACCCTTTCGCGGGCGATCTCGACCGCCTCGGGCGCCGCGTCGATCGCCGTCACCGAGTCGGCCAGCCGCGCCAGCGCCTCGGTCCACATGCCTGTGCCGCAGGCGATTTCGAGCACCCGCCCGGCCGGCCGCAGCTGCGCGATCAGGCCGGCGATGCGCTCCCGGGCCGCCGCGAGGTCGCCATACGCCGTCGCGTCATATTCGGCCGCCCGGCGACGGTAGTAGTCAAGCTGGTGGGCCAGAACCTCTTCGGTCACCCCGAAATACTAGGCCTGCTGCGACCAAGGCGTCTGCACGAAACCGCGCTTGAGCGTGAGCAGCTGGACGTTGGCCGTCCACGCCTGGATGCCCTCTATCCCGGCGAGGGTGCAGCTGGTGAACTCGTACACGTCCCGGTGGGTGGGCAGGATTACCTCGCACATCAGGGATTCCTGGCCCAGCGTGGCCGCCACGTAGCGCACGCCCCGCTGCGCGGCAAGCTCGGCGGCGACCGCTTCGAGCCGGTTCGGCGCCACCGACAGCCAGAAGAACATCTCCTTCTCGAACCCGAGCGCCGCGGCCGGAATCAGCGTGATCACCTGGACGCAGCCGGAGTGGTGCAGTGCCTCGAACCGGCGGCGCACGGTGCTTTCGCTTACCCCGAGCCCGGCGGCGACCGCCTGGAAGCTTGCCCGCCCGTCGATGCGCAGCGCATCGAGGATCTTCTCGTCGAGCGTGTCGAGGTGGCCGGGCTGGCAGTTGCGTACCGGCGGGGGCGGCGCGGCGGCGTTGGCAGCGGCCTCGCCGAGCAGCTGCCGGCTCCACTCGTGGGTGGACTTGTAGGTGTGCAGTTCGAGGTCGGCGACGCTGCGCTGCACGCCGGGTACCTGCTGGACGCCGTTGACGAGCAGCGTGTGCAGCGCCCCGCCCTTGGGCACCACCACCTCGGCGACAAGATCGTAGGCCCCGGTCACCACGGCGACGAACCGCACCTGCGGCAGGGCGGCGATCGCCTGGCCCACCGCGATCTGGCTGCCGGGGGTGCAGCGCAGCCGCACCACGAGCATGTCGGCGCCCTCCTCCCCGGCGGTGTGGGGGACGGCGGCGACCCGCACGAGCCCGTCGGCGAACAGCTGCTGCGCCCGCCGCGCCACGGTGGTGACCGAGGTGCCCACCAGCGGCGAGATCTCGGTCCAGCTGGCCCGCCCGTTGGCCTGCAACGCGGCGACTATCTTCCGGTCGATCGGGTCGAGGTCATACATGGTCAGAGTGTGGTCCCATCCGTGCCCGAGAGGAAGCTACGCACTACGCGCTGGAATTCGGGCGCCTCTTCGACCTGCGGCGAGTGTCCCGACTTCTCAAAGACTACCAAGCGGGCGTTGGGAATCAGGCTCGCAATCGTCTCGCTGCACGACACCGGCGTGATCCAGTCGTGCCGTCCCACGGTCACCAGCGTCGGCGCCTTGATCTCGGGCAGGCGCCCCTTGATGTCGTAGTTCGGCTGGTTGTGGGCGAAGGCGAAGTTGTGCGTCTGGTAGCGATACGGCGTGGCCTCGACCCGCTGGCGCACCTTCTCCCAGTCAAGGTCGTGGTCGTAGAGCGGCAGGATCTCGGCCCAGCAGTCGCGCAGGTCGTCGTCGTCGCGCACGGTGCCGGACATGATGCGGTCGAGCTTGGTCCGGTCGATCTTCACGCGGGCCGAGGCGAGCGCGTTCGCCATTGCCAGTTCCTGGTTGGCGTTGTCAGCGGCGGTGTCGCGCAGGACAAGCTTTGAAACCATTTGGGGGTACCGGATCGCGTACTCCATGGCGATGAAACCACCGTATGACCCGCCGGCCATCACGATCTGCTCGGCCCCGGCCCACTCCCGCAGGCCGTCCACATCGGCGGCCCACTGCTCGTGGGTGAACGGCCCGGTGCCGCCGGACGCGCCCGAGCCGCGGGCGTCGAAGACGATGACCCGGTAGTCGTCGGCGAACGGGGCGAAGGAGACGCGCGGTTCGGCCATGGAGCCCAGCCCGGGCGCTCCATGATGGACGATCATCGTGGGTTTGCCCGGCTCGTCGCCCAGCACCTCCACGTTGAGCCGATTCCCTTTTATCTCTACAAACATGTGACCTCTTCTATGTCGCGCGGGTAGGCGGTCAGCCTGACCGGACCGTCGGCCGTGACCAGAACCGTGTCGGAGATGCGGTATCCCGCGTGGCCCGGCACGTAGATCCCGGGTTCGCTGGACAGCACCATGCCGGGCTCGAGGATTGTCGCGTCACCGTCGGAAACCCAGGGCGGCTCATGGAATCCGAGCCCGATCCCGTGCCCCTGCCGGTGGCGCAGATACTGCCCGAAGCCCGCCAGCCTGATTACCTCAAGACATCTGCGGTTGGCCTCCTGGCACGGCGTGCCCGGCCGGAGCCCCTCGGTCCCGACCCGTTGGGCCTCCTGGACGACCCGGTAGTAGCGGGCCTGCTCGTCGGTGGGCTCGCCGAGGAAGAACGTCCGCTCGCTTTCCACGAAGCGGCCCCCGACCGCGCAGCCGAGCGAGAGCATGAACGGTTCGCCGCGGCGCAGCCGGTCGCCGCCGGGCATCCGGTGCGGCTGGGCCGAGTTGGCCCCGCCGTACACCAGCCCACCGGTCAGCATCGGCACCACGACGACGTCGTCGTGCTCCGCATACATCAGCCTGGTGCCAAAACCCGTGACGTGGGCGGCCAACTCCGCCTCGGTCGGCAGTTCGCCGTCCGCATTGGACACCAGCTCGACGCCCGCCGCGAGCATCGCGTCGGCGATGCGGGCGGCCTCCGTGTGCAGCTCGATCTCCTCGGGAGTCTTGCGCAGCCGCGCACCGCCCACCAGATCCGACACCGCCCAGCGCGTCCCGTCGAACGCCGCCACCAGCTGGGTCACCCGACTCACCGAAGTGGACGGTGCGTACGCCGCCCACCGCGGCGCCTCCACGTGGGCCGCCAGCACCTCGAACGGCGTGGTCGCGCCCGGGAACTCCGGATACACCACCAGTTCGGCGTGCGCCCCCTGATCGGCCGCGTACTCGCGTTCAAGGTCCGGCACGAGCAGCCGGACCGGGCCGGTGCGCCCGACGAACGCCACCACCGGACGCTCATTGGGGAAGTGCACGAACCCGGTCACGTAGGCGACGTCGAGCGGGTCGTCGAGCACGACGGCGTCAAGGCCGGCCTCGTCGAGCGCGGCGGCCAGCCGGGTGTGCAGGGCTTGGTACCACACAGGGGTCAATCGCATCAGCGGCTCCGCGGGTTACGGGCGTCGTTGTACGCCACCGCGAGCAGCGTGGTGGTGACGACGAGCAGCAGGATGGCAAGGGAAGGGAAAAGCGTTGTCCACCAGGCGGTGGCGAGCGAGCCGGAGCGCTGGGCGTGGTGCAGGATGGTCCCCCACGACCAGCTGTTGGGGTCGCCGAGCCCGAGGAATGCCAGGCCCGCCTCGGACAGCACCGCCCGCGACGTGGTCAGCACCACCGACACGGCGATGACCGGCGCGACCCCGGGCAGGATGTGCTTCCTGATGATCCACAGGTGGGACCCGCCGATCACGTGCGCAGCCGACACATACGGCAGCGGGACCACTGCCAGCGCCTGCGAGCGGACCACCCGAGCCACCTCGGGCCAGCTGAACACCGCGATGACGATGATGAGCGTGCGCACGCTCGGCCCGACCAGTGCCGCGACGAGAATCATCAGCGGCAGCACGGGAAGCGACAGGGACAGGTCCACCACCATGCCCAGCGCCGCGTCGAACTTCCTGAAATAGGCGGCCGCCACGCCCACGAGCACCCCGATGGCGATCGCGAGCAGGCTGGCGAGCAGCCCGATCAGGATGCTCACGCGGGTACCCCAGACCACCTGAGCGAACACGTCGCGGCCCAGATCGTCGGTGCCGAACCAGTGCTCACCGTTGGGCGCGGCTAGCACACTTTCCCCGTACCCCGACGGATAGTTAGAGATCAAGGGGGCAGCGACCGCAACCAATGCGAGCAGAACGAGCACCGCCAAGCTGATTATCCCCAAAGGGTTGCGGGCGAAAGCCCGCCAGGTCTGCCGCCCGGCGCTCTCGTCCGCCGGGGCCAGCGTGGTGTCAAGCACACTCGTACTCATGACGATGTCCTAACCCGAGGGTCGAGGATGCCGTAGGCGAGGTCGGTCAGCAGGTTGGCGGCGATGACGGCGAAGGCGAGCATCACGAAAGCCCCTTGCAGCACGGGGAAGTCGAGCTGCCCGACCGCCTCGTAGATGGCCCGCCCGACACCCGGGTAGGCATAGATGGTCTCGGTCAGCACCGCCCCGCCCACCAGGAAGCCGAGTTGCAGGCCGACCAGTGTGGTCGTCGGCAGCAAAGCGTTGCGCAGCGCGTGCTTCCACACCACCCGCCGGTTGGGCATCCCCTTGGCGCGGGCCAGAACGCAGTAGTCCTCCCCCAGCGCGTCGATCAGCGTGGTACGCAACGTGAGCACATACGCGCCGAGCTGGATCAGCACCAGCGAGAAGCACGGCAGGATCAGGTGCCGCAGCATGCTCGTGGTGGCGGCGAATCCGGTGACGTCGTCGTCGATCGCGCCGCCGATCGGCAGCCAGCCGAGCACCACCCCGAAGGTGTAGAGCAGGAAGACGCCGATGCTCGGTACGAAAAGGGACTGGCCGGTGATCCCGCCGACCTGGATCACGCGGTCGACGAAGCCTCCGGCCCGGGTCGCGGCGAGCACCCCGAGCGGGATCCCCAGCACCACCGTGAGAAGCAGCGCCGACCCGGTCAGGATGAGTGTCCAAGGCAGACGTTCGAGCAGGATGCCGAGCACCGGCTGGTTCTGCCGGAACGAGATGCCCAGGTTGCCCTGGGCAAGCTGCACCATGTAGTTCCAGTACTGCACCGGCAGCGGCTGGTCCAACCCGTAGTCGCGCAGCAGGTCGTCCCGCAGCTCGGCGGTCATGGTGGGATCCATGACCGCCGAGGCGGGGTCCCCCGGGAGCAGCCGCAGCAGGAAGAACGTCACGGTCACCGCGAACCACAGGGTCAGCAGGCCGCGCAGCGCCCGCTTGAGTGCGAACCTCGCGGTGGCCTTCATCCGTTCGGCTCCTATTAGGACAGAGTCGCTTGAGCCAGCGACCGCGGGTTGACGATTGAGAGCAGCTCGCTGGGCTGCACGTCGAAGTTGGCCCACTTGGCGGAGTGCACGATGGTGAACTCCTCGACGTAGAGCACGTTGTCGTAGACCTTCTCCGTGATCATCTTGGCGGCCGTCTGGATCGGCCCCTTCTGCGCCGCCTGGTCGACCTTGCTCTGCGCCTCGTCGATGAGAGCGTCGAGCGCCGGGTCACAGGCGTTGGCGTAGTTGATGAATCCGTTGCACTTGAAGGCGAGCCCGAGGTTGGCCGGAGGGTTGTCCATGATCGCCCAGGAGCCGGCGTAGATGTCGTAGTCCCGCGCCTGGTACTTGGCGATGTAGGTGTTGCGCTCCAAGCCTTCCAGCTTGAGGTCGATGCCCGCCTCCTTGTGGGAGTCGCGGACCATCTGCGCCCACTTGGCGATGTTCGGATCGGCCTGGTCGTAGATCATCCGTAGCGACAGGCCGTCGAAGAGACCGTCACCGTTGCCGTCCTTGAAGCCGGCGCCGGTCAGCAGCGTCTTGGCCTTGGCGACGTCGAAGGTGTACTCCTTTGCCGACGAGTCCTGCCACTGCTTGAGCGTCGGGGTCAGCACCGAGGAGTTCGACGAGACCGCCTTGCCCTGCAACGCCACCCGCCGGATCGCCTCGTAGTCGACCGCGGCGGCCAGCGCCTGGCGCACCTCGAGCCTGTCCAGCGGCGCCCGCTTGACGTTGTACTGCATGTGCGCCCAGCCCAGCGACGGCACCTTCACCGACTTGATTTTGCTGTCGCCCTCGACCGACTTGGCCAGCGCCGGAGGCAGGGCGTTGGCGATCAGGTCGATCTCGCCGTTGCGCAGCGCGAGCACCTCGGTGTTGACGTCCGGGTAGACCCGGAAGACGACCTCCTTGGTCTTGGGGCCGCCGTCGACGAGCGGGAAGGAGTCGACGCGCTCAAGCACGTAGCGCTGCCCGCGCTCAACCTTCGCCAGCTTGTACGGCCCGGCCGAGACCCAGTTGGAGTCGTTGGCGAACTTCTGCACGCTCGGCTGGGCCTCGAACACGTGCTTGGGCACCACCGGCATCCAGAAGCCCACGTTGTCAAGGAACGTGCCGTCCGGGCGGGTGAACTTGAACTTCACCTCGGTCGGAGAGACCGCGGTGGCCGAGTCGTACGCCGCGATCAGACCGGCAACGATGCCGATCTTCTCCTTCTTCACCGCGTCGATGGTGAAGATGACATCGTCGGCGGTGACGGGCTTGCCGTCGCTCCACTTGAAGCCGGGGTTGAGCGTGACGGTGGCGCCCATGCCGCCGTCGGTGTACTCCCACTTCGTTGCCAGATAAGGGGTCCGCTTGCCGTCAACGCTCATCCCGGTCAGGCGGGGGTACATCAGGTTGGTGACCCACGTGTCGGTCCGGCTGTTGCCGACCAGCGGGTTGTAGTTGACCACGTCGGCGGTGGTGCCGATGGTGATCCGCTCGGCGTTGGCCTTGCCGCCGCCTGAACCGCTGTCAGGGTTGCTGGGGGCGCAGGCCGCCGCGGCGATGACTGCCAGTGCGGCGGCCGCTAATCGTATGGGCTTCACAGCCAGACCTCCTCGAGAACGCGCATTATGTTGCCGCCCAATACCTTCTTGATTTCGTCGTCGGAGTAGCCGTGGCTGACCAGCCACGCGGTGATGTTCCAGAAGCACTCGGCCGGGTTCTCCAGGCCGTCGACGTAATCGACCCGCTCGTGCTCGACGTGGCCGTGCGCCTGGGCGATCGACAGGTGCGTGGCGAACGCGTCGTGCAGGCCCACGTGGTCGCCGAAGAGGGTGTCCGGGCCGAACGCGACGTGGTCGATGCCGATCAGGTCCACGCAGTAGGTGAAGTGGTCCATGACCGAGTCGAGGCTGTGCCGCGGATGCTCCTTGGAGACGGTGGTGTGCGGGGCCGCCTCCAGCCCGATGACGCCGCCGCGCTCGGCCATCGCCTTGAGTACCGCGTCCGGCTTCATCCGGTTGGTCGGCCAGACCGACCGGGCACCGGCGTGGGTGATGAAGATCGGCTTGGTGGAGTGCGTGATGGTGTCGAGCGAGGTCTGGTCGCCGGAGTGGGACACGTCGATGGCGATGCCGAGCTTGTTCATGCGGGTGACGGCCTTCTCGCCGAAGAAGGTAAGGCCGCCGTCGCCGCGCTCCTTCAGGCCCGAGCCGAGCGTGTTCGCCTCGCTGTAGGCGATGCCCATCTGCCGCACGCCGAAGCCGTAGAGGATGTCGAGCCGGTCCACCTCGTTCTCGATCATCGTGGCGGCCTCGGTGGCGACCACGAGCGCGAGCCGCCCGTCGGTGTGGGCGCGCTTGAGGTCGGCGAAGCGGCGGGCCACGAACATGTAGTCCTGATGCTCCACATCGGACAGACGCATGCCGATGTCGGCGATGACGTCGGTCCACTTCCATCCCATCTGGCTGGTGACGCAGCACGTGCCGTCCATGAAGTTGTCGAAGACGGCGGTCATGCCGGAGCGCGCCAGCCCGGCGTAGCCGGTGCGGTGGCGGGCGGTGCGGTTGTAGTCGACCGTTTCGGCCATGTCCTCGGGGAAGACCGAGGCGTGGTCGTGCAGTGAGATGACGAAGTTTTCGGCGAGCAACTTGCGTACCCGATCGGACTGCGCCTCGGAAAGGGAGACCCCTTGGTAGGCCGGGACCCGGCCCAGCTCCGGGGAGAGCTTGAACTCCCGGTAGTCGACGCCCGGCTCCAGGTAGCTGTAGGAGGTGTACCCGGTGTAGGTGGCCGCGGGTTCGAGCACGACGGATTCTCCCTTCGTATAGCGCCCATGTATCGCAAGGAACCGGCAACACCTAGCTCAAGAGCGCTTGTTATCGGCGATCAGAACGCTGATGTTGCCAGGATCAGGCGCGGTATGTCAACATGAGTGCTCGACTTCGGCGCGCACCGGGCCGCTTTCGAGAGATATCGTCAGGAGGCTGATGGTGACCGGTTCTACGCTGCGGGTACGCGATCTGCGGGTCACGTTCACGACCCGCCGTGGCGACCTGCCCGCGCTGTCCGGGGTCGACCTCGACCTCGCGCCCGGGGAGGTGCTTGCCCTGCTTGGCGAGTCCGGGTCCGGCAAGTCGGTGACCGCCCGAGCCATCATGGGCCTGCTGCCCGGTACGGCCACGGTCAGCGCCGCCGAGCTGCACGCCGTCGGCGACGACCTCACCACCCTGGAACCGGATGCGTGGCGCAAGCGGCGCGGCACCGCCATGACCATGGTGTTCCAGGACGCGCTCTCCGCGCTCAACCCGGTGCTGTCAATCGGCGACCAGATCGGAGAGCTCTTCCGGGTCCACCGCGGCATGTCCCGACGAGCCTGCCGGGCAGCCGCGGTGGACCTGCTGAAGCTGGTCGGCATCCCCGCCGCCGACCGCCGCGTCCGCGACTACCCGCACCAGTTCTCCGGCGGCATGCGCCAGCGCATCCTCATCGCCATGGCGGTCGCCCTGGAACCGGCCCTGCTGATCGCCGACGAGCCGACGACCGCGCTGGACGTGACGGTGCAGGCGCAGATCCTGCGGCTGCTCGACCGGCTGCGCACCGAACTCGGCATGGCCGTCCTGCTCATCACGCACGACCTCGGGGTGGCCGCGGAGATCGCCGATCGGGTGGCGGTGATGTACGCCGGGCGGATCGTCGAAACCGGTACGACGGCGGACATTCTCGACGCGCCGCGGCATCCCTACACGGCCGCCCTGCTGCGCTCGGTGCCGGAGGCCGCCGGCTCTTCATCGGAACTCAAGCCCATCCCGGGCAGCCCGCCCAACCTGCTGGCCCTGCCGTCGGGCTGCTCCTTCCGGCCCCGCTGCGAGTACGCGACGGCCGAGTGCGAGGCCACCCGCCCGGAGTTGCTGGCGGTCGGCGGCGCCGGGCGGGCCGCAGCCTGCCACCACACGTCGGAGCTTGTCGCATGCTAGTCGCCACGGACCTGTTCAAGACGTATCGAGCGAGGCGCTCGCGCCGGGTGAGCGCCGTGGACGGTGTCTCGCTCACCCTGCAACCGGGAGAAACCCTTGGCATCGTGGGAGAATCGG
>DASUXL010000097.1:0-14878 GCA_036377915.1 Candidatus Limnocylindrales bacterium
CCGGCTCCTGCCCGCCGAACTGGTTGCACGGCACGCCAAGCACGGTGAAGCCGCGCCCGCCGAACCGCTCCTGAAGCTCCTGAAGCGCCGTGTACTGCGGGGTGAGACCGCACTTGGAGGCCACGTTGACGATCAAGGTCACGTTGCCCGCCACATCCAGCGGCTCGCCGTTCAGGGCCTTGATGGGGTGCTCGTAGACTGGCATGTCGGCAAATCTAGCGCGCGAGGTGAATCATTCCCGAGGGGCACACCATCCACCGGCTCGCCACCCGGCACCTTGAACTATTCGGGGGTACCAAGGTGCGCGTCGACAGCCCGCAAGGGCGCTTCGCCGCCGGGGCGGCGGCGCTTGACGGCAGAAAACTCGTCGGCACCGAGGCGTATGGCAAGCACCTGCTGCACCACTACGACCGCGGCCCGAGCGTGCACATCCACCTCGGGCTGTACGGCAAATTCACCGACGGCCGGCCACCCCTGCCGCCGCCCGTGGGCGAGATCCGGCTTCGCGTGCGCAACCGGCGGTCCTGGCTCGAACTGCGCGGCCCGTCAGCCTGCGAGCTGCTCGACCCGTTCCAGATATCCCAGCTCAAGGCAAGGCTCGGCGCCGACCCGCTGCGCGATGACGCCGACCCCGAACGCGCCTACCGCCGGATCGCCAACGGCGGCAAGGCACTTGCCGCGCTGATGCTCGACCAGTCCATCATCGCCGGCGCCGGCCTGATCTTCGTGATCGAGACGCTGTTCCGCGCCGGAATCCGCCCGACCGCGCCCGGACGCTCGCTGGACCCGCAGGCGTGGCAAGGCATCTGGGGCGACCTGCGCGAACTGATGGCGCTCGCGGTCCAGACCGGCCGGATCGACACCGTGCGGGACAAGCACCTGCCCGAGGCGATGGGGCGGGCGCCGCGGGTGGACCGGCACGGCGGCGAGGTCTACGCCTACCGGCGTGCCGGGTTAGCCTGTCACGTCTGCGAAAGCCCGATCAGCAAGGGCGAGCTGGCCGGGCGCAACAGCTACTGGTGCCCATCCTGCCAGCCGCCGCCGCCCCCGATCGTGTGATCGTCGTTCGGTGACCATTTTCTCGGTCTGAGTCCTGCTTTTTGCCCACAGAAACTGATCTTTGTTGTTTGTTGTGGGCAAGGGTTTTAGCTTCTCCGACATGGATGAGATTTCGGTCGGGGCACGGTGTACATGATCGGCAAAGCTGTGCTGACCGTGTCGATGGCGCTGTCGGCGACCGGAGGGTGCGACCAAAGCGGAGGCGCCGGGACCAACACCTGCGACATCAGGGTCAACGCCCACCCTCACTCCACCGCTCCGCCCGGCGGCAAAGGGAGGGGCCAGATCGTGGCGGCTGTAAAAGCATGGTGCGACTACCCGCCCACGGCGCACCGATTGACAGTCCGCCTGGAGAAGGACGCAGGCGACGGGAAGACCTGGAACCAGGTCGGTCAAGAGAAGGCGGACGACTCGCTTCCCACACCCGAGGGAATTGTGGTGCGAGTTTCAACGGACTGCGTGGACGGGATCTGGCGCGTATATGCTCGGGCCGAAGGACGAGGACCCGACCCGAAACGACCTGGGGCAGACAAGCCCTTCAGATTCACGCTACCCGAGGCAGAGCGTCTAGCGCGGGAGATCCGATGCCCGACGATCAAGATATGACGACCGGTGCTTACTACGATGCTGCGCGCCAGAAGTGGATCTATCGCGCGGGCGACACGGTCATCGCCGAAAGCCCCTCCATGGCGGAAGAAGACACGGCGTCGGCCGAAAGTTGGTTCGTCGAGGTCGGCTGGTTCAGGCCATTGCGCTGCTGGTCCGTGGGGCCACTCACATGCGAGAAGCTGACATTCAAATACGTCAACGCCGTGGCGGACGCCGGGTACTACATTCAAGGCAAGTCACCCATCTGGTACTGGCTGCAGGAACGGAAGGCGGGGTGGAACGCCGTCGTCCGGCTCCTCTGCCGGGAAACGTGCGCGCACCGGCGCTAGACCGGGCCTGCGGGCCGGTAGTCCGACAGGCGGGCGAGTGGGACGCGTCGGGTCGTGGTGCAGCGGAGGTTCGCTTACGTGCGCCGCGTGTGTGTCCGCGTTCGGATGCGTCGCGTGGAGCCTTCGGTCGCGAGAGCGTCGAGATGGTGTGCGATTGCGGCGGCCAACGACTCGGCGGTGTGGATGTCGGGTCGCATGGCTGCGTGGACGGCAAGACCGTCCAATAGGGAGTGTAGGCGTTCGGTCTCGGCCGGTATGTCGGTCGGGGCGAGGCCGGCTGCGGACAGGTCGGTGATCATCGTTTGACAGCCGGCCCGCAGGGCGTCGTATCCCTCGTCCCGCAACGCTCGAAGTGCAGGGTCGGTGATTGCCCGGGACGTAAAGGCCAACCAGACCTCGTTCTCTGCCCGCCGTTCGTCGTCGAGCGGGAGCAGTTCGGCGAGCACGCGCTGCGCTCTTCGCCTGGGGTCGGGCTCGGGTTCCATTGCGGCGAGGCGGGATTCGATTCGGTCGATGACTGTCCGGAACGCGAACACCATGAGTTCGGACTGGCTTGCGAAGTAGTGACGCAGGGAGCCCATCGACAGTCCCGCCTCGCGGGCGACGTTGCGGACCGAGGCTTGCTCAAGGCCGTCGCGGCGGATCACCCGCCATACGGCTTCGGCCAGCTCCAGCCGACGCACTGTCGCATCCACCACCTTGGGCATTGACCTTTTATAGCACAGTCGTGTTAGGCTGCCTCGGGTACTAGCACAGTCGTGTTACAAAAGTTTCGGAGGCAGCCGGTGACGCTCTCCCGCACGACCGACCCGCGACCACGACCACCCCGGTCCGGCCTGAGTGCGTTGCTGCACAAGCGCAGCGTGCAACTGGCCGCCATCGGCTGGCTCGCGGGCAACGTGGTGGTCCTCGCGGTGGCCGGAGACGCGCTCCCGTTCGACTGGCCGGCCGCCGCGGACCGCACGCCGGTCGGCCACCTTTTCGACGCCAACCTGGCCCTGGCCGAGGTGCTCCTGCTCATCTGGCTGTCGTACCGGCTTACGCGCAGCCGGACGCTACCCAACCTGGCCGACCGTGCGCCGCAACGGTCGGTGGCCGCCCGGGAGACGCTGTTCCTGCTTCTCTATGGGGCTGCTGGGCTGGCGCTGGGCTTCATCCTTGCCCGACTCGCCGGATGGCACCCTTTCGGGCTTCACCTGGCCGGCTCGATCTACGGAACGCACGACCATGTCAGCCCCACCGAGTCAATCGCCTGGGCGACCTACAATCTCGTGGTCTACGCGGTGATTCCGCTCCTGGTCTTCCGGCGGCGCTACTCTGCCGAGGCGCTCAACCTTCGCTCCAGCAACCGCCGGGCCGACACCATACTCATCGGCGTGATCCTCTTGATCGAATCACTGGTCCAGATCGCCGTGCTCGCTCCAGGCATCTTCGATCTCAGCGCCGGCCAACTCATGCTCGGGGCTCCCCTGACCTTCACGCTGTACCTGGCCGGCGCCGTGCTACCCGCCATGATCTTCATCTACGCGATCCTGGTGCCCCGCTTCCTGCGACTGACCGGGTCGACGGCGGCCACGGTGATCCTGGGCGGTCTCACCTACACGGCGCTGCACATCTGGGATGCGTGGACGGTTTTCACCTCACCGGGCAACGCCGTCCTGTCGCTCGTCTTCCTGCTACTGACCTACTTCGCGCCGGGCATGTTCAAGACAGTGCTCACGGTGCGGACCGGCAACGCGTGGGTTCACGTCTGGGCCTACCACGCCCTGGCACCGCACACCCTCGTCGACGCACCACACCTGGTCCACGTCTTCGATCTCAAGTAAAGGCGCCACACCAACCATTGAAAGGAACCAACCTTGCGAAAAGTCATCGCCTCCACCTACACCACCCTCGACGGATACATCGACAACCCGCACGTGTGGTCGATGCAGCACAACAGCCCAGACGCCATGGAGTACGCGCTCAAGCTCACCCTCGGGTGCGACGCGCTGCTGCTCGGCCGCGTCACCTACGAGGGCATGGCCCAAGCGTGGCCTGGCATGGGCGGCAACCCCTACGCCGACCACGTCAACACCATCGCCAAGTACGCGGTGTCCGCCACCCTGGACAAGCCCGCCGACTGGAGCAACTCGACGATCATCCCGGGTGGCGATCTCATCAGCGAGGTCACCAAGCTGAAATCTCAGCCCGGCAACGACATCCTCACCTGGGGCTGCGGCCGGCTCACCGACGACCTCGCCAAGCATGGACTGCTCGACGAGTACCGCATCTGGATTTACCCCGTCATCAAGGGAGAGGGCGAGCCCCTGTTCCGGCCCGACAGCGTAACCCCCGTGCAACTCACCGACACCACGACGTTCGCCTCAGGAGTCGTCGTGCTCACCTATCGCCCCACCATCGCCTGACGAACGCCACCCGGCACCTCATCCGCCATTAGACGGAACCAGTCCCGGATCTGCGGCAGCGCCAGGAACGCCGTACCGAGGTGATCAACGTCACCGAGGTCGACAACCTCGGCGCTGCCGCCGTGGGCGAGGATCTGCGCCTGGCAGAACGGGGCGTGCTCGAAGACGACGTCCCGGTCGAGGCGCCCGGCGTAGATGCGGGTCGGGGCGGCCGGTGCCCAGCCACACGTCTCGTTGGCGCGCAAGGCTTCCGCGAACCGCCCGGTGGGGTGCGCCCGACGAGGATCACCGCCCCGATCCCGACCACCACACCGTGCACCGCGATCAGCCCACCGGCCAGGGCAAGCGGCAGGCTGCTCAGCAGGTACCAGCTGTCCCACGCGAAACGCCGAACAATTCTCACACCGCGGACGGTATTCACAGACGGGCGCGATGTCTCTGGGGACAACCTCAGGTTGGGATTAGGTTGGGGGTGTGACCGGTATACCGAACCTTTACCCCGCCGACCGCTTGGCCCGAGCGCGGGAGCTGGCGGGCGCGGCCGGATTCGACGCCATGCTCATCTCCCCCGGTGCCGACCTGCGTTACCTGACCGGCTATGCGGCCAGGCCGTCGGAGCGACTGACCTGCCTGGTGATCCCGCTTGAGGGGGAGCCGTTCCTCGTGGTGCCCAAGCTTGAACGGCCGGGCGCGAAAGTCTCGATAGAGGTGGTCGACTGGAACGAGACCGAGGACCCGTACGCCCTTGTCGCCGCCCGGCTCGACCGCGACGTTGCCCGGGTGGCGGTGGACAACCGCATGTGGGCGGAGAAGGTGCTGGCCTTCCGGCAGGTAATCCGCGGCGCGACACAGGAGCTGGCGTCGACGGTGCTGCGCGAGATGCGCATGCGCAAGAGCCCGGAGGAGGTCGAGGCGCTGCGCCAGGCCGGTGCCGCCATCGACAAGGTCCACGAGGGCATGGCCGAGTGGTTGCGCGCCGGCCGCACCGAGGCGGAGGTCGCCAGGGACATCAAGGAGGCGATCCTTGCCGCCGGGCACGCTCGCGCCGACTTCGCGATCGTGGCGTCGGGGCCCAACGCGGCAAGCCCGCACCACGACGTCTCCGGCCGCGTGATCGAGCCGGGTGAGCCGATCGTGGTGGACATCGGCGGCACGACGCAGGACGGCTACTGCTCCGACTCGACCCGCACCTACTGCATCGGCGAGCCGCCGGCCGAGTTCCGCGACTACTACGAGGTGCTGCTGCGGGCGCAGGTGACGCAGACCCATGCCGTGCGGCCGGGCATCCCGGCGGAGAGGCTTGACGCGATCGGCCGCGAGATCATCGCGGGTGCCGGCTATGGCGACTTCTTCATCCACCGTACCGGCCACGGCATCGGCCTTGAGGGGCACGAGGAGCCCTACATCGTGGAGGGGTCGACGCTGAAGCTGGAGCCAGGGATGACCTTCTCTGTAGAGCCGGGAATCTATGTACCGCACCGGCACGGCGCGCGGATCGAGGACATCATGGTCTGCACAGAGACTGGCGGGGAGCGACTGAACGTCACTCCCCGCGAGCTGGCGATCCTTTAAGCCAGTCCGGCCGAGACCATCGCGGCGCGCAGCACACTGATGTCGCGCGTGCGCCCCTCGAACGGCGAAAGTGGAGATATCGCCGGCCGTGATTGCTGGCCGTGGATGCCGGGCACGAGACCGACTGCGGCGACCGCGTCCGGCAGGCCCGCGCCGACCCGGGCCGGGTCGATCGTGGGCAACGGCCGGCAAGCCGTGCGCAGCACATGTTGCAGTCGCTGCACCCTGCCCGAACCCCGCACCCGGAAACCGTTGCGGAACTCGGGGTGGTGCGCCATCACCAGCACGGCGAGCGCACCGACGTGGGCCGCGGCGACCTGCGTGCCGTCAAGCACACCGCCGTTGACACTCACGCCGACACCGGGCGCGCACAGGTCCAGTTCCGGACCGGACGCCGACAGGCGTGCGGCGAAGAACCCTTCCTGCGTCGGCGTTCCGGTCAGCTGCGTGGTGTGGTAGCTGCCCGGCGGGAAGGTGCCGACCTTGCCGATGGCGCCGACCGCGAGCACGCCGGGCAGCGAGGCGGGGAAGGACACCGGACCCGACGAGTTGCCGGCGGCGGCGATGCACGCGATCCCCGCGTACGCCGCCTCCTCCAGTTTGCGGGCCACAAGCCATGAGGTGTAAGGACTTCCGGGCCCCAGCACGATCAGGTCGACCTGTTCGGCCAGGCAGTGGTCGATTGCCGCCACCAGGTCACCGAAACGGCCACCCGGCGAGACCTTCGCCACGTGCAGGTGCGCCTCGGGCGCCAGCCGCGCGATCAGTCCGATCGCGACGGTGCCGAACCCGACCGTGTCGCCCTGCCACTCGTCCCAGCCGGCCGGCTCGTTCTCCTCCAGCTGGACGGCGCCAAGGTCGGCACCGGAGTCGATCACGGCCACCTTGATGCCGTGGCCACGGAAGGTCGGCGGCAGGCGGTCGAAACCCATGGCGCGCTGCGCCCAGTGCTCCACCGTGTCCGGGTCGACCGGCGCGCACGCGATCCGGTGCGGCTCCCCGGTGGAAAGCAGCGGCCGGCTCTGCCACGAACTCCAGAACGGGCCGCGCGGCTGGACGTAGACACCCGCCGCGCCCTCGATGTCCTGTTCGGACAGTGTGAGGGTGGCCCGGCCTTCCTTGTCCGTCAACGCCTGCGCGATCGAGTGGGCGCCGAACACGTGCACGGCGGCGCCGTCGAGCGTGCCGCCCTGCGCGTCCTCGACCTGCACGGTGAACGGGACCCCCTCGGCGAGCGGGGCCACGCCGGGGTCGAGCACCGGCAGGGTGGCGATGCCGTACCCGAGCGGATGGTCCGCCTCGACCAGCAGCTCAGGCGCTTCGGCCAGCTGCGCGGCGCGGGTCGGCTCCATCTCGACGACGAGGATCGGCTCGCTCTTGCCGGCCGCCGGCACGATCTCGCGTACGACTCGGATGTCCTTCTCCTGCTTGACCTTCTCGGCTATCTTCGGGTTGGCCGGCTGGACCAGGTAGCGCTCCGAGTGGGCCTTCTGCCTCTGCATGACGATCACCCCTCACAGCGGCGGCAGGGTGGGAAAAGACCACCGCGCCTGCCGCAGGTTCGACATCACCGCGTTCACCTCGTCCAGGCATGCGGTGTACTGCCTCGCCTGGTAGAGCTGGACCGCGGTGATCATCGCGGGGACCACATTGGACAGAGCGGGCGTGCTTGGCAGCGTCTCCTCCAGCCACTGGTAGGCGCGTTGCAACTCGGCGGCGCAGCGCTGCCGGATCGCCTCCTCCACGGCCGGCGGCATCGTGCCCGCCTGCCCCTGCCGCGACAGTTCCGCGGCAGGCATCATCGGTCGCATGGTCATCGGGTAGGCCACTGAACTCACCAGGCCATCGGCTGCCGCTGGAACAGGCGCGGGTCAAGACCCCAACCCTGGCGCTGCTGCGAAGGGTTCTGGCCCATCGTGGGGTACCCCGTCTGCTGGGCGTTCTGCATCACGATCTGCTGCGCCAGGGTGATCGCCTGCTGTGCGTGGATGAGCAGCTGCCAGACGAGGGTCTGCGGGTCGCCTCCGCCCTGCTGGCCGTACTGCTGGCCGTACTGCTGGCCGAATTGCTGGCCGGAGAACCAGTTCTGTTGGTGCTGGTTGAAGGGGTCGTAGCCCTGGGTCTGGCCGAACAGTTGGGGTGACTGTTGCTGGGTGTACGTCGGGGCGGTCATTTTCCCTCCAATGTCACTAGACAGTTCGTCCAATAACTTTGGACACTACGCTTGGTGGAGCCGATCATCAAGGCGCCCGGGTTATATTGCAGCCGCGATGAACGAACTGCAGCAGCTCATCCAGCGCAGGATGGCCGAACACCGCTGGTCATACGGCGAGGTCGCGCGCCGTGGCGGCCTGCCGCGCTCCACGGTCCACCACCTGGCGACCGCCGAGAGGCTGGTGAACCCGCCCATGCCCAAGACCCTGGAGAAGCTGGCCGTGGGTCTGGACGTGCCGCTGGACACGGTCCGCGCCGCCGCCGCGGCAGCCGCGGGCCTGGCCATCTGGCAGGAGAAGACGACCGATCCGGAGATCGAGGTGATGGTCGCCGGATTGTCGAAGCTAAATGCCGAGGAGCGCCGTCACGTGCAAGCTTTAATCAGCTCACTGTTGAACGGTCGCTGAGACCCGCATAGGCTGGCTGGTAATGCACCCCCGCCAAGGGAGATAGCGCCATGCGAATCCTTCGCAAGGCCGATATTGCCGTGGTCGTCCACATAAATGATCGCAACCGGGTGACGGTTGTGGTCCCCGCAGACCTTTCCTCCGACGAGACTCTGTCCATGGCTCGCCTCGTGCTCAGCCCCGACGAAATGACCGAGCTCGAAGAGGTCATCGAGACGGGCCCGAGAACGGCTGTGGAGGCGGCTGATCTCCCCTGGGGTCGTCAACTTCCTCCTTGGGATCTTTAGCCGCCTGGCCCTGACCCTTACGCTCCCGTTCCGCGTCGTCCTGCTCGCGTTCGACGATCTTGCGCTCCGCCTTGTCCTCCATGATCAGTGCATACCCGCGCGTCGAGCGGGTATGCGCGGAGCGTGAGGTCTTACTGGATGGCGTCAAGCGCCGGGCAAACCCACCTCGAGCTCACGGGGACAGCGAGCGCGGACGTGGTTGTGATCGGCGCCGGCATCGCCGGGGTCTGCTGCGCGTGGGAGCTTGCCCGCGCCGGCCATGATGTGGTGCTGCTCGAAGCGGGGACCCTGCTGTCCGGGGTCACCGGGCACACCACCGCCAAGGTGACCGCCCTGCACACGCTGCTCTACCACCGGCTCGACCCCGAGGTCGGGGCGCTCTACGCCCAGGCGCAGACGGACGCGATCGAGTACATCGCGGGGCAGGGCATCGACTGCGAGTGGGAGCGGCTGCCCGCGTATACCTACGGGTCCGATGTGGACGAGGTCCGGCAGGAGGCTTCGGCGGCGGCCAAGGCCGGGCTGAACGCGAGCTTCGTCACCGAGACCGGCCTGCCCTTCCCGGTCGCCGCCGCGGTCAGGGTCGAGGACCAGGCCCAGTTCCATCCGCTGCGCTACCTGCGGGCGCTCGCCGCCGACCTGCCGCGCGTGCACGAGAACAGCCGCGTGGTCGGGATCGACGGCGACACCGTCAAGACCTCCTCCGGCGCCACGGTCAAGGCCCAGCACATCGTCGTGGCCACCCACTTCCCCATCCTGGACAGGGTGGCGCTGGTACCCCGGCTGTCCGTCCGCCGGGACTTGGTGATCGCCGCGCCCATCGACGCAAGCCTTGACCCGCAAGGCATGTACATCACGCACGAGGAGGGCCTGCGCTCGGTACGCACGGCCCCCTACACCGGCGGGAAGAGACTGCTGATCGTCACGGGCGAGAAGTACGAACCGGGCCAGCCCGGCGTGCGGGACCGGCTCGCGACCCTTGCCAACTGGACCGGCGAACGCTTCGGCGTCACCGAGTTCCCGTATGTGTGGAGCGCCCAGGACTACCAGAGCGCCGACGGTGTCCCGTACATCGGCCACTTCCCCGGCATGGGCCAGAACACCTACGTCGCCACCGGCTTCGGCGGCTGGGGCATGACCAACGGCGTTGCCGCCGGGCGCCTGATCGCCTCGCTGATCGCCGGCGAACCGCTGCCCTGGGCCAAAATCTTCGACCCCCGGCGGGTCAAGCTGAAGGACAGCATCGGCGGGGTGGTGCGCAACGCGGCCGCCTCGGTCCGGCACTTCGTCGGCGACCGCATGGGCACCCGGCACACGGAACTGCTCGGCGACCTGCCCGCGGGCGAGGGGCGCGTGCTGATGATCGACGGTGAGCGGGTGGCCGCCTATCGCGACCCGCAAGGCACCGTCCGCGCCGTCTCCGCCACCTGCACCCACCTTGGGTGCATCGTCGGCTTCAACGACGCCGAGGCGACCTGGGACTGCCCGTGCCACGGCTCGCGCTTCGCCCTCGACGGCTCCGTCGTCTCCGGCCCAGCGCTGGAACCCCTTAAGCCGCACCACCTTTCGGAATGATCTCGTTCGCGTAGAAGTCGATCATTTCGGTGTCGGAAGGATCTGGCCGGCCTCTCCCGGTACCCCCAAAAAACGCCCCGCCAGCTCCATCGCCTTGGGCCCGTAGGCCGAGAGAGACGTAGATGGGCGGCGGTATGTCCGGCAGCGTGTAGATGCGGACGTGGTGGAAGGTGATCTCCCGGCGCACGCGGGGATCGTCGCCCGACGCTCAGGCGGATGCTCCTCGGTGGAAAGAAGAAGGCCAATCCGCATCTGCCCCGGTTATCCCGCGGGGGGCGCCAGTAACGGCCCGACACCGGTCACCTCAAGAACCTTGGCCACCCACTGCTGCGCACCGTGCACGTAAAGACTCGCGCCCTGAGCCCCGGCCCGGCGATGCGCCTGGACCAAAGCCCGGATCCCCGTCGAGTCAAGGAACGTCACCGCCGACAGGTCGACCCAGACCTGAGACCCCTTGCCAAGGGCCTCGGTCAACGCCTCGCCGACCTTGTCTGCCGTCGCCAGATCGATGTCGCCGGTCACCTTCACCGACACACGGCCGCCATCAACAACCTGCTCCACGCCGAACATGACTCCAACCTACGCCACAACAATGATGGACGCCCGGCAACACGTTGCCGGGCGTCCACCCCTACCCCCTGATTCAAGGCACTTGGGTCAGGTGCGTGTGATGCGGTCAGGCGAACAGGCTCACTCCACCAGGACCGACCAATAGCCCCACAATGATGAGGACGATCCCCCAGAGGAGCTGGCTGCGGAAGATGGCCACGATGCCGGCGACGACCAGCACCACGGCAAGGATCCAAAGTAGAAGTTCCATGACCGTCGAATACCCGCAACGTCCTGGTTCAAACCGGGGCCGTTGGGGGTATTGAATTTCCTATGCCTGAGGTAGGTGCCCAGTCGTTCCTGCCCGCTGATACGAACTCGTTGCGGGCGTTACGGGCCGCCGCGTCCTCGTGCCGCGGCTGCCAGCTTTACCGCGAGGCCACCCAGACCGTCTTCGGCGAAGGGCCGGTCCCCGCCCAAATCATGATGCTCGGCGAGCAGCCGGGCGACATCGAGGACCGCGAGGGGCACCCCTTCGTGGGCCCCGCCGGGCGGCTGCTGGACAAGGCGATCATCGACGCCGGGCTGGAGCGGGCGCAGATCTACCTCACCAACACCGTCAAGCACTTCAAGCACACCAGCACCAGCGAGAGCAAACGCCGCATCCACGCCAAACCCAACCAGAGCGAGATAACGGCGTGCCGCCCGTGGCTGGAGGCCGAACTCAAGACGGCCCGGCCCAAGCTCATCGTGGCGCTCGGCAGCACGGCGGCGCAGGCGTTGCTGGGCAAGGCCTTCCGGGTCACCAAGTCGCACGGCACGCTCACCCCGTGGCGCGACATCCAGGTACTGGCGACGGTGCACCCGTCGAGCATCCTGCGCTCAACGGAGCGCGACGACGCCTACGCCGCCTTCGTCGCCGACCTCCGCGTGGCCGCCACCGTCCTCTGATGATCCGGCAATTTGCCAGGCAAATGGTGCGCCAGGCGGCCTGCAGCCATGAATTGCCTGGCAAATGCGTGCGCGAGGCGGCCTGCCGCCATGAATTGCCTGGCAAATGCGTGCGCGAGGCGGCCTGCAGCCATGCATTGCCTGGCAAATTGCGCGATCTTAGAGCGCGAAGACGGAGTAGGCCTGGCGGATGACGGGGTGGGCAACGTTGCGCACCCGGACCCCGCCCGGCGTCATGCCGCGCGGCGAGCCGTGATGCGCGTGCCCGTGGATGGACAGCGTCGCCCCACCCGTGTCGATCGCCTCGGCCAGCAGGTAGGAGCCGAGAAACGGGTAGATCTCAAGCGGCTCGCCCGCCAGCGTCTCGGGCACGGGGGCGTAATGGGTCAAGGCCACCTTGCACCTGGTACCCATATCCTTCAAAGCCCTTGAAAGCGACTCCGCGCTCTCCTCGGTGTGCCGCACGAAGGCTTTCATCGCCGGCTCACCGAACGCGCTCGCGCAGCGGCCGGCGAACCCGCCGCCGAAGCCCTTGGCCCCGGCGATCCCGACGGGTTCGCCGTCGCACTCGATGAAGGTGGAGTTGCCCTCCAGCACGGTGATGCCGGCCTCCGCGAGCACGTCGATGACCACCGCCTCCTGGTTGGAGTGGTAGTCGTGGTTTCCCAGGACCGCTATCACGGGTACCGGCAAGCCGCCGAACTCCTGCGCGACACAGCGCGCTTCTTCGGCCGTGCCGTGCCGGGTAAGATCCCCGGCGAGCAGCAGCATGTCCGCGTGTTCGTCCAATGTGTCCAGTGCCGGCCGGAACCGGCCCAGCACATCGACGTCCATATGCACATCGCCAACCGCCGCTATCCGTGTCACGACACGTCCTCCGCTTCCGCCGGTGTGCCGACCGGGATCAGCGCGATCTCGCTGCGCACTTCCTTGTCCGGGAAGGATTCGCTGACGTGCCGCAGGATCGCCTCACGCCGCTCCGGGCTCTCCACCTCACCTTGCACGACCACGATGCCGTCGCGCCGGATGATGTCGATGCCCTGCTCGGACAGGCCGTCCGCCTCGGTGAGGTCCCGCTGCAGGCCCGCCTCGGCGTACTCGTCGTGCTTATTCATAGGAAGCCAACCCCAGCTTCTCAACGAGGACCAGGAATGCCGCCGCGTATGGCGAGTCGGCGGTGTCCTTGCGCACCCGCTGCCAGTCGATTTTCTCGCGGAGGGAGCGCGCGAGCGGCAGGGCGCGGGCGAAGTCGCAGTGATGCTGGTCGAAGGTGAGCAGCTTGTGCACCATCAGCTGGGTCGCGGACAGCACGGGGATGCTGATCGGGCCGACGTTCATGATCGTCGCGTCGGCGAGGGTCTCGTCGGTGACGGGGATTTCGATGGGGCGGTAGATGAGGTCGACCAGTTCGTCGCCGTCGTAGGCTTTGACCAGCCAGTCCTCGGGTGGGTGTTCGATGCGGAACCCGTTGTCGCTCAAGGCTCCGAGGATTTGCTCGACGTCCTCGTGCTTGATGAGGAAGTCGACGTCGTGATCGCTGGATGCGCCGCCGTGGGCATAGGCGGCAAAGCTTCCGGCCAGCGCGAAGGGGACCCCGGTGCTCTTGAGCACACTGGCGGCCCGCTTAAGGGTGATGAGCAGCTGGTCGGCATACCCCTCGGTCATTCGGGGTAGTTACCCACATCCTCGTGCGGTACACGCCTGTACGATGAACCCATGGCCCGGCCCAACCACGCGGTCGGAGCGCTCCTGCAGGAGTTCGCCGACCTGATCGCCGTCAGCGGTGGGCAAGGCTTCAAGGCTCGGGCCTATGAAAAGGCGGCCCGCGCGGTCGCCGGTCACGACGCCGACGTCTCCACCCTTGACGCCGCCCAGCTCCAGGAAATCCCCAACGTCGGAGCCTCGACCGCCGAAAAGATAGCCGAGTTCTTCGCCACCGGGCGGATCGAGGCGCTGGAGAAGCTGCGCGCCAAGGTTCCCACCGGCACCCGGCAGCTGATGCGGGTGCCCGGCGTGGGCGCCACCAAGGCCCTGGTCCTCGCCGGCCAGCTCGGGATCAGGTCGGTCGACGAGCTGGACGCGGCGATCGGGCAGGGGCGCCTGGACGGGCTGCGCGGCTTCGGACCCAAAGCGGTGGAAAACATCCAGCGCGGCATCGCGCAGCTGCGCGAGGGCGGTGGCCGGGTGCTGATCCCGGTCGCGCTCGACCTCGCCGAGACCTTCGTCACCACACTGTCCGCTGTGGACGGTGTCGAGCGGTGTGAGATGGCCGGCTCGCTGCGCCGGGTGAAGGAGGCGATCCGCGACGTCGACATCGTCGCCGCCTCGGCCAAGCCAGAGACGGTGCTGGAGGCGTTCGTCAACCTGCCGCTCGTGGTCGAGGTGGTCGCGCGCGGGGACGACCAGGCCACCATCCGCGCCCTCAACGGGCTGCACGTCGACCTGCACGTCGTCGAGCCCGCCGCCTGGGGCACGGCCCTGCAGCGGGCCACCGGCTCCGAGGAGCACAACGCCAAGCTCGCGGCGATCGCCAGCGAAAAGGGCGTGACCCTTCCGGAGCGGGCCGCGACCGAGGAAGAGGTCTATGCGGCCGTTGGGTTTCAGTGGGTACCCCCGGTGCTGCGCGAGGATCGCGGAGAGCTCGACGGCGTCCCGCTGCCCGACCTTGTCCAGGTCAAGGACTTGCGCGGCGACCTGCACAGCCACACCGACCTGACCGACGGCGTCGCCCCGCTGGAGCGCATGGTCGAGGCGGCGCGCAAGCGAGGGTATGAGTACTACGCGGTCACCGACCACGCGCCCAACCTGGTGATGCAGCGCATGACCGACGAGAAGATGCTGGCCCAGCGCGAGCAGATCCGGGCGATGGACAGCGGCGGCATGGTGCTGCTGCACGGCAGCGAGCTGAACATAGACCC